>NZ_JALQEK010000011.1:0-149613 GCF_023630765.1 Caballeronia sp. ATUFL_F2_KS9A | reverse complement strand
ACACCTACGCGCGCGTCGACGCGAGCGTCGACGAACTGCGCGCCCCGGATCCCTTCTATTTCTGGCGGCTCGGGTGGGCGGGGGTGGTGGCGCGGCGCGGGCGCGCCCAGCCCACCGGCGGCGAGCTGGACTACATCGCCGACGTCAAGCGTCTCTACGCGCGCTTCAACCTCGTGCTGGCGGATCAGGCGCACGCGCTGTCGTATGCGCCGCGCTCGCTCGTGCGCGCGACGCTCGCGCTGCTGTGGCGCGATTTCGCGCTCTACGGCGCGCGGCCGGAAGATGCCGACCACGTCGATGTTTTGCGCGATTACGGCCTGACGGTCGCGTGGCACGTCGCCGCGACGCCCGAATCGGAAGCGGCGTGGGAAGAGAGCGCCGCGCAGGCGGGCGAGGAAGCCTCGCGCGACGCCGCGACGCGCGATCTCGGCGTGCTGCGCGTGAACGCGAGTGCTTACGAGGACTTCCTGCAGAGCGCGGAAACGTCGATCGACGCGCTCGTCGAGCGCGGCACGCAGGCGAACGAAACCGGCATGGTCGACGAAGCGGCGGCGCTGTCGGCGGCGGACGCGTCGCATCGGCTGGGCGCGGCGGCTTGCGCGCTGGGCCTCGGGCATGTCGCGCTCTTGGCGGATACGCTCGGCCTCGCATGGCGGCGCGTCGCGCATCACGGCGAAACGCACGCCGATGGCGCCGAAGGCGCGACACGCGGCATCGACGCGACCGTGCCCGAGCGCGCCGCGCAAATGCTGCGTTCGATGCTGCATCAGGCGGCGGCCGGCATTGCGCCTTCGGAAGGGCGCGGATCGATCGTCGCGCTGACGTCGATGATCGAAAAACCTGCGCCGTTTGCGCGCTAGTCTTCGCCGTCGTCGTCGGGCGGAAGCTGCTTCGGGCCCGGCGCGCGCACGACGTCATAACGCATGAGCGTGCGTTTTCTGGCGGCTTCGTGATCGACGATCGGCTGCGGATAATCCGCGCCGAGCGAGATCTTCGCCGCTTTCAGCGCCGGTTTTGCAAGCCACGGCGCGTGGATATCGCGATCGGAAAGAGCCGCGATCTCTGGCACGTAATGACGGATGAACTTGCCCGCCGAATCGAATTTCCGTGACTGCGTGACCGGATTGAAGATGCGAAAGTACGGTTGCGCATCGCAGCCGCTCGACGCGGCCCATTGCCATCCGCCGTTGTTGTTCGACAGCTCGAAGTCGTTCAGATGCGCTTCGAAGTACGCCTCGCCGCGTCGCCAGTCGATGCCGAGATCTTTTGTCAGAAAGCTCGCCACGACCATGCGCAGACGGTTATGCATGTATCCCGACGCGTTGATCTGCCGCATCGCCGCATCGACGAGCGGATAGCCCGTCTGACCCGCGCACCACGCGGCAAAATTCGCGTCGGCGGCATCGCCCGTTTCCCAGCCGATGCGGTCGTACTCCGGCTTGAACGCGCGATGATCGCCAGCCACGCCGACGTGGGGAAAATGGTGCAGCACGGAGAAATAGAACTCGCGCCAGATCAGCTCGCCTAGCCACGTTTCGGCGCCCTTGTCGCCGTGACGCTGCGCATCGTGGGCGCTGCGGGCGAGCGCGCGGATCGACATCGTGCCGTGCCGCAGATGAACGCCGAGATAGCTCGGCCCTTTTAGCGCGGGGAAATCGCGCGTGCGGCCGTAGTCGATCATGCGGTCCCGGAAATCGTCGAAGAGCTCATAGGCGCCGCGCGTGCCGGCGGGAAACGCAGGCGCGGGTGCATCGCCGAAACCGAGCGCATCGAGCGATGGAATCGCATGCTTCACGTTCGACGGCGGCTTGGCGAGCGCGTCCAGATGTTCTTCGGATGCGTAGGGCGCAAGCGCATCGGGCGTGAGCGTCGCGAGCCACTTGCGCTTGTACGGCGTGAAGACGGTGTAGGGCTTTGCGGCGCCTGTCATCACATCGTCGTGATCGAAGACGGCCTGATCCTTGAAAGAGAAGAACGCGATGTCCTGACTCGCGAGCTTCTGCGCGACGGCTTCGTCGCGCGCCTTCGCCGCCGGCTCGTAATCGCGATTGACGAACACGGCGTTCGCGCCGCATTCGCGTGCGAGCGAAGGAATATCGTGCACGGGGTGCCCGTGCCGCACGATCAACGCGCCGCCCGCCTCGCGCAGCGTGCGATCCAGCTCGACGACGCTCGCGTGAATGAACGGCACGCGCCGGTCTTTTTTGTCGAGCGGCGCGAGAATATCGCGATCGAAAACGAAGGCGCACAGCACCCGACGGCACCTTGTAAGCGCGTGATAGAGTGCAGCATTGTCTGCCGCGCGCAGATCCCGCCGAAACCAGACCAGACCCACATCAAAGTCGGCCATCTCGCAGCGCCTTTGTTAAAATTCTGAATTATGTCCAAGACTTCCGATCGCATCAATTTGACGAATCAGTTCCTGATCGCCATGCCCAACATGGCCGATCCGACGTTTTCAGGAACGGTGGTCTACCTTTGCGATCACACGGAGAAGGGCGCGCTCGGTCTCGTCATCAACCGGCCGACCGACATCGACCTTCAATCGCTCTTCAATCGCATCGATCTCAAGCTCGAAATCGAGCCGCTCGTCCATTTGCCCGTTTATTTCGGCGGTCCCGTGCAGACGGAGCGTGGCTTCGTGCTGCACGAAGCGGGCGAGGGCGAACCCTATAGCTCGTCGATGAGCGTGCCCGGCGGCCTTGCCATGACCACGTCGAAGGACGTGCTCGAAGCAGTCGCGAGCGGCAAGGGCCCCGAGCGCTTCCTGCTCACGCTCGGTCATGCCGGCTGGGGCGCGGGCCAGCTCGAAGAGGAAATCTCGAAGAACGGCTGGCTGACCGTCGAAGCCGATCCGCGCATCATCTTCGACGTACCCGCCGAAGACCGCCTCGAAGCGGCGCTCTCGCTGCTCGGCGTGTCGCGCTCGATGTTGTCCGGCGAAGCAGGGCACGCATGAGCCGCGAAGCCACGCTGCTGGCATTCGATTACGGCGAGAAACGCATTGGTGTCGCCGTCGGCAATACGCTCACCCGCCACGCGCGCGCGCTCGTCACGCTGGAAAACCGCAATCGCGACTATCGCTTCGTCGAAGTGGGCAAGCTGCTCGACGAGTGGAAGCCCGACGCCATCGTCGTCGGCATGCCAATGCATCCCGACGGCACGCCGCACGAAATGAGCGCGCTCGCCAAGCGCTTCGGCAATCAGGTGAACGGACGTTTCAACGTGCCGGTGCAATGGGTGGACGAGCGCTACTCGTCCGTCGACGCCAAAGCCGATTTGCGCGAGCGCGGCGTGCGCGCCAATGCGCGGGGCCGCTTCGACGAAATCGACGCCGAAGCCGCGCGCGTCATCCTTCAACAATATCTCGACGGACTTGCCGACGATCATGAGTTCCATTGACGCCGAGGCGCTGTATCGCGCGCTCGTCGACCAGATTCGCGCTGCCTACGGACAATTGCTCGCCGCGCCCGACGGCGCCGTGCTCGCGGGCATTTTCAGCGGCGGCGTGTGGCTTGCCGAGCGGCTCGCGAAGGATCTGAACGCGCCGCGCTTCGGCGTGGTGAACGTGGCGCTGCATCGCGACGACTACGCGAAGAAAGGCCTGCACAGCCAGGCGAGCCCGACCTCGCTCCCCTTCGATGTGAACGGCCGCCGCATCATCTTGGTCGACGACGTGCTGTCCACGGGGCGCACCGTGCGCGCGGCGATCAACGAGCTGTACGACTATGGCCGTCCGGCATCGATCGATCTCGCGGTGCTCGCCGATCGCGGCGGGCGCGAAATGCCGATCGGCGCGCGTTTCACCGGCGCGACGCTCGATGTGCCCGCGAATCAGAATCTCGTGCTCGCGCGTCGCGAAGACGGCGCATTCGACTTCAGGACGGAAGCGCGCGCCAGCTGAAGCGAGCGCTTCGACGTCTTTTCAAAGTACATCCGGGATCGACATGAATACCGCCACCGAAGGCGCCGCCGCGCCCGACACCTTTCGCTACGGCTTTCTCAAGGGCAATCCGCAGCTGACGAAGAACGGCGAGCTGAAGCACCTGTTGAGCATCGAAGGATTGCCGCGCTCGATCGTCACGCACATCCTCGATACCGCCGAGCAGTTCGTCAGCGTGACCGATCGCGAAGTGAAGAAGGTGCCGCTTTTGCGCGGCAAGTCGGTGTTCAATCTCTTCTTCGAGAACTCGACACGCACGCGCACCACGTTCGAGATCGCGGCGAAGCGTCTTTCGGCCGACGTGCTGAATCTGAACATCAACGCATCGTCGACGAGCAAAGGTGAATCGCTGCTCGACACGATCAACAATCTCTCCGCGATGCACGCCGACATGTTCGTCGTGCGTCACGCATCGAGCGGCGCGCCGTATCTGATCGCCGAGCATTGCGCGCCGCACGTGCACGTCATCAATGCGGGCGATGGCCGTCACGCGCATCCGACGCAGGGCCTGCTCGACATGTACACGATCCGCCATTACAAGCGCGACTTCACGAAGCTGCGCGTGGCGATCGTCGGCGACATCCTGCATTCGCGCGTCGCGCGCTCCGACATTCACGCGCTGACGACGCTCGGCGTGCCCGAAGTGCGCGCGATCGGACCGCGCACGCTGTTGCCGGGCAATCTCGATCAGATGGGCGTGCACGTCTATCACAATCTCGACGAAGGGCTGAAGGGCGTCGACGTCATCATCATGCTGCGCCTGCAGAACGAGCGCATGAGCGGCGCGCTGCTGCCGTCCGCGCAGGAGTACTTCAAGAGCTGGGGATTGACGCCCGAGCGTCTCGCGCTCGCCGCGCCCGATGCGATCGTCATGCATCCCGGCCCGATGAATCGCGGCGTGGAAATCGACTCGCAAGTGGCCGACGGCCCGCAGTCGGTCATCCTGAATCAGGTGACTTTCGGCATCGCCGTGCGCATGGCGGTGATGGGCATCGTGGCCGGCAACACTGACTGACAAAGACGACATGAAGATCCAGATTCAGAACGGCACGATCATCGATCCGGCGGCCGGCACGGAAGAGCGCAAGGACGTGTTCATCGCGGCGGGCAGGATCGTCGGCATCGGCGAGGCGCCCGCGGATTTCAACGCGGCGAAGATCATCGACGCTTCCGGGCTTTACGTCGCGCCGGGTTTCGTCGATTTGTCGGCGCGTCTGCGCGAACCGGGCTTCGAACATAAGGCGACGCTCGAATCCGAGATGGCCGCCGCGATGGCGGGCGGCGTGACGAGTCTCGTGTGCCCGCCCGACACCGATCCGACGCTCGACGAACCCGGTCTTGTCGAAATGCTCAAGTTTCGCGCGCAGAAACTGCATCTCGCGCATGTGTATCCGCTCGGCGCGCTGACGGTCGGGCTCAAGGGCGAGACCATCACCGAGATGGTCGAGCTGACCGAAGCGGGCTGCGTCGGCTTTTCGCAGGCGGATAACCCGATCGTCGATACGCGCACGCTGCAACGCGCGCTGCAGTATGCGACCACGTACGGCTATACCGCGTGGCTGCGTCCGCAGGATGCGTACATGTCGAAGGGCGGCGTGGCGGCGAGCGGCGCGGTGGCGTCGCGGCTGGGGCTGTCGGGTGTGCCGGTGTCGGCGGAAACGATCGCGCTGCATACCATCTTCGAACTGATGCGCGTGACGGGCGCGCGCGTGCATTTGTCGCATCTGTCGTCGGCGGCGGGCGTCGCGCTCGTGCGCGCGGCGAAAGCCGAAGGAATCGCCGTGTCGTGCGACGTGACCATCAATCACGTGCATCTGACGGATATCGACATCGGCTATTTCGATTCGCAATTTCGCCTCGATCCGCCGCTGCGTCAGCAACGCGACCGCGATGCGATCCGCGCGGGTCTCGCCGACGGCACCATCGACGCGATCTGCTCCGATCACACGCCGCTCGACGACGACGAAAAGCTGCTGCCCTTCGCCGAAGCGACGCCCGGCGCGACCGGCCTCGAATTGCTGCTGTCGCTGACGGTGAAGTGGGCGCGCGAAGCGAACGTGCCGCTCGCGAAGGCGCTGTCGCGCATCACGTCCGCGCCCGCCGACGTGCTGAAGCTCCCCGCCGGCCGCATTGCGACGGGCGCGCTCGCCGATCTGTGCGTGTTCGATGCGGCGAGCGAATGGCGCGTCGATCCGCTGAAGCTGAAGAGCCAGGGCCGCAACACGCCGTTTCGTGGCTACGAATTGCCGGCGCGCGTGCGTGCGACGGTGGTCGGCGGTCACGTCGCTTACGAGAGCCGCTGAACATGCGCTTCGCATGGCGCAAGCTGCGGCTCGTCGCGCATCTGTTGTACGGCATGTGGATCGTCGCGACGCGCTTTGCCCGCGCGTCGGCGGCCGAACGCGCCGAGATGAACCGACTGTGGTCGCTCGAAATGCTGCGGCTGTCGGGGATGAAGCTCGTCGTGCATAACGACGAGGCGCGGCTCGATAGCGGCGTGCTCGTCGTCGGCAATCACATCTCGTGGATCGATATCTACGTCATCAACGCGTGGCGTCCGACGCCGTTCGTGTCGAAGGCGGAGATCCGCAAATGGCCGGTGGTCGGCTGGCTTGCGCATCAACTGGATACGGTGTTCGTGCAGCGCGAGAAGCGCAGCGACGCGAAGCGCATCATGCACGAGCTCGCGGATCGTCTGCTTGCTGGCGAAAAGATGTGCGTCTTTCCGGAAGGCACGACCTCGGACGGGCAAGCGCTGCTGCCCTTTCACGCGAACATGTTTCAGGCGGCGGTGTCGGCGTCGTGCCCGGTGCAGCCGATCTGCCTGATGTACGAGGATGCGCAAGGAAGGCAATCGACCGCGCCGGCGTATATCGGCGATATGTCGCTCAACGATTCGCTCGATGCGCTCTTGCGCGCGCGGCCGCTCACCGCGCATCTTTACGTGTGCGATCCGCTCGCACCGGGCGCGGACCGGCGGTTGCTCGCGAGCGAGGCGCAGGCTTCCGTCGACGCCGCACTTCAGCGGATGCGTGGCCTGCCCGCCGCCGCCGATGCGATGACGGAAGTGCCGCTCACTTCTTCATCGAGCAGCTCACCTGCGTGACGACGCGCTCTGCGGGATCGGCCGTCAGGCGCACCGCCGACAGCTTGTTGCCCCACACGCAGCCCGAATCGAGGCAGAGAACGTCGTCGCGGATCATGAGACCGAGCGCGGCCCAGTGGCCGAAGACGATCGTCACGTCCTGCGTGCGGCGGTCCGGCACGTCGAACCACGGCATGTAGCCGGGCGGCGCCGCGTCGGGGCCGCCGTTGTTGGCGAACTCCATCGCGCCTTCGGGTGTGCAGAAGCGGATGCGCGACAACGCGTTATAGATCACGCGCAGCCGGTCGGCGCCCTTCAGTGAATCGTCCCAGCGATGCGGCTCGTTGCCGTAGAGCGACGCGAGCGTTTCCTTCCAGTTCGGTGCGCGCAGCGCTTGCTCGAGCTCGTGCGCGAGTTCCATCGTCATCGTCGCGTCCCATTGCGGCAACACGCCCGCGTGAACCATCAGCACATTGTTTTCGAAGTGCGCGACCGGCTTGTGACGCACCCACTCGATGAGATCGGCGGCGTCGGGCGCTTCGAGGATTTCATCGAGCGTGTCGCCTTTTTTCGGCTTGCGCAGGCCGGCGGCGACGGAGAGCAGATTCAGATCGTGATTGCCGAGCACGACGGTTGCGCGCGAGCCGAGGACGATGATCTCGCGCAAGGTCTGCAAGGACTTCGGACCACGGTTGATGAGATCGCCCGCGAACCAGAGCGGTGTGTCGGGTGATGGCGCGGCTTTTTTGAGGAGGCGCTGGAAGGGATCGCAGCAGCCCTGGAGATCGCCGAAGACGAGGGGAGCGGGGGAGGTGGCGATGGTCATCTGGGAGACTTGTTGTCAGGCTTCTAAGAGGAAATCCGGGTGAGCGAAGATTATGGAACAGCGGGCAAACACTGTGTCTTCATCCGACGGATGCAAGGCTGGCATTACCTGCTGCCACCTGTGCAACCATAAATCGCGAGCTGTATCAAGTTGTTATCCGTCTAGTTTTCGAATGGCGGAGCCTTATAATTCAGGGTTGACCAAACTGGGGCGGGAATGCACGAAAATCGGTCATATCTTCCGGTTCTGCTTTCATCCACCGCAACTGTCGCAATTTTTTCGCATATTCAAGCTTTCGCGCGGCGTAATCACCTGACGGAAAGCTATAAAGAGGGCCACGTATGATTCTCGTGACGGGCGGCGCCGGTTTCATCGGCGCCAATTTTGTGCTGGATTGGCTCAATGGTTCGGACGAACCCGTGCTCAACGTCGACAAGCTGACGTATGCGGGCAATCTGGGAACGCTCAAGTCTCTGAAGGACGATCCCCGCCACATCTTCGAGCGCGCCGATATTTGCGACCGCGCCGCGATCGATGCGCTGCTGGCCAAGCACAAGCCGCGCGCCATTCTGCACTTCGCCGCCGAGAGCCACGTCGATCGCTCGATCCACGGCCCGGCCGATTTCGTGCAGACGAACGTCGTCGGCACGTTCACGCTGCTCGAAGCCGGGCGGATGTACTGGAGCAAGCTGCCCGAAGACGAGAAGCAGGCGTTCCGCTTCCTGCACGTATCGACCGACGAAGTGTACGGCTCGCTTTCGGCCACCGATCCGCAGTTCTCCGAGACCACGCCGTACGCGCCGAACAGCCCGTATTCCGCGACCAAGGCCGGCTCCGACCATCTCGTTCGCGCGTATCACCACACGTACGGACTGCCGGTCCTGACCACGAATTGCTCGAACAATTACGGTCCGTATCAATTCCCTGAAAAGCTGATTCCGCTGATGATCGCCAACGCGCTCGGCGGCAAGCCGCTGCCGGTCTACGGCGATGGCCAGAACGTGCGCGATTGGCTGTACGTGGGCGATCACTGCTCCGCGATCCGTGAGGTGCTCGCACGCGGCGTGCCCGGCGAGACGTATAACGTCGGCGGCTGGAACGAGAAAAAGAATCTCGAAGTCGTGCACACGCTGTGTGACTTGCTCGACCGCGCGAAGCCGAAGTCGAGCGGTTCGTATCGCGATCAGATCACATATGTAAAGGACCGTCCGGGCCACGACCGCCGCTACGCCATCGACGCGCGCAAGCTCGAGCGCGAACTCGGCTGGAAGCCTGCGGAGACCTTCGAGACGGGTCTTGCGAAGACGGTTCAGTGGTATCTGGACAACCAGGCGTGGGCCGACGAAGTGGCTTCCGGCGACTACCGGAAATGGGTCGAGACGAACTACGCGCAGCGCGCGTGAGGGGCTGAATCATGGCGCGCAAGGGCATTATTCTGGCCGGCGGGTCCGGCACGCGGCTTTACCCGATCACGCACGCGGTGTCGAAGCAGCTTCTGCCGGTCTACGACAAGCCGATGATCTACTACCCGCTGTCGACGCTGATGATCGCCGGCATCCGCGATGTGCTTATCATCTCGACACCGCAAGACACGCCGCGCTTCGAGTCGATGCTCGGCGACGGCAGCCAGTGGGGCATGAACATTCAGTACGCGGTGCAGCCGTCGCCGGACGGGCTTGCGCAGGCGTTCATCATCGGGCGGGAATTCGTTGGCAATGATCCGTCGGCGTTGATTCTCGGCGACAACATCTTCTACGGACACGATCTCGTCAAGCAGTTGGACGCGGCCAGTGCCCGTACCGATGGCGCAACGGTGTTCGCCTATCACGTGCAGGATCCCGAGCGTTATGGCGTGGTCGAGTTCGATCAGCAATTCAGAGCGCTGTCGATCGAAGAAAAGCCCGCGAAGCCCCGCTCGAACTACGCGGTGACGGGTCTTTACTTCTACGACAATCAGGTGTGCGACATCGCGGCGGATATCAAGCCGTCCCCGCGCGGCGAACTCGAAATTACGGATGTGAACTCTCGCTATCTGGCGGAGAAGCGGCTCAATGTCGAAATCATGGGGCGTGGCTATGCGTGGCTCGACACCGGTACGCACGATTCGCTGATCGACGCGGCCACGTTCATCGCGACGTTGCAGAAGCGTCAGGGGCTGGTGGTGGCGTGTCCCGAGGAAATCGCGTATCGCAAGAAGTGGATCGGCGACGAGCAACTGCTCGAGCTCGCGAAGCCGCTTTCGAAGAACGCCTACGGTCAATATCTGCTCAATCTTCCGAAGGACCAAGTCGCATGGCCATCCAAGTAACCGCTACGGCGCTGCCCGAAGTCAAGATCATCGAGCCGAAGGTGTTCGGCGATGCGCGCGGGTATTTCTATGAAAGCTTCAACGCTCGCGAGTTTGCCGAGCACGTCGAGGCGGGCGTCGAATTCGTGCAGGACAACCACTCGCGCTCGGCGAAGGGCGTGCTGCGCGGTCTGCATTATCAGATTCAGCACGCGCAGGGCAAACTCGTGCGCGTGGTGGAAGGCGAAGTGTTCGATGTCGCCGTCGACGTCCGCAAGAGTTCGCCGAACTTTGGCAAGTGGGTGGGCGTGAATCTGTCGGCGGAGAATCATCGGCAATTGTGGGTGCCGCCGGGGTTTGCGCACGGTTTCGTCGTGCTGTCGGATGCGGCGCAGTTCCTCTACAAGACGACGGACTACTGGTTTCCCGAGTTCGAACGCAGCATCGTGTGGAACGACAAGGAGATCGGCATCGAATGGCCGATCGATTTCGAGCCGATGCTCGCGGCGAAGGACGCGGCGGGGAAGCGTCTGGGCGAAGCCGAGTGTTTCGAGTGAGCGACGCGATGACTCAAGATTCTCAGCGAACAATCCTGCTGACTGGCGTGAATGGTCAGGTTGGCTTCGAGCTCGCGCGCACTTTGCAGGGACTCGGCAGGGTCGTCGCGCTCGACCGCAACAAGCTCGACCTCGGCGATCTCGACGCAATCCGGAAGGTGGTTCGCGAAGTGAAGCCGTCGTTGATCGTAAATCCGGCCGCTTACACCGCGGTCGACAAGGCGGAAAGCGATGCGGAAGCGGCGATGCGCGCGAATGGCGAAGCGCCCGGCGTCCTCGCCGAAGAGGCGAAGCGTCTGTCGGCCGCGCTGGTTCACTATTCGACCGATTACGTGTTCGACGGCACGAAGGACGGCGTCTATGTCGAAGACGACGCGGTGAACCCGCAGAACGTCTACGGCAAGAGCAAGCTGGCGGGCGAGCGGGCGATCGCGGCTTCGGGTTGCGACCATCTGATCTTCCGCACGAGTTGGGTGTACGGCACGCGTGGCAAGAATTTTCTCCTGACGATGCTGCGGCTCGGCGCCGAGCGCGATCAACTGAGCGTGGTCGCGGATCAAATCGGCGCGCCGACCTGGTCCAACACGATCGCGGCCGCCACGGCTCACGTGCTCGCGCAAAGCATCGCCGCCGATACCGCCGACTGGTGGTCGAAGCATTCGGGCATTTATCACCTCACGGCCTCCGGGGCGACCTCGTGGCACGGGTTCGCGCAGGCGATCTTCGCGGTCGCAATGGGCGAGGGGGCGCCGAAGGTGCTGCCCATCCCCGCCGCGGATTATCCGGTGCCCGCGAAGCGTCCCGCAAACTCACGCATGTCGCATGACAAGCTCGCCGAGCGATTCGGTCTGATCTTGCCCGCGTGGGACGAAGCGCTGCGCTTGTGCATGGCGGGCGGCGCGTCATGAGTGTGAGCGGTCGAGCGGCAGAGGGTTGCGCGCGCAATGGCGTCGCAGCGTTCCGAATCCGAATCGTGGATCGACGTGAATAACGGCGAACGGCGTACGGGTATCGTCGTCGTCTTCTATCGGCCCGACGGCGACTGCGTGAAGCGTGCGAATCGATTCGCCCGATTCGCGCCGTGCGTCGTGGTCGACAACACGGAAAACGCGACCCCGGCGGAGGCACTCGGTCTGGATTCCCGGATCGTGCATGTCGCGAATGGCGCGAATCTGGGCATCGCGACAGCGCTCAATCAGGGCGTCGACGTGCTGATCGGCATGGGATGCTCGAGCGCGCTCCTGTTCGACCAGGACAGCGAGCCTTCGGAACACCTGCTCGCGGCGCTGCCTCGCGCGCTCGACGAAGAACTGGAGCGGGGCGGGCGCGTCGCGCTGATCGGCCCCGCATATGAGGACGCGCGGCTCGGAGGAGTCGCACCGTTTGTGCGCTTCGGGTACTGGAAGCTGCAACGCGTCGCGCCCGTCGGCACGCAGCCGATCGACGTGGATTTTCTGATCACATCGGGCTCGTGCATCAACCTGGCGGCGTGGGGCGATATCGGCCCGATGGAGGACGAGCTGTTCATCGACTTCGTCGATCTTGAGTGGTGCATTCGCGCTCGAGCCAAGGGATACGCCGTGCTCGGCGCACCGGCGTTGCGTCTGCAGCATTCGCTGGGTGGCGAGCCGGTCGTCATCTTCGGACGGGCCTACCCGAGTCACAGTCCGTTGCGGCACTACTATTTGTTTCGTAATGCCGTAGCGCTGATCCGGCGAAGCTATATTCCGTGGAGCTGGAAGTCCACGGAACTCGTGAAGTTTCCCGTGCGTCTGGCAATTTATGGGCTGTTCATGCGCCCGCGCGCTCACCATCTGCGCATGGCCGTGCTGGGCATCTGGCACGGGCTGACCGGCCGGATGGGCGCATTGCGCGAGCGCTGAAGGTTCTTTGCAAGCTCTTCGAGCCGTCGAAAACGGCAACTACTGTCATTCTTTCAATACTCAATGCTTAATCTCGCACTTGTCGATTTGAAACGAAGCATCGCTTCATGGCGGCTCTGGACTCTGCTGGGCTGGCTCGAGGTCAGGCAGCGCTACGCCCGCTCGCGACTGGGCCCGTTCTGGCTGACCATCAGCATGGGCGTGATGATCGGTTCCATCGGCGTCGTCTACGGCGCGCTGTTCGGTCAGAAGATGAGCGACTATCTGCCGTTTCTGTCGATCAGCCTCGTCATGTGGACGATGCTTTCCAGCACGGTGTCCGAGGGCAGCAATGCCTACATCGTAAGCGGAACGTACATCAGACAGGCCTCGACGCCGAAGCTCATCTTCATCTTGCAGGTCGTGTGGCGAAACCTGGTGATCCTCACGCACAATTTCGTGATCGTCGTGGTCCTGCTCGCGGTGTACGGCGTGAAGAGCTGGGAAACGCTCCCGATCTTCATTCCCGCGCTCGCGATCTACGTGCTGAACGCAATGTGGATCGCCATGGTGGCGTCGCTCCTGTCGGCGCGCTTCCGTGATTTGCCGCAGATCATTCAGGCGCTGATCCAGATCGCCTTCTATGTCACACCCGTGCTGTATCGCCCGAATTCGCTGACGCGCTTTTCGTTCATCGTCGACTGGAATCCGCTCGCCCATCTTCTCAGCCTGGTGCGCGAGCCGCTCATCGGAGAGGTGCCGAGCCTGCTGACCTGGGGCGTGTGCGTCGGCATGGCTGTGGTCGGCTGGCTGATCGCACTGACATTGACGAGCCGCTATCTGAAGCGCATCCCGTACTGGATTTGAGAGAAACATCATGGCGTTCATAGAACTCAAGGGCGCAACGCTCGATTTGCCCATTTACGATGTACAAGGGCGCTCCCTGAAGAAGAAGGTGATGCGCATGGGCCGACGCAACGCCATCGCCGAGGACAACGACGGCGTGATCGTGGTGCGCGCGCTCGACAACATCGACCTGCGGCTCGAAAGCGGCGACCGTATCGGCCTGATCGGCCACAACGGCGCGGGCAAGTCCACGCTGCTTCGCATCATGGCGGGCATCTATGCGCCGACCAGCGGGACGATGTCGTGCGAGGGCAAGATCGTTCCGCTGCTGGACATCAGCCTCGGCATGGACGACAACTCGACCGGTCTTCAGAACATTCGCTTGCGCGGGCTGCTGCTCGGCATGAGCGATAGCGAGATTCAGACCAAACAGCAGGAGATCGCGGATTTCTGCGAACTTGGCGACTATCTCGATCTTCCGCTACGCACGTATTCCAGCGGCATGCGCGTGCGTCTCGCCTTCGCGGTCTCGACTGCCGTCGATGCCGACATCCTCTTGCTCGACGAAGTCATGGGCGTCGGCGATGCGTCGTTCATGAACAAGGCCAAGGCGCGTCTGCAGGACCTGCATCACCGCTCGGAGATCGTGGTGCTGGCGATGCACGCGAACGCCGAGATCCGCCGCATGTGCAACAAGGTGCTGTGGATGGACCACGGGCGCGTGCGCGCCTTCGGTCCGACCGAAGAAGTGGTTTCGGCGTACGAAGCGCAGGTCTGAACCCATGCGGACTACCGCCCTCGTGCAAATACCGCAAAGATCGCTGCGCGCGTTGCAGCATGCCATCACGTTGCGTGGCGGCGTGATACCGGCGCTGCGCGCCGGCTGGGCGGTGTGGCGCCGGGAAGGTCTCGCGGGATTGCGCAATCGGGCGGCGCGCGACGACACCACCGACTATCGCGCATGGGTCGAACGCTACGACACACTCGACGATGCCAAGCGCGAGGCCCTCGGCGAAGCGGTTCGCGCATTGCACCGGCGGCCCGTCATTTCGGTTCTCGTGCCGGTATTCAATACGCCTGAAACATACCTCCGGCAAATGATCGAGTCGGTGCGTGCGCAGATCTATCCGCACTGGGAACTCTGCATCGCCGACGATGCCTCGACCGCGCCGCACGTGAGCGCCGTTCTGCGCGAGTACGCAAGTGGCGACGCGCGCATCAAGGTGATGCGCCGCGCGTTCAACGGCCATATCTGCGCCGCGAGCAATGACGCCCTCAGCATGGCGACGGGGGAGTTCGTCGCGCTGCTCGATCACGACGATGTTTTGCCGGAGCATGCGCTCTGCATGGTCGCCATGTACCTGGAGCGAAATCCGTCGGCCCGGATGCTGTACAGCGACGAGGACAAGCTGGCGCCGAACGGCCTGCGTGTCGAGCCATATTTCAAGTCGGACTGGAATCCGGCGCTGATGCTCGGTCAGAACATGTTCTCGCATCTCGGTGTGTTCGAGACGAACCTGGTGCGGGAAGTGGGCGGATTCCGGCCGGGGTTCGAAGGCAGCCAGGATCACGATCTCGTGTTGCGGTGCGTCGAGCGCGCGGGCGACGGCGCTGTAATCCATGTGCCCCACGTTCTGTACCACTGGCGGATGACGGCCGAGAGCACGTCGGCGCGCGTTGACGTCAAACCGTATGCGAGGGAGGCGTCCGTCCGGTCGGTCGCGGAACATCTGGTCCGCACCGGGTTCGAGGCCGACGTCCGGCAGTTGTCCCCCGACTCTACGATGTTGCGCGTGACTTTCGCGGTCCCGCAGCCGGCGCCGTTGGTCTCCATCATCATTCCGACGCGGGATCGCGCCGAGTTGCTCGAGCGCTGCATCGAGAGCGTAACGACGCGTACCCGCTACGACGCGTACGAAATCATCATCGTGGACAACGGCTCTCGCGAGAAGCGAGCGCTCGACTTGCTCGCGCGTTATGAGCGGCGTCCCGAGATCAACGTCTTGCGCATCGACGCGCCGTTCAACTATTCGGCGTTGAACAATCAGGCCGTCGCGCGTGCGCGGGGCTCGATCCTGTGCCTGCTCAATAACGACATCGAAGTGATTTCGCCGGACTGGCTCCAAACGCTCGTGGGCTACGCGGCGCTGCCGCAGTCGGGCGCGGTCGGGGCCGCCCTCTGGTATCCGAACGACCGTCTGCAGCACGGTGGCGTGTTACTGGGCATCGGCGACGTGGCCGGACACCTGCACCATATGCTGCCGCGTGGCGCGCGCGGCTATTTCGGCCGCGCGGTCCTGGCGCAGCAGCTATCGGCCGTGTCGGCAGCGTGTCTCGTCGTCAGGAAAGCGTTGTACGAGGAAGTCGGCGGACTCGATGAAGAGCATCTGGCCGTTGCATTCAACGATGTGGATTTTTGCTTGAAGCTTGGCGCGGCGGGGTATCGGAACCTCTATGTTCCGTTCGCCGAACTGTACCATCACGAATCGGCATCGCGCGGCAGCGACATGACATCGTCGAACGCTGCCCGCTTCGGAAAGGAAGCGGCATGGATGCATGAGCGATGGAAGTCGAAGGTCCGGGAAGACCCGTTCTACAATCCGAATCTCGCGCTGGGAGGCGGGGCGGTCTTCTCACTGGCATTTCCGCCGAGGGTCGCGCAATGCGGCTAGTGCCCGCATGGGCATAGCGAGCAATCGCTTTTATTTCAACATTGGCGGCGGAAGAGCCGCGCCAGGGCATTATTTATGACGAGTCCAGTCAAGCGTGTTCGTTTCGGAAGTCAGCACGCAGACGATCTGTTTTCGGGAGAACGCTACGTTCCTCAGGTGCAGGGTCCGATCCAGTACGAGCACTATCACCGCTACCTTTTCGCACTGAAGCTCTGCGAAGGCAAGGATGTCCTCGATATCGCGTCGGGCGAAGGCTACGGCTCGGCGATGCTCGCGCAGGGGGCAAAGAGCGTCGTTGGCGTGGACATCGACGATCGCGCTGTCGAGACCGCCCAAGCGCGCTACGTCAGCGACAACCTTCGCTTCGAAGCCGGCAGTGCGACGCGCATCCCGCTGCCCGACGCGTCGGTAGATGTCGTGACGTCGTTCGAAACGCTGGAGCACTTCGCCGAGCAGGAGGCGTTCATCCGCGAAGTCGTGCGCGTGTTGCGCCCCGGGGGTCTTCTGATCGTCTCGACGCCGAATCGCCCGGTCTATTCGCCGCCCGGATCATCGCCCAATGCGTATCACGTCCGCGAACTGGATCGCGCCGAGTTCATGCGCCTGCTCGAGACGGGCTTCGGCAAGGTCGCGTTGTTCGGCCAGAAAGCCGGGGCGGGGTCCGTAATCGTTCGCGAAGGTTCCACCTCGCTGGGCGAGCCGTCATGCTGGACGCTGAAGGAAGACGGTGTTTGCGAGTTGTCCGATCTGTCGAGCGATCCGGTTTATTTCATCGCACTTGCAAGCAACGGCGCGCTTCCCGAGATCGAGGGAAGTCAGCTTGACGCTAGCAAGCCGTTTCACGATTACGACCAGTCGCGCAGCGATCTGATGACGCGGCAAGCCGCGGAGATCGCGCATCTCACGAACGAGACGATGCAGCGCGCCAACGAAATTGGCCATCTGACAGCGGAAACCGTGCGTCTCACCGATGCGGTCGTGACGCGGGATGCCGACATCGGCCGCCTGACGAGCGAGACGGTGCGTCTCAACGAAGTGATCGTCCAGCGCAACCAGGATCTGGAGCGCGCGACCGCAGACCGTCAGAAGCGCGACTCGGAATTCGCACAACAGCAACAGGTGCTGGTCGCGCTTTCCGATGCATTCGGGAAGATCGCATCGCACGGCGACCGCGCCTCGGATATCTCTGCCGCCGCGTCGCCCGGCGGTGCGCTCCCGACCGACACCGAAAACGCGTTGCGCACGCAAAACCGCGCGCTGCATGCCGAGATCGACGCGCTGCGCGCCTCCTTTTCATGGCGGATCACGAAACCGGTGCGTACCGTGAGCACGCGCATTCTGCGTCCGGCCAAGGCCCGCGCCGCGGTGCTGCTCGGCCGTCGTCCCGCGCCGCCTTCGGTCGGCGCCCAAGTCACGCGTGCTTCGGCTGCGCCGACGACGGACTGGCGCGACGTTCCGTTTGTGCCGTTCCGGCAGGCAGCGCGTCCGCGCGTCACCATCGCGGTGATCGCCTCGAAGGATTCGACGACGCTCGACGCGAGCCTGCGCGCGCTGAGCGCGACGCTCGCCAATGTGGCGACGGAGGTCGTCGTGATCGCCGATGACAATGTGCCGGCCGCCGCGCAGCGAGGCGTGCCGGTACGCGACGCCACCGATGCCACCGCTTACATTTCGAACGTTCGCGACGCCATCGGCGCGGTGCAAGGCGAGTATCTGGTTCTCATGTCGGACCGGCTCGCTGCTCATCCCGGTTGGCTGGATGACATGCTCGAGCTGTTCGAGCGGTTCCCGGACGCGGGCGCGGTCACAGGTACGCTTCTCGGCACGAGCGGCAATGTGATCGCCGCAGGTTCCGGTATCTCATCGGACGGACGCCTGATTGCGAACGCGAACGACGATTCCCGCATGTCCTCGGTTGCGCGCGTGACTGCGGCATCACCGGGCATCCTGATGCTCGACGCCGACCTCTGGCGCAAACTGTCGGCGCAGCTGATCGAGGGCGCGCCATTCGAGGCGGGCATCGCATCACTCGCGCTGTTGCTGGCGGGCGAGGGCGTCCACACGTATTGCCAGCCGTTCGCGCGGTTCTCCTTCGTAAGCGAATCCGCAACCATTCCCGCACCGGCTCGCGACAGCTGGGACGACGCGTATCAGCGCTGGCGCCTGCGCGAGCGATTCGACACGGTTTTCGCCAACTATGCGGGAACGAACGATATTCTGCCGCTGGCGGCGAGGCCGAAGATCGTGATCGTCGACGCATTCGTGCCGAAGCCCGATCAGGATTCCGGATCGGCAGACCTTTTCTGGTACATGCGGATCTTCCAGGCGTTCGGTTATCAGGTGAGCTTCGTTGCCGCGTTCGAGCAATCGGAGCCGCGCGAGTACGCCGACGCATTGCGCCGTTGGGGTTTCCGCGTGCTGGTCGCGAACGGCATGGTGTCATTGCAGGAAATCGTCACGCGCGAGGCCGCGACCGCCCGCGTCGTGATGCTTCAGCGAATCAGCGTTGCTAGCCATCTCGTCGATACCGTACGTCGCGTGGCGCCGGAGGCGAAGCTCGTTTTCAGCACCGTCGATCTGCACTTCCTGCGCGAAGAGCGGTCGGCGATACTCGAGCGTTCCGCTTCCGCGCTCGCCCATGCGCTCGAGGTGCGCCGGGCGGAGCTGCACGCGATCGGTGTCGCCGATGCGACGACCGTGGTGAGCCACGTCGAGCTGGACATCGTCAAGCGGCTCATGCCGGCAGCCAACGTCCATCGAATTCCGATTCCGCGTTTGCCCACGCGCGCGCCGACCGCTTTCGAGCAGCGGCGAGGCGTGGTTTTCGTGGGAGGTTTCGCTCATCGGCCGAACATCGACGCAGTCAAATGGCTCGTCGAGGAGATCTGGCCGCTCGTGCGCCGGCGTCTGCCCGATGCGCAACTGCAAGTGGTCGGCAGCAATGTCACACCGGACATCGCCGCACTCGACGCGCCGCAAGACGGCGTGCGCATCGTCGGATTCGTCGAGGACCTTTCGACGGTTCTGGATCACGTGCGTTTGTCGGTGGCGCCGCTGCGTTTCGGCGCCGGCGTGAAAGGAAAAGTCGTGTCCAGTCTTCTTCACGGCGTTCCATGCGTGCTCAGCAAGGTGGCGAGCGAAGGCATGGGGCTCGTTGCGGGCGAGCACGTTCTCGAGGGCGATTCGGCGCAGGAGATGGCCGATCAGATCGTGCGCCTGCATGAGGACAGCGAACTCTGGAAACGTATCGCCGATGCGGGATTCGATGCCGCGCTCGCGGAGTTCTCGGTCCGCACCGTGGCGGAGTGTTTCAGGACACTGCTCGAATCGATTGGCCTCGGCAGTACGGTCGACGAACGCGGACTGCGTTTCCTTCCCCACTAAGTCTCTTTGCCTCAAGTCATGACCGTACTCAATCTTGTAAAGCGACTGTTCGCGCCGAAGCCGCAACCGATCAGTTACGAGCGGCCCGACATCGATCCGGGCAAGCTCAGGCTTTTGATCGAACTCGCGTCGTTCGATAAGGGCGGGCTCGAGAAAGTCGTGCTCGATTCGGCGATCGCGTTCAATCGCGACCGCTACGACGTGACGATCGTTACCTCGGGCAAGGTCGGACATCTCGGCGCCGTCGCGCGGGAGGCCGGTCTGCGCGTGATCGGCTTGCCGGAGCGCGGCACGCTCGAGGCCTATGGCCAACTGCTCTCGCAGATTCGGCCGGATCTCGCGATGTCGCATTTCTCGTACGTCGGATATCCGTTGTTCGCGAAGTTCGGCATCAGGAACATCACCTTCATCCATAACGTGTACGCGTTCTTTTCGGCGGAGCAGGCCCGCGCCTTCGCCGACAACGACAAGTACGTCGATCTTTATATCTCCGTGTCGAGGAACGCGACGCGCTATGCGGCCGCCCGGCTCGGCGTGAAGCCCGAAAAGGTGATCACCGTGCCGAACGGCCTCATCATCGGCGAGCACGAGGCGCGTGAGAAGAAGCCTGGCGCATTGCGCCGGGCGGACCTGGGTATCGCGGATACGGACTACGTCTTCGCGAACGTCGCTTCGTACAACCTGCACAAAGGCCATTACGTGATGGTCGACGCGATGAAGCGCATCGTGGCCAAGCGCAAGGACATCAAGATCCTGTGCGTCGGCAACCCGGTGTTCGCGCCGCACGTCGACGCGCTCAAGGATCTCATCAGGCGCGAAGGGCTGGAACAGCACATGCTGATGCCCGGCTACATCGCCGACGTCGCCGACGTGCATCGCATCGCCGACGCGTTTCTGCTGCCGTCCTTCATCGAAGGCTGGAGCATCGCGATGAACGAGGCGATGTTCTACGGCAAGCCGATGATCCTCACCGACACGGGCGCGTCCGCCGAGGTCATCGAAGATGACGACATCGGCATCCTGATTCCCAACGAGTACGGCGATACCGCCGATCTCGACTCGGTTAAACTCGATCTATTGGCCTATACGCCGCACGCCTACGGCATCACGCCACGCCTCGTCGAGGCAATGGAAACCATGGCGGATCACCGCGACGAGTGGGCTTCGCGTGGCAAGCGCGGACGCGAAAAGATCTACTCGTCCTATGATTTCGCGGACATCGTGCGGCGCTACGAAGAAGTCATCGAGGAGGTGGTCCGTGAGCAACGTCGCTAATCCTTCGCTGGCAGCAAGAGCCGTGGAACGCGTTCGACGCATATGGCGCTTCTTGCGCTGGCGCTTCAAGCCGGCCGTGTGTTTCTATCTCGGCAATCATCTCTTCATGAACTGGATGCCGTACGGCATCAGGCACTGGTTCCTGCGCAGGTTCTGCATGGTTCGCATGGGCGCCGATTCCAGTATCGCGATGGGCTGCTTCGTGACCGGGTATCACATCGAGATCGGCTCGAACACGGTGATCAACCGTTACACGTATCTCGACGGGCGGGTCCCGCTCAAGATCGGCAATAACGTGAACATCTCGCACTACACGCTGATTCAGACGCTGACGCACGATCCGCAGAACCCGGACTTCGTCTGTCTGTGCAAGCCCGTGGTCATCGGCGATCATGCGTGGATCGGTGCGCGCGCGATCATCTGTCCGGGCGTCACCGTCGGCGAGGGCGCGGTGGTTGGCGCCGGCGCGGTCGTGACGCGCGATGTTGCGCCATACACGATCGTCGGCGGCAATCCGGCGCGCTATATCAAGGACAGATCCCGCGATCTGCGTTACCGGTCGAGGTACTTCCCGTTCTTCGATACCGACATCCAATAGTTTTTCGACGCGAACGGGTGGCGTCGCCCGTTCCGATATCTCTATGTTCAAGTTCCTCAAGAAGAATGAAGGGCCATCCATCTCGGTCGTGGTGCCGCTGTACAACCACGGCCGGTACATCAAGTCGACGCTCGAAAGCGTGCTCGAGCAGACTTCGCCCGCGGATGAAATCGTTCTGATCGACGACGGCTCGTCCGACAACGGCTTCGAGATCGCCGAGCGCGTGCTGGCGAAGACGCCGCGCGCGCGCACGTTCAGGCAGGAAAACGCCGGCGCGCACAACACGATCAACCGCGCCATCGGCGTGAGCCGTTCGCAGTACGTCGCGGTGCTCAATTCCGACGATCTCTTTGCGCCGAAGAAGCTCGAGCGCTGCCGCGAACTGATCGCGCAGCGCGGTGCGGCGGATCTGATCGCGGGCGGCGTCGGCATCATGGACGACGATGGCGCCCGTCAGCGCGGCGGCGTCGCCGTGGACTGGCTCGCGCGCTCGAAATCGTTCCTCGACAAATACGGTCTGCCGCAGTTGTCGCTGGTGAACGAAAACTATGTCGCCACCACGTCCAACATGGTGTTTTCGCGGCGCTTGTGGGAGGCGTCCGGCGGCTTCCAGCCGCTGCGCTACTGTCACGATCTCGACTTCCTGATGTTCGCATTCGAGTTCGGCAACGTGATTCTCGATCTCGATGAAGAGCACATCGTGTATCGCGTGCATCAGGGCAATACGATCAAGGAAGATCTGTCTCGCGTGCGGGTCGAAATCGCGGCCGTGATCGCCGATGCGCTGCATCAGTCGGGACCGCGTCTGCTATCGCCCGAATTCGGCGAACGCGATTTCGAAGCGTTTACGGCGGTGCTGCGCAACAAGCAGATGAGCGACATGCTCTGCTTTTTCCAGACTGTTCGTCCTGCCTTTGCGACACGCACCGCATTCTACGAATACGCAAACGATGCGAAGCGCGCCGCGGTTTTCCGCCAGTCCGTTTCGCCGGCTTGATTGGCTGCGTCGGCCATGGCCGACGCGCCTCCATCTCGAGTAACAAGCATGAGCATTTCATCTTCCGTCTCCGGCAAAGCAGACGCACACGCCGATCGTCTTCCGGTACAGGCAGTCATTCTGGCGGGCGGCGCGGGCACGCGTCTGTGGCCGCTGTCGCGCGAACAGTATCCGAAGCAGCTCATCGGCCTGCTCGGCGACGATTCCCTGCTCCAGTCGACCGCGCGGCGTCTCGATGGCCTGAGCGCGAGCCATCCCGTGGCGTCGCACGGCATCGTCGTCTGCGGTGAAGATCACCGGTTCAACGTGGCCGAGCAACTTCGGCAGAGCGGCGCGCCCGCGCAGATCATTCTCGAGCCTGCCGGACGAAACACCGCGCCCGCGTTGACGCTCGCGGCGCTGTCGCTCGTGCGGAACGGCGACGACGCGATCATGGTCGTCATGCCCGCGGATCACGCCGTGACCGACGAAGCCGCGTTTCGGGCGCGCGTCGCGGATGCCGTCCGGTTCGCGGGCGAAGGGCATGTGGTCACGCTCGGGATCGTGCCCACGCGCGCGGAGACCGGATATGGCTATCTGCGCGTGGGTCCGCAACTGGACGAGCGCAACGTGCATCAGCTCGACAAGTTCGTCGAAAAGCCATCGCGCGAACTGGCGCAACAATATGTCGACTCGAAACAATACCTCTGGAACAGCGGCTTGTTCGTGCTGCGCGCGTCGGTGTGGCTGCGGGCCATCGAGCAATTCGAACCGCTGATTCACGCTGCCTGTGTCGATGCGTTCAACGCTAGAACGAACGACGTCGACTTCCTTCGTGTCGGCGTGGAGGCGTTCAAGGCGTGCCCGTCGCAGTCCATCGATTACGCGGTCATGGAACGCATCACCGAGCCGGGCTCCGGGTTCCTCGCGGCCGTGGTGCCGCTCGAAGCGGGCTGGTCCGATGTAGGTGCGTGGGACGCCGTCTGGGAGGCCCTGCCGAAGGACGCCGCCGGCAACGTCACACGCGGGCGCGTCATGCTGGAAGGGGCATCGAATACGCTGGCGCATTCGGAGGGACGCCTCATCGCGTGCGTCGGAACGGACGATCTGATCGTGGTCGAGACGCCCGATGCGATTCTCGTGGCCAAACATTCGGCCGTGCAGAACGTCAAGGCGATCGTGGCGCGCATCAAAAGCGAGCAGGGCACCGAGGCTAATTTTCACCGCAAGGTTTATCGGCCGTGGGGCTACTATGATTCGATCGATGAAGGGAAGGGCTTTCACGTCAAGCGCATCGTCGTGAATCCAGGGGCGCGGCTTTCGTTGCAGATGCATCACCATCGTTCCGAGCACTGGATCGTCGTGCGCGGGACGGCGCGCGTCACGCGCGGCGAAGAGAGCTTCCTGCTGGCGGAAAACGAGTCGACGTATATCGCGCTCGGACAGAAGCATCGGCTCGAAAATCCCGGCAAGTTGCCGCTGGAAATGATCGAAGTGCAATCAGGCGCTTATCTCGGCGAGGACGATATCGTCAGATTCGAGGATCACTACGGGCGGGCATGATTTCCCGCCGGCTGTTCGCTCGCAGAAAATCCGCCGCCGGCTTCTGAGCCGGCGGCGTTGCGCGAATCGAGTTTATTGAGACGAGGTCGTGTACGGTTGGATACAATACTTTCTTCAGAAAAGATCCGTATTCGCACGTCGCACGCCAATGAACGAACAATATTCTCCGTGGGTGGAGGTCGAGGTTCCCTCGGCCTGGTGCGAGCATCCGCTCGTGGGAGAGCCTCACCGGCTCTTTGTCGCAAACCTGTTCGGCATACTTGCGGATCTCGATGCGGTCGTGCACACGAAGTACGTCCGCTCCGGCGACGACTTCGTTCCACGCACGACGAATTCCGTGCTGTTCTCCTACCATTCCGTCGGCGATGCGCCCAATGTCTGGCGCATCAAGGAAGGCCCGCTGCCGTATTACTTCTCTTTCGATCGGCGCGGCTACTCCGGCTGGTCGGAAATCGCGCATTCGGGGGACATGTACGCGCAGGCGCAGCAGATGGACCTCGAAGAGGCTCGGCGGATCGTGCGCAAGGCGCGTGAAGAAAGTGTCGGGCGCAACGTATCGAAGTATCCACAGCCGAGCATTTCGGTCTCGAATCTGCCTTCCGGGTTTGTCTTTTTTCCGCTTCAGATCACGTCTGACACGGTGCTGAAGCTGTCGCGGCTGGATTATTTCGATGTGCTGGACGCGGCAGTACGCACGGCTCAGGAGCGCCGTCAGGCGCTCGTCATCAAGCGTCATCCGTTGTGTACCGACGAGAAAATGGAGAGCGCGCTCGAGAAGCTGCGAGATGCGCCGTTCGTCACGATCACGGAAGCGTCCGTGCATCAGTGTCTGGCCGGCGCCAGGTCGGTGCTCTGCTGCAATTCGGGTGTCGGCTTCGAAGCGCTTCTACACGGCAAGCCCGTCTTCTCTTTTGGCGAAAGCGACTACAACGCGGCGGCCGAGCGTATCGCCCGAATCGAGGACGTCTCCTCGGTGTTCGACGGGAAAACGGCCGTTACTGCTGATACACGTGACCGGTTCATCGCCTACTTCCTGACGCGATATTGCTTCGATGCCCGAAGCAGCGAGCAGATCGCCGCCAAGGTGCGGCACGCGTTCGTCGCGGCGGGATGGCCGCAAGTCGTGTCGACGTTCCGAGGCGCATCGGAGGACGGCTCGTCGAAGGTGATGGAATTCGCCGTGGATCGGCCGCCGCATCTTCCACAGGTAGCGCTTCTGGACGAACGGGTGCAGCAGATCGCGAGCGAGCTCGCGGAGTTGAGACGGCAGACGGCGGCGAATCGCTTTGCCTCGAGCGACGACCTGACGCGCGCGTCGACCGAAATCTCGGGGCAATTCGAAAAGATGCTGGCCGAGCGCAACAAGTTCGACGAGGATCGCCGTCACCTCGAGGATGATCGCCGCCGTCTCGAGGACGATCGTCGCCGTCTCGATGAGATCATCGATTCGCTGCGCGCCGACGTGGCGCGCGCCGAGGCGGAATTGACGGCCAGCAGAAACGAAACGCGGGCATGGCAAGCGCGTTTCGACCAGATCCGCTACTCACGAAGCTGGCGTGTGCTGGCACCGGCGAGATACCTGGCGCGCAGGCTGCGCGGCGCGCATATGCCTGCCGAAGCGGAACAGGCCGCAGTCGTTGAGCAGCCCGCCGAGCCGGAACAGGTCGCAGTCGTTGAGCAACCCGTGCCGGTCGAGGCACCCTTCGGCTCGCCGGGCAGCCGCGAGTACGAAATCATCGTCAAAAGCGGGCTTTTCGATCGCGACTGGTATCTGTCGCAATACGAGGACATCGCTGTAGCCGGTACGGACCCGATCGAGCACTTCCTCAAAGCGGGCGCGCAAGAGCGACGCAATCCCTGCGCGTTCTTCGATGCCGGCTTCTATCTCTGGGTTTATCCGGATCTGGCCGAGAGCCAGGTGAATCCGCTGCTGCACTACATCGAATACGGATCCCGGGAGAACAGAACGCCGCATCCGCTGTTCGACGTCGAATGGTTCAAGGCGACGACGGGATTCGATCCGGAATCCGACGAAACCGCGCTGGCCGCGTACCTTCGCATGGCCGGCACGACAGACGTCTGGCCAACCAATCTTCTGTCCCGCTGCCGGACGATGCTGAATCTGGACAGCTTCGACGAACTGGACGGCTATATCAAGCGAGTCGTTGCGGCATGAGTGACAATCTGGAGCAACGAAACATGAAGGAGCAGACGACTCAGCCTTTGGTCAGCGTGGTCGTTCCTTGTTACAACCAGGGCCAGTACCTGGCCGACCTTGTCGAATCGGTCAATGCGTCGTGTTCTTCGCATCACGAGGTGCTCATCATCGACGATGGATCTACCGATTCGCTGACGCGTCGTTGCCTGGCCCGGATTCGATCCGAAGGGCCGCGTCAGGAAGTCAGGGTGATCTCGCGCGCGAACGGCGGTTTGCCCGCCGCCCGCAACACCGGGCTCGATGCGGCGAGAGGGCGGTACATCCAGTTCCTGGACTCCGACGACCTCGTCACACAGAACAAGCTCGATTTGCAGATCGAGGCGATGGAGGCCGATCCGTCGATCGACGTCCATCTCACGGAATTCGTGATGTGCGACGCGAGCCGATCCCGCTTCTGGCGCCTGGGTGTCTCGACGATTGCCGGTTTCGAATACGATCCGTCTTCGTTCGTCAAGTATTGGGAACGCGGCCTCACGATTCCGATTCATTGCGGTCTGTTCCGCGCGTCCGCCATTGGCGCGATTCGCTTCAACGAGCAACTGCGAGCCAAGGAGGACTGGATTTTCTGGGTCACGCTTGCAACGACCGGCGCTCGATTTGCATATTCCGACTTTGTCGGCGCCGTGTATCGGCAGCACGATTCGAATATGTGCAAGGACGGACGTTCGATGGCGCTGTCATATCTACGGGCGATACAGCATCTTCGGAATATGGGCGCACCGCTCGACGATGAATCGCAAAAGAGCCTGCTCGAGCATTACAACCGTTTTTACGTGCGTTTTTTTGGCACGGTAGACGCGGTGAATCCGTCGCCGGCTTTGGCGCACGATGAAGTCAATTATCTGTTGTCGTTTGCAAAGTAGATTATGGCCGGCCCTCAAATCGATATTATTATCCCCGTCTATAATCACGCGGATCATCTGGAAAGATGCATAAGGAGCGCAGCGGCTCAGACTTTTGCCGCGCAAAGAATCATTTGCGTGGACGATGCGTCGCCTGATCCGCGTGTGAAGGAGATCCTTTCGGAACTCGCCGCGCAGCTTCCGACCGTCGAAGTCATCACGCTGGAAAAGAATGGCGGAATCTGTCACGCGCAAAACGTTGCCGTGGCTGCGGCCACTGCGGAGTACATCGCGTTTCTGGATTGCGACGACTGGCTCATGCCTGACGCATTGATGTCCGTGGCCGATGCGCTGAAACAAACGCCTGCCGGATATGTGTTCACCGACCGCATCGATATCAATGAAGAGGCTGGCGAAGAGCGCGCGCGTCCGTACGGCGGGCAGCCTCAATTGCGTGAAACGCGGACGCACGCGGAAAATCTGCTCGACCATATGGTCGCGTCGCATTTAAAGGTCATCAGGAAGGAACTGATCGATCGCGTGGGAGGATTTGCGGAAGGCACCGACGGCGTTCAGGATTGGGACGTCGCGCTTAAAGTGTCGGAGATCGCGCCGCTGCTGCACGTGCCGAAGGCGGTTTATTACCATCGCGTGCATTCCGGACAAAACTCGTCTTACGACAATGTCGTCAATATGCGAAAGACGAACGAAGTCCGCCGTGCAGCGCAATTGAGGCGTTTTAATGCGTCGCTGCATGCCGGAAGGGATTTTCGCCTTCCTGTGATGATTGAGAAACTGCGACAGGGCGCGAGCGACTTTTTCTCGACGTTATCGTCGACGCATGTCATTCTTGCGCTCGATTCGAAGGGAAAAATTCAGTTCGTTCCGCAACACCGCGATTGCGTTCGACAACTGATCAATGCACACGCGCCGTCCGAATTGCTTTTGTTCGGCACGGACAATCTTTATTTGCCGATGCTCCAGGATATATGGGCATCGCAGTCGCGTCCGGCCATCGGCGTTTATCTTGGCGAATTCGAGGGAATTCCACGTGGCATTCATTCGCTGCGCTGGAGCAACAGTTATCTCGACTATGTTGTATGCGGTTCGTCCGAAGGACATATTTCGTTGCTCGGCTACACGCACCGCGCGCTGAAGATCTATGTACCGTCGCCGCCGCGCATCGCCGAGGAAACCGCAAACGACGCACGTGCGGTCGGTATCTGATCGTACGCATTTCTGTTCCGGTTGAACTCATACACGAGAGGGCACCCGTGTCGCTATAACTGCATAGCGACGAAATGATGGGTGCTCTTTCGAATTTACCCGCTTATCCTGGACTCCTTAAGTATTTATTACCTCTGGAGTCGAGTCGCTTCAGCCGCAGACTAGAGCTTGTTTTTTAGATGATCCGGGCGTCGCTGATATAATTTCGAGATTCGGGCACGCTTCGAGGCGTCGGGACGGCCGAATTCAGAGATCTATAGGGGCTTTCATGCAGCGGCTGGCTTGGTTGGTGCTCTTCCCGATCATTATTGCGACGATCTTTATTTTTAATCCGGCCGGATTGCGCCACGATGTAGGCGATGGCAATGGAAAATATATCGACATTGTCGACTCTTTCTCTGAGTATCTAATTAGAGATAAAGTAAAAAACGAGATTCTCGGCACGGAGAACAAGGGTGTATTGCTGATCGTTCCGCGCGGTTATGCAGATAAAGACTTCGCGTATTATCCGGACGGAACGAGGACTTATCTCGCCAATCTCGCCTTGCAAGGCTACGCTGCCTCGCTGGTTGCGCGTGGCCTCGGTCTGAAAACGGAAAAGCAAATCGACATTTTCCTGGGCGCATTCCGTATGTTGAATGCGCTTTTGCTCGCGTTGATTCTCTGCGTCTTTTTCCGGCGAATTTCAAGAGAGTACCATTTGAATTGCGCGCCGCTCGTGCCGATCTTGTTGTCATCGATGGCCGGATTGGTGTTTTTCTCACAGAACCTGTATTTCATAACGGCCGTGTTTTATGCGCCGTTCGCGTGGAGCGCTTTCGCCGCCGGCAGATGGTCGAATCGCGTGCTTTATGCGGGCTTCGTGGCGTTTTCATTCCTGAATTTCTCGCGCGGCTATGAGTTCGCGACGGTCTATACGATCAACTCCGTATTCGCGGCCTTATGTTTTCTGCGCGGTTCGCCGCGACAGGTCATCCGTGTGGCGGTTTTCGTGTTCGCATCCGTCTGCCTGGGCTTTCTCATCGCCGCCTTCGATCACGTGCTGATCGTCTGCCATGCGATCGGCCGAAGCTCTTTGCGCGTTGGCGCAGAACTCGCGTTTTCGACGCTGACTCACCGGACCGCAAGCTTCGACAGCGTTCCGTTGCCGTTCACCACGAAGTTCTTTGACACGATACGCGGCCGAATGGGCGACACCGCGTTCGTGTTTCCCTGGTTTTTCCAATGGAAGCTCACGGAAGGCAACGTCTTCGCAATCGCAACCATCGCCTTGTTAGTGCGTTTCCAGCGTCTTTCAAGACTGGAAAAGCTGGTGTTCGTATGGGCGCCGATATCCTATGTATCGTGGTACGTGTTCGCTTATCAGCACATCATGTGGCACTTCATGTATGAGTGGGACATTTTCTCGGCCACCATCGGCATCGGTTTCTGCATTCTCGCGTTGCAGTACTGCTCGGCGATCGCGCCATCCCTGCGCCGGTTGCGCAAGCGTATTGGCCAGGCGCCTGACGCCGCAAAGCGTGCTTATGCCGATGAATTGCAGAACTGACAACGAATACTGAAACGACGATGGAACAGTTGCCCGTTTTTCTCTCGGTTGTCGTCCTGACGAGAAATTGCGACAGTCGCCTGGACAGTATGATTCGTGCAATATCCGCGTCGGTTGCGTCTCTCGCGCGCGATCATGAATTGATCATTGTCGATAATGCGTCCACCGACGAATCCGTCGCCCGGCTGAAAAAGCTGACGAGCGTCGGCGGTATTCCGAATCTCCAGGTTTTCACTCTGACGAAGGAAGTCGATTCGGACACGGCGGCGTCCGTTGGCGTGGAGCATTCGCTTGGGGATTACGTTGCCATCATCGATCCGCTTCTGGATCAGATCGATTTCATCGGTGAGATGCTGCGCACGGCGAGCGAGGGCGCTGACGTGGTCCTTGCCGTCAATGAGACCAAGCCGCGCCGCACGTTCGCCTATCGCGTCTGCTCCTCGGTGTTCAACGTGCTTTACCGACGCCTGTCCGGTATCGACCTGGAGCGCGACGCGCCGCCGTTCCGGCTGCTGAGCCGCAAGGTCGTGCATCATTTGTTGCGGCATCAGCATCCCGCGGTGAGTTACCGGCATCTGCCCGTGACAGCGGGATTCGCACGCAAGAGCCTGCGGTACAGAAGCGCGCCGACCGACGCGACGGTCAAGCGCCTGGAAGATGGCTTCGATCGCGGCATGCGGCTGCTGGTCTCGACGACGCGCGTGCCGATGCGGCTCGTGACGGCGCTGACCCTTTTCGGCGCCGGCGCGAACGTCATATATTCCGCGTACGTTCTGCTCATCGCGATGTTCAAGTCAGATGTCGCGCCGGGGTGGGTCACGTTGTCCCTGCAGCAATCGGGCATGTTCTTTCTTCTGTCGCTCGTCATGCTCGTGCTGGGCGAATATCTGCTCAATGTCGCGCGTGCCAGCAGCGACGGCCCCGCGTACCACATTGCGCAGGAGTTCACGAGCGCGGAGATGTCGGGTCGCCGGAGGCTGAACATCGAGACTCATGGCGACTTGTCGGACGCGAAGGAAAGTCCCACGGAGAATGCTCCATGAGCGAGGTGCGTCGCGCCGTCGAGGAACAGGCGCTGATCATCGGCGGCGGGTTCTATGGCGCGGCGCTCGCATGCTATCTCCGCGAGCAGCGCGGCTTTTCGCGGGTGCTCGTGCTCGAGCAGGAAGAACAGCTGATGACGCGGGCTTCGTTCACCAATCAGGCGCGCGTGCACAACGGCTATCACTATCCGCGCAGCGTGACGACCGGCATTCGTAGCCGGGTGAATTTTCCTCGCTTCGTCGAGCAGTTCGGGCCGGCGGTCAGGTCCGATTTCGTCAAGCTGTATGCGATCGCCAGCAATTCCAACGTCGCGCCCGGACAGTTCGAGCGCTTCTGCCGCAGCATCGGCGCGCAACTCGAACTCGCGTCGCCGGCTCATGCCGCGTTGTTCGAGAAACGCCTGATTCGCAGCGTCTACGCGGTGCAGGAATACGCGTTCGATTCTCTCGTTCTGCGCGAGCTCATGGCGCAGCGCATGAAGGAACTGAACGTGGATGTCCGCTTCAACTCCAGAGTTCGTTCGCTGAGCAACCGGGCCGACGCGCTCGGCGCGATCGTGGAGAACGTGAGGACGGGTGAGCACTGGCCGATCGATGCGCAATGGGTGTTCAATTGCACTTACAGTAGAATCAATCGTCTGTCGGGCGATTTTCCCAAGGCAAGCACGGGGCTCAAGCATCAGGTCACCGAAATGGCCCTGATGAAGCCGCCACGGGCGCTGGAGGACATCGGCGTTACGGTCATGGACGGCCCGTTCTTCTCGTTCATGCCGTTTCCTTCGAAAGGGCTGCACAGCCTCTCTCACGTGCGATACACGCCTCATGTCGAATGGATCGAAGACGACGCATTCGACACGGAAGAGATGCTCGAGCGTTATTCGAAGGTAAGCAGGGTGGACCGCATGGTGCGCGATAGCGCGCGCTATCTGCCGATCCTCGAGGATGCGCAGTACGCGGACTCGCTGTTCGAAATCAAGAGCGTGCTCTTGAACAACGAACGCGACGACGGACGTCCAATCCTGCTCGAACGGCATGCGCAAATGCCGCGCTGCTTCTCGATACTCGGCGGGAAAATCGACAACGTGTTCGACGTTCTCGAAAGACTCGATGCCGTGTCTCTTCCCGTCCGTTGATCCTTACTCAACACATCGGATTTCGCCATGCCAGATGCTTTGATCGGCTATTCAGGATTTGTGGGAACGACCTTGCTGCGTCAGCGGTCATTCGAGAACACATACCGTTCCACCAACATCGCCGATATTCGGGGGCAGACGTTCGACACCGTCGTCTGCGCCGGTGCGCCCGCACAGAAGTGGATCGCCAATCGCGAACCGCAGGCAGACCGCGAGCGCATCGAATCGCTCATCGACCATTTGCGGGCGATGCGTTGCAAGACGTTCATCCTCATCAGCACGGTCGATGTGTTCGAGAACCCGCTGAATGTCGACGAGGATTCGAGCGTCGATGTGCGAAACCTCCATGCGTATGGCGCGAATCGGCGCATGCTGGAGGAATTTTGCGCATCGGCGGGTTTCGAGCGCCATTTGATCGTTCGCCTGCCGGGTCTCGTCGGGCCCGGCCTGCGCAAGAACGTGATCTTCGATCTGCTGAACGACAACAATCTCGCGGCGGTCGACAGTCGCGCGGCGTTCCAGTTTTATCCCATGGTCAATCTTTGGTCCGACATCGACCTCGCGCTGAAAGCCGGCCTCGATCTCGTGCACCTGACGGCGGAACCCGTGACGGTCGGAGAGCTCGCGCGCGAAGCGTTCGGTATCGAATTCGGCAACCAGACGCAGAATCAGCCGGCGCGATACGACATGCAGTCCCGCTTCGCCGAAGCGCTGGGCGGAAGCGGCCGCTATCAATACAGCAAGCGCGAATCGTTGATGGCAATCCGGGCGTATGCGCAATCCGAGCCCCGCCGCGCAAAGGAGTCGTCGTGATGAGAGTCTCCATCTCCAATCTCGCGTGGGAGCCGGACGAGGACGAGCAGGTCGTCTCCCTGCTGAACAAACATGGCGTCGACGCGATCGACATCGCGCCCAGCAAGTATTTCCCCGATATCGACGGCGCGACGGCCGAGGAGACGTCCGCCGTTCGCACGATGTGGGCCGATCGCGGCATTAAGATCGTCGGCATGCAGTCGCTGCTGTTCGGCACCGCGGGGCTGAACCTTTTCGGCGACGTCGACACGCAAAACCGCATGCTCGATCGTCTGCGGGCGGTCTGCCGCATCGGCGAGGGACTCGCCAGCAAAGAGGGCGTGCGTCTCACCTTCGGCTCGCCGAAGAACCGCGACATCGGTGATTTGACTCCGGATGCCGCGAAGGAAAGCGCCGTGAAATTTTTCGGCCGGCTCGCTCGCGTGGCGGACGATCACGGCGTGATCGTCTGCCTCGAACCCAACCCGCCGAAATACGGCTGCAACTTCATGACCGATACGGCCAGCGCCGCCGATATCGTCCGCGCGGTGGACCATCGGGCCATTCGCCTCCAGTTCGACAGCGGTGCGTCCGCGATCAACGGCGAAGATGTCGGGCACGCGATTCGGGCATTCGAGGACGTCATCGGTCATGTTCACGTGAGCGAGCCCGATCTCGTACCCGTGGGATCGGCGCCGGCTTCGGCGGCGTCTTATCACGGCGCGCTCGCGCGTGCGTTGTCCGGATCCGCGATCCATCCGCTCGTCACGATCGAAATGCTGACGCGCCGTGCCGAGACGCGTCTTGCCGACATCGATGCTGCGCTGGCATTCGTTTGTGGCACATATCGATCCGCGGCCGCATCCTTCAGGAAGAACACGCAGTGAACTCCATCCATAGCGCAGCCGGGCGCCTGCAGGACAGCACGGCCGAGATTCCCGCTTTCGATGCGCCGATCTGGCGCGGCAAGACGCGCGGCTACTGCGTCGTCATCCCGGTCATCAATGAGGGCGAACGCATTCAGCGGCTTCTTTCGCGCATGCACGCGATCGATGTCGACGGAATCGCCGATGTGATCGTCGTCGACGGCGGCAGCACCGACGGCTCACTCGCGCCCGCCTTTCTGGACAGCGTCGGCGTGCGCGGTTTGCTGGTCAAACGCGGACCCGGCAAACTCAGCGCGCAACTGCGCTGCGCCTATGCGTTTGCGCTCGAGCAGGGCTACGAGGGCATCGTCACGATCGACGGCAACGACAAGGACGATCCGGATCCGATCGCGCGGTTCATCGACGCCTTGAAGGAAGGCTACGATTTCGTGCAGGCGTCGCGCTTCCTTCCTGGCGGCGTGGCGGAAAACACGCCCGTGTCGCGCGACCTCGCGATCCGTCTGATTCACGCACCCGCGCTCTCGCTCGCGTCGGGCTTCCGCTGGACCGACACGACGCAGGGCTTTCGCGCCTACAGCAGCCGCATGTTGAGGGATGCCCGCATTGCGCCGTTTCGCTCGGTGTTTTCCGGGTACGAACTTCTGGCCTATCTGTCTTACCGCGTGCCGAAGCTCGGCTTTCGATGCATCGAGTTGCCGACCGTGAGACGTTATCCCGCCACGGGCGACACACCCACCAAGATCAGCGGCATTCGGGGAAACTGGGCGGTGCTCAAGGTCTTGTTCAAAGCCTGCCTCGGGCATTACAACCCCTGACTGGCCCATTTCGCCACGATGAAACAATTCATTCTGTTCGCTGTCGCCGGAACCGTCGGCTTTCTCGTCGATATCGCAGTGCTCTACCTGATGCTCGCGTGCGGCCTTGGCTACTTCGCGGGCCGGGCGATCTCGTTCATTGCGGCGGTCGTGGTCACATGGCAGATCAACCGGCGTTTTACCTTCGACGCAGAGGCGCCGGGCGGACTATGGCGCGAGTGGTGGCGCTATCTGGTGGCGATGTCGGCGGGCGGCGTGGTGAACTATTGCGCGTATACGGCCGTGGTGCTGCTGCTGCCGAAGACGCACTATCTGCCCGTCATCGCGGTCGCGGCCGGTTCGATCTGCGGCCTGGGCGTCAATTTCCTCTCTTCGAAGTTCTGGGTTTTCAAGCAGGCGTCCGCGTCGGAGTGAGTGTGTCCGGCGCGCAGCATTTGCCTACCAGTTCAGCCGCGCGATGTTCCCGTCGAACGGATCGGTATGGAAGCGATTCTGCCGAGGAAAAGGCCGATGTTGCTCTGATGCTCCGGAACGTGCGAAGCCCATACGCAATCGCATTCGGCGGGGAAGTCGATGTCTGCCCGTGCTTCAAGAAGATCTTCGAATGAAGCCGCGCGCCCCCATGCACCGTCCGATCCCAGGCGCTGAAGGCGCGCCGATTCAGCGGACTTCAGTTCGCCGAAAGCGCCATGCGCCGTTGCGCGAGTCTCGTTCTGACGGCGTCGGCTATCCGAATGCCTCTTCGACGCAGTGGATCTTCGATGATCCGGTGTGTGAATTCGGTAAAGGCGGCCGTCAGCACGATGAAGATCAGAATGGGCGGCAGAATATTGGCCGCATCCAGCATGGCGAAACGATGCGACAACGCGCGCCATATCGCGCTCGCGCAAAAGAGCGCCGGATAGTGGGTGAGATACATCACGTAAGACCGCGCGCCGATGGCGACCAAGATTCGTTTGAGAAGACCCGGGAGCTTGATGTAGTTCGCGTCATACGAGGCGATCCAGACGATCGCAGCGGATACGAACGCGATCAGCCCCGTGGACACCGATCCAATCAATACCTTTGACCCGAGCGTGGCGAGCGCCGCAAACAGGATGGTCAGCACGGGTATCGCGAATAGGCGATGCCGGAGGATGCGCGGGTTCATCGTCGCGTAACCGGGCGTCCTGCTCCACAGCGCGATGAGCACACCCAGCGCGATCGCGTCAGTGCGAAACGCCCACAGCGGAGACGTGACGGGGCGCGGAATGAAGAACTGGGCGGCGACGACCACAAGCATGATCATCGCGAGCAGACGCCGGGAGCAGAAAGCAATGAGAAAAGGAAAGATCAGATAGAACTGCTCTTCGAGCGCCAGAGACCAGTAAATCGCAAGGCTGCCGCATTCGTTCTTTGGCCGGCACATCGCCACTTCGAAATTGGCGACCTGAAGAAGCGCCGTCAAACCTTCCTTGAAGTTGACGTTGAACGGCGCATAGAAACCCGTCTTGTCGAGTGGAAAGCTCAACGCCATGCCAACGACGATCCACAACCACGCCGACGGCGCGAGCCTGAAAAATCGCTTTATCCAGAAGGGAAATGCGAATTCGCCGAACGGCCCGCTATCCGGCCTGCGCGACCGGCTTTGGAGAATGGACCGCGTAATGATGAAACCGGAAATGCAGAAGAAGAGATCGACGCCGCTGCCGAAATTGAAATAGCGGTTGTTGGTCGGAAACTCGGATGCATACCAGAGCAGCGCGGGGAAATGAGCAAGAATCGTGAAGCCGATCGCGACCGCTCTGAGCACTTCGAGGTCTTCGTTCTTGGCATGCTTCGATGCAACGGCGGCGGGCAGGGCGCGATCGTTCTGGGGTCTCATCAGGGGAGGGCGCAACTTTGTAAAAAAAGATGATGCCACAACTCCCACCGTGCCATGCCTGATGTCGATGCACGCCTTCCCCTAAAGCGACGCGCGCTTGAACACGAACCGCGGCACGTTCCGGATGATCAGCATGATCCCCCACCAGAACCACGGCGTATAAACCACGTCCTTCTTCCTGTCGATTCCGCGCACGATATCCCTCGCGACCTTCTCTGGCGTGGCGACGAGCGGCCCCGGCAACGGCAGCCCCGCAGTCATTGGCGTGGCGACGAAGCCCGGCTTGATATCGACGACATGCACGCCGACCTTGAACAACCGCGCGCGCAAGCCTTCGAGAAACGCCTGCAACGCGGCCTTCGCGCTGCCATAAAGATAATTCGACGGACGCCCGCGATCTCCCGCCACCGACGAGATCACCGCGAGCGCCCCGTGCCGCTGCGCCTCGAGCCGATTGGCGATCGGCGTGATGAGCGCAATCAGCGAAAGCGCATTGGTATGAAACTCGCGCACCGCGACGGCGGGATCGCTCTGGCAGGCCGCCTGGTCCGGCAGCGTGCCCGACGCAATCAGCACGATATCGATCGAATCCATGTGCGCGGCGCAGTCAGCGAGCATCGCGGCGTGATCGTCGAGCTTGTCGATATCGAGCCGATACGTGGCAACCGAAGCCGCCCCCCGCGCCGTCAAATCGGCGGCGACCTGCTCCATGCGTTCCTGGTTGCGCGCGACGAGAAAGAAGCGCGCGCCTCTCGCGGCCCATTCTCGCGCGCAGGCGATGGCGATAGCGGACGTGGCGCCCACGATGACGATGTTCTTCATAGGCCGGTCATTCGTTTCCAGAAATGCGACAGCATGGCCGGATCGCGAAGCGATTCGAGCGCCTGCCATCGGGGATAAGCGGCGCGGAAATCGGCGCCCGACATGTGCGCGTCCTTGGCCGGGTAGATGCGTCCGCCGGCATCGCGCACGATCGCGTCGAGCCCGTCGAAGAGCTGCGAATTACGCAATTCATGCTGCGGAAAGTCGAGCGCGAGCGAGGTGCCTTCCATCGGAAACGACAGCAGCCCCGGCGACGGAATGTTCCCGCAGCGCTTGAGCACCGCGAGAAACGAACCCGTGCCGCTCGATGAAATGCGATCGAGCATCGCGCGCACCGCATCGCGCGCGCTCGCTGCCGGCACGACGCACTGATACTGCTGAAACCCCTGCGGCCCGTAGATGCGGTTCCATTCGAGCAGACTGTCGAGCGGATAGAAATAGCCGTCGTAACCGACGCGCGAAAGCTCGATCGCGCGTCGCTGCTTCCGGTAGTACAGCTCGTTGAACGCGCGCAGCGTGAGGCCGTTGATGAGCGAAACGGGCGGCGTGAACGGCACGCGGCGCGTGTTGCGCTGTTCGACATCGAGCGAGCCGTGGATTGCGTGATCGCCCGCCATGAAGATGCCGCGCCCGAGCGCCGGTCCGCGGCTCGCGCAATCGACCCACGCGACGCAATACTCGTGCTTCGCGTCGTACTCTTTCGAGAGATCGAAGAACTCGTCGAGCTTGCCGAAGCGGATGCTCGTCACGTCGATGAGACTCGTGCGGATCGGCATCAGCGAGAACTCGGCCCACAGGATGAGTCCCGTCAGCCCGAGCCCGCCGATCGTCGCATTGAACATCTCCGTGTTCGATTCCGGCGAGCATTCGATGAACGTGCCGTCGCTGCGCGCGAGGCCGAACGCGCGCACATGCCGCCCGAACGTGCCGCGCACGTGATGGTTCTTGCCGTGCACGTCGTTGGCGATCGCGCCGCCCAGCGTCACGTACTTCGTGCCCGGCGTGACCGGCAGCATCCAGCCGCGCGGCACCGCGAGCGCGAGAATCTGCTCGAACGTGATGCCGGGCTCGGCGCGCACGATGCCGCGCGTCCAGTCGGCGGCGATGATCCGGTCGAGCGCGAGCGTCTGAAAGACGTGATTCGAACTCGCGAGGCAGACGTCGCCGTAGCTTCGGCCATTGCCGAACGCGAGCGTCGTGCCGTGTTCGCGCTGCACGTCGCGCCATCGCGCCTGCGCTTCGTCGCGCCAGTGCGCGGCGTGCGCGGTCTGCGGCAGGCGCGGGTAGCGGCCCCAGGAGAGCAGTTCGCTCATCGCTCAGATCGCGAGCCAGAATGCGAAGCCGCACAGCGCGACGACGACGAGGCTCATGCGATCGCGCGCCGCGAACACGATGGGATCGTCGTTCATGCGTCCGCGATGCGTGATGACCCATGTCCGGCTGAACCAGTAGAGCATCAGCGGACAAACCATCCAGATGTATTGCGGATGCCGGTAAAGCACGGTGGTGCGTTCGTCCTGGATATAGAGCGCGAGCACGAGCACCGAGATGTAACCCGACGACGTGCCCAGCGACGACACGATGGCCAGATCGCTCGCCAGATAACCTCGCCCGCGCGCGCCTTCGCGCCCGGACTTCATCATCGCGTGAAGCTCGGTGTAGCGCTTGACGAGCGCGAGGCTCAGGAACGCGAACATCGAGAAAGCTAGCAGCCAGAACGTGAGCGGGACATGGATCGCCGCGGCGCCCGCGACGATGCGCGTGGTGTACAGCGCGGCAAGCACGACGACGTCGATCATCACCTGACGCTTGAGCGCGAGCGAATAGGCGAGCGTCAGCACGTAGTAGCCGAGCAGGACCGCATTGAATTTCCACGACAAGAACGTGAGCGCGATCGAGAACGCGGCGGCGAGCAGGACAGGGCAGAGCGCCATGCCCCATGCGAGCGGCATCGTGCCGGCGGCGAGCGGGCGCCGGCGCTTCACCGGATGCTGCCGGTCGTCCTGCAAGTCGAGCAGATCGTTCAGCAGATACACGCTCGATGCACACAGCCCGAACGCGAAGAACGCAATCACGGCGGACTCGATGGCCGCCGGCGACTTCAGCTGATGCCCTGCGAGCAGCGGCACGAAGATCAGCACGTTTTTCAGCCACTGATGCAGCCGCAGCGACTTGGCCCAGACCTTGAGCGTCGGCGGGCGATTCTCGAAGACCTGTTCGACGTTGTCGTGCTTCGATGCGGCGCGCACGACGCCCGCGTGCGGATTGACCACGTACGCGCGATCGGCGGCGGCCCAGACGGACATGTCATCGTGCGAATTGCCGACGTAATCGAAGCCCTTCTCGCCGTACTCGGCGACGAGCCGGTCGCGCTTGCGATGCGCGGAAAGGTTGACGCGCTCGTCGGTGGCGAACACGCGATCGAAGATGCCGAGATGCTCCGCGATGCGATGCGCGAACGATTCATGGCTCGCGGTGGCGAGCGCGATCGTGCGGCCCGCGGCGCGCATGTCCTTCAGCCAGTTCACGACCTGCGTGTTGTAGGGCAGCGTCGCGACATCGATGCTCACGTGCTCGGCGAGCCGCGACTTGAGCACGGACTTGCCGCCGCTGGAAAGCCACAGCAGCGGCTTGAAGAATTTCTGCGGTGAGGATCTCAGGAAGGCGAATCCGCTCTCGACGAGAATGTCGGAGTGAATCAACGTGCCATCGAGATCGACGACGATGGGCTTGCTCATTCAATTCACGTTGAGATGATTGCTTAAGCCCACGACCGGGCGGAACCGGGCCTGGCCGTCTTCTCAGCGACGGCTTCGGCACCGGCTTTGTCGAGTTTTCCAGGCACATCGTATATGGTGTCGATTTTTCCGCCAAGCAACGTGTGACGTAGCGCCGGAAAAACGCCGAACCACCGAACCATGTTCTGAACACATGCAACTCGCGCTGCTCTACACCTTTTTCGCCGCCATCGCGACGCTTGCCAACATCGGCGCGCAGGATCTGACTACGCGCGTCTATAGCGGCCCCTGGCATGTTTTGCTGTCGGTGTTCGTCGGCACGGGCGTCGGTCTCGTCGTGAAATATCTGCTCGACAAGAAATGGATCTTCCGCTTCAAGGCGGAGAATGCGCGTCACGACGCGACCATGTTCACGCTCTACGTCACGATGGGCCTCGTCACCACAGCGATTTTCTGGGGCGTCGAATTCGGCTTCAATCACGTCTTCGGAACGGCCGAAATGCGCTACGTCGGCGGCTGCATCGGTCTCGCGATCGGTTATGTGATCAAGTACCGCCTCGACAAGCGCTACGTGTTTCGCACGTTCGCCTGACGCGACGCCCCGCCGCCCGCGGTTGCCGAAACCTCCGACATTAAGGACAATCTTGGCGTCTTCCACCCGTCGATGCGGTCCGTTTTCCTTTCGTGGCGCGGACGCCCCATTTGTCCGATGAACGCGAACGCCCCGCCGATCACTCTCAGCATTTCCATCGTCGTCTACCGGCCCGATGCCGCGTTGCTCGCGCGCACCGTCGAAACGCTGGAATCCGCGCTCGCCCAACTGCACGATGTCGCCGGGCGCCCGTGCCTGTATCTGATCGACAACGGCAATCCGGGCGAGCTCGCCGACCTGCCGGCGCCCTCGGATGCCGAATTCGACACCGTGGTGCTCAAAGGGCACGGCAATGTCGGTTATGGACGCGGCCACAATCTCGCCATCGAGCGCGCGAACAGCCGCTTCCATCTGATTCTCAATCCCGACGTCGAACTCAATGCCGATGGCCTGCGCCGCGCGCTCGCCTTTCTGCACGGCTCGCCGGAAACCGGTCTGCTCGCGCCGTGGATCGGCGGCGACGATGGCCGTCAGCAGTTTCTTTGCCGCCGCTATCCGACCGTGCTCGACCTTTTCGTGCGCGGCTTTCTGCCGTCGGCGCTGCGCAAGCCGTTCGCGGGGCGCCTCGCGCGCTACGAAATGCGCGATGTCATCGGCGACAGCAATATCGTGTGGGATCCGCCGATCGTGAGCGGCTGCTTCATGCTCTTCAGAACCGATGTGCTCAAGTCGCTCGGCGGCTTCGATCCGCGCTATTTCCTCTATTTCGAGGACTACGACCTGAGCCTGCGCACGCGCCGCGTCGCGCGCATCGCCTATGTGCCGTCGGTGCGAATCCTGCATCACGGCGGCGGCGCGGCGAAGAAGGGCTCGGTACACATCAAGCTGTTCGTCACGTCGGCGTACCGGTTCTTCAACCGTTTCGGCTGGAAATGGCTATGAGCGAATCCGGCCGACGCATCGCGATAACCGGCGCCAACGGCTTCGTCGGCCGCGCGGTGAGCCGTGCGCTCGCGGCGCGCGGGATCGGCGCGACAGGGCTCGTGCGGCGCGACGCGCAGTGCGAACCGGGCGTCGACGTGCGCCATATCGACGGCCTCGATTCGATCGCGCCCGAAGCCTTTGCCGGTTGCGACGCAGTGATCCATCTTGCGGCGCGCGTCCACGTAATGGCCGACGCCGCCGCCCAATCGCAGGCCGTGTTGAAGGCGTATCGGGCGGTCAACGTCGACGGCACGCTCGCCGCCGCCGAATCCGCGCGGCGAGCGGGTGTCACGCGCTTTGTCATGATGAGCAGCGTCAAGGCGCTCGGCGAAAGCGCTCCGGGCCGCCCGTTCACCGAAGACGACGCGCGCAATCCGCCCGATGCCTACGGCGTGTCGAAAGCCGAAGCCGAAGTGAAACTGCTCGAATTCGGCAGCCGCACCGGGCTGGAAATCGCCATCGTGCGGCCGCCGCTCGTCTACGGCCCCGGCGTGCGCGCCAATTTCCTGGCGATGATGAACGCGATCGCGCGCGGCATCCCGTTGCCGCTCGGCGCGATCGATGCGCGCCGCAGCCTCGTCTCCGTCGACAATCTCGCGAGCGCGACGATCGAATGCGCGCTCCATCCGGCCGCGGCGGGCCGCCTGTTCCATGTCACGGACGGCGACGACCCGAGCGTCGCCGAACTCGCGCGCAAGCTCGGCCAACATCTCGGCAAACCGGCGCGGCTCGTGCCGGTGCCGGTGGGACTCTTGCGCGGCGTCGGGCGTCTGACGGGCAAGACCGCGCAGATCGATCGGCTGACCGGCAGCCTGCGCCTCGATTCGAGCCGCATCCGCGAGACGCTCGGCTGGCAAGCGCCGCAATCGCTCGACGAAGGCCTCGCCGTCACGGCCGCGTGGTTTCGCTCGACGCGCGCGCAATAAACGGTTCTCGCGATCGGAAACGTCCGTCGCGAACGTTAAAATATGCGCGGCTTCGATATCGGCGCGATTTTCGTTATCCGTCAGTTATTTACGACTCATTCCGGCGACCGTTCGCGTATCCTTGCGGGTTTGCCCGGGATAAAAGTCGCCGGGACGATCGGGGCTTCGTTTTCGACAACTCATAACAACGCATGCTGCATTCGTATTTCCAAGCTTCGCCGCCGCTGGCCGCGATGTCGGTCGCGGTATTGGCGTTCGCCGCCTGCGCGCTGATTCTGCGGACGCTCATCCGCACGGGCCTCGCGTGGCGCCTCGCCACCGATATCCCCAACGAGCGTTCGCTGCACGAACGGCCCACGCCGCGCGTCGGCGGCTGGGGCATCGTGCCGGTCGCCGTCGTCGCGCTTCTCGTCGCGGCCCCGTCGATGTGGCTCGTCGCGGCCTGCGCGGTCTTCCTCGCGGCCGTCTCGCAGATCGACGACCGACGCGGTTTGCCCGCGCGCGTGCGCTTCGCGGCGCATATCGTCGCGGTGACGCTCGTGATCGTCGCGCATCCGGCGAACGCGCCGTGGTGGGCGCTCGCATTCGTCGGCTTTCTGATGCTGTGGCTCGTCAATCTCTACAACTTCATGGACGGCTCCGACGGGCTCGCCGGCGGCATGGCGCTGTTCGGATTCGGCGGCTACGCGCTCGCGGCGCTCGCCGGACCCGCGCCGCAAGCCGATCTCGGCCTGGCGAGCGCGGCGATCGCCGGAGCGGCGGCCGGTTTCCTGACCCTCAATTTCCATCCGGCTCGGATTTTTCTCGGCGATGCCGGGTCTATTCCGTTGGGATTTCTCGCAGGCGCGCTCGGGTTCTGGGGCTGGCAACGGGGCGCATGGCCCGTCTGGTTTCCGGCGCTCGTGTTTTCTCCGTTCATCGCGGATGCCACGGTCACGTTGCTGCGACGCCTCGCGCGCGGTGAAAAATTTTGGCAGGCGCATCGAGAGCATTACTATCAGCGCATGGTGCGCCTTGGAATGGGGCACGCGCGCACCGCGCTCACGTGGTATCTGCTCATGCTGGCGGGCATGATCCTCGCGAACTGGGCGCTGTGGTTTTCCGTCACGGGGCAGTGGGCGGCGGTTGCTGGCTGGGCAGTCGTGGTTGTGGCAGCGGGCGCGGTCGTCGACGCGCAGTGGCGTCGTCATGAAACGCGCCATACCGGACAATCTTGAGGGTCCATGCTGATGAATCGAATAAAAGCTACATGGCTATCGGCGGGGGCGTTCGGCTTTGATCTCGTGGCCGTCGTCGGAGCCTGGGTCGTCGCTTACCTGCTGCGCTTCAACGGCAGCGTGCCGCATGATTTCCGCGATGGCGCGCTGCACGCGCTCTTGTGGGTCGTGCCGGTCTACGCCATCGTCTTTCGCGTCTTCGGGCTGTATCGCGGCATGTGGGTGTTCGCGAGCCTGCCGGACCTGATGCGTATCTCCAAATCGATCGTCGTGGGCGCGCTCGTCGTGATGGTGGGCGCGGTGATGTCGCAGCCGACGCCGATCATCCCGCGCTCGGTGCTCATCGTCTCGCCGCTTCTGCTGTTTCTCGCGATGGGCGGCGCGCGCGCGCTTTATCGCGCGGGCAAGGAGTTCTATCTGTACGGCGGTCTGGTCGGTCAGGGCAAGCCCGTGATCGTGCTCGGCGCGGGCACGGCGGGCGCGATGCTCGCCCGCGAGCTTGCGCGCTCCAGCGAATGGCGTCTCGTCGGCCTGCTCGACGACGATCCCGCCAAGCAGGGCCGCGAAGTGCTCGGCCACAAGGTCCTCGGCGGGTTCAGCGACCTCTCCCGATTCGCGGAGCAGTACAAGACCGACTACGTGATCATCGCGATTCCTTCCGCGTCGGTCGAGGAGCAGCGGCGCGTCGCCACGTTGTGCGTGCGCGCCGGCGTCAAGGTGATGGTGCTGCCCGCGCTCACGCCGCTCACCGAAGGCGGCAACTTCCTGTCGCGCGTGCGGCAGATCGACCTCGAAGACTTGCTCGGCCGCGAGCCGGTGAAGATCGACATGCCGCACGTCGAGCAACTGCTCCACGGGCGCGTCGTGATGGTGACGGGCGGCGGCGGCTCCATCGGCTCGGAACTGTGCCGTCAGATTCTGCGTTTCTCGCCCGCGCAGCTCATCGCCTACGACCTCTCCGAATATGCGATGTATCGCCTCATCGAGGAACTGCACGAGAAGTTTCCGGAGTGCTCGGTGATTCCGGTCGTCGGCGACGCGAAGGATTCGCTGCTGCTCGATCAGACGATGGCGCGCTTCACGCCGCACATCGTTTTCCATGCGGCGGCCTACAAGCACGTCCCGCTGATGGAAGAGCAGAACGCGTGGCAGGCCGTGCGCAACAACGTGCTCGGCACGCTGCGCGTCGCGCGCGCGGCGATTCGCCACAACGTGCGCCATTTCGTGCTGATCTCCACCGACAAGGCCGTCAACCCGACCAACGTGATGGGCGCCTCCAAGCGTCTCGCCGAGATGGCCTGTCAGGCGCTGCAGCAATCCGCGCCGCGCACGCAGTTCGAGACGGTGCGCTTCGGCAACGTGCTCGGCAGCGCGGGCAGCGTGATCCCGAAATTTCAGCAGCAGATTGCGAAGGGCGGTCCGGTCACGGTCACGCATCCGGAAATCACGCGCTTTTTCATGACGATTCCGGAAGCCGCGCAACTCGTGCTGCAGGCGTCGAGCATGGGGCGCGGCGGCGAGATCTTCATTCTCGACATGGGCCAGCCCGTGAGAATCGTCGATCTCGCGCGCGACCTCATCCGTCTCTATGGCTTCACGGAAGAGCAGATCCGCATCACGTTTACTGGGCTGCGTCCGGGCGAAAAGCTCTACGAAGAACTGCTCGCCGACGACGAAACCACCACGCGCACGCCGCATCCGAAGCTGCGCATCGCGCAGGCGCGCGGCGTGCCGGACGATTTCATCGACGAATTGCTGCCCTGGCTGATGCAGCATCGCGTGCTCTCCGACGAAGAAGTGCGCCGCGATCTGCGCCGCTGGGTGCCCGAGTATCAGACGGCGACGATGCCCGTGCTGCAAAGCGTGCCCGTCGCGAAGGCGGCGAACGAACGCGGCGCGGCCGGCTGACCGCAACGGGGTCACGCATGACGACGCTCGACGAAGTCCATGCGCTGACCCACGCGGGATCGCTGTTATCGCTAAGCGGCGAGATCGTCGCGCCTTACGATCTCGAAGTCGCGCACGCCGATGCATCCGCTTTCTCCGCGCTGCCCGCCACCATCCTGAACGCGGGCCGCGAACACTTCGACGCCGACTATGCGCGCGAGCGCCGCGTGCATCTCGTCAACGCGTTCGGCGTCACGCTCGGCGATTCGATCATCGGGCTTACGGCGCTCTCCGCCGTCAAGCGCCTTTATCCGCATCTTCGGTTCACGATCTATCGGCCGGCGCGCGCGCCGCGCTACGTGCAGCGTCTTTACGAGCTTGCCGCGCCGCGTCTCGCCGATATCGTCGGTCTGCCCGTGCCGCTCGCGAGCCTGCCTGCCGATGAACCGAAGATCGACGTCGGCAATCAGCTTTTCTGGCCGCGCTTCGCCTCGATGCCGATGATCGACTTCTTCCTTTGGGCGATGGGCATCGCGCCTTCGACCATCGCCGCCGCCGACAAGCGCAATCGCTGGCTCGCCGATGTGCCGCTCAAGCCGATCGCAAACGAGCCATACGCGCTGTTTTGCCCGAACGCGAGCACGCCGGTGCGCAGCATTCCGGCGTCGATGCGCGCGCGTATCGTCGCGCGTCTCGCGGATGAAACCGGCCTGCCGGTGATGGGTTTCGGGCCCGTCGACGATCCGCGTTATCGCGATATCGCGCCGTTTTGCATCGACACGGACGATTTCCTCGCGTGGATCGGGCGCGCGCGCTATCTCGTCACGGCGGATACGGCGGCGCTACACGCCGGCGCGGGATTCGACGTGCCGACGACCGCGTTCTTCACGACGATCCCCGCCAACATGCGCGCGCGCGATTATGCGAACTGCGTCAAGGTGGAATTCAGCTTGCCGCATCTGGAGGGCGTGCACGCGAGCGCGCGGCCCGCCGATCTGCGCGCGCTCGAGCGCGCCTATCGCGATTACGACTGGCGCGCGATGCCGTTCGCGGATGCATCGCCGCAAACGACGCCCGCGTTCAGTTTCCCTTGCTCACCTGAAACGACGGCAGGCGCGCATACAACTCCGCAACCCAGTCGATGAACACGCGCACGCGCCTCGGCTGATGCCGGTTGGCCGCATACAGCACCGACACCACGCGCGGATACGACGGATATTCCCGTAGCACTTCCTTCAACGCGCCGCTTCTGACGAGCGGATCGAGCGTATAGCTCGAGCTTTGAATCAGCCCGAGCCCGTTGGCGCCCGCCGCGATATACGAATCGCCGTCGTTCACGGCGATCTTGTGCTTCATCGCGATGGTGCGGGTTTCGCCATCGACGACGAATTCCCAATTGCGCACGCGTCCCGAGTTGTTCAGCACATAGCCGACGGCGAGATGCTGCTCGAGGTCATCGAGCGACGTCGGCTCGCCGTGCTTTTCGATGTATCCCGGCGACGCGCAGGTGATCTGCGTATACGCGCCGATGCGTTTCGCGACCAGCCCGACATCGCCCACCGCGCCCACGCGCACGACACAATCGACCGCTTCCTCGACGAGATCGACTTGCCGGTCCGTCAGCACCAGCTCGACGCCGATATCCGGATACGCGGCGAAGAATTCCGGCAGCGCGGGAATGATCGTGTTCTTCGCCATCACTTGCGGCAGGCTGACTTTCACATTGCCCTTGGGACTCAGCTTGGAATGCGACAGCGACGCTTCCATGTCGTCCACTTCGCCGAGCACGCGCACGCAGCGCTCGTAATAGGCTTCGCCGTCTTCGGTGATGCTGATGCTGCGCGTCGTGCGATTGATGAGGCGCGCACCGAGATGCGCTTCGAGCGCCTGAAGCGTGCGCGAGACGCTCGCGGGCGGCAGGCGCAGGGCATCGGCTGCCTTGGAGAAACTGCCCGCCTCGACGACTCGCGCGAAGACTTTCATTGCAAGGAAGCGGTCCATGCTCGATCCCGGAAACGTGATCGCGCGCCTCGATGGGCGCGCGAGAGAAAAGAGCCTGCGATCATACTGAAGTTCGTCAGCCCATGCGCTGCGAGTGAACTGACGCGAAGCTCAGAGCCCGAGTCCCTGACAGAGCCGCCACGAGTAGTGCTCGATCATCCGCTGGAACGGCGCGTGATGGCCGTAGGCGATCGACGAAACCGCCAGCAGCGCGCAACCCGCGACGAGTGCGCGCGGCATCTTGCGCGGCGTTTCGAAGACGCGCATGAGGAAGAGGGCGGCGATGACCGCGCCGAGCACCCAGCCCGCGACGACTTCGGCGGGCGTGTGCGCGTCCTGCATGATGCGGCTCGCGCCGATGGCCGCCGCGAGCGCGAGTCCGCCCGCCGCGCCCAGCCGATGCCAGCTTCCGCCGAATGCGCCGAACAGCAAGCCGCCCGCGACGGTGTAGATCGACGCGGCGAGCATCGTGTGTCCGCTGATCATGCGCAACTGGATCGCGGCGATCTCGACGCCGCAGCCGGCATAGAGAATCTTCGACAGACCGACGAGCCCCATGCCGATCGCGAGCAGCACGGCCCAGCGCACCGCGAGGCGCACGTCGACCGTGCGCAGCCACAGCGCGCAGACGAGCGCGAGTGGCAGCAGAAAGGCCGCGTCGCCGAGATTCGAAAGCGTCCAGAGTACCTTTGATTCCATGCGTATTTGTTCTAGGCCGGCTCCGGACGTTTACGAACCGTCGCCCTGTTTTCGGCGGCCTGCCATCCGGTATTCGGTCGGCGAGATCGAGAGCCGCTTGCGGAAGATTTTCGCGAGGCCGTCGCCGCTGCCCGCGCCGCAGCGCCGCGCGATCTTGTCGACCGGCAGATCGGTCGCGGCCAGCAACATGCAGCTCGCATCGAGCCGCGCGCGCAACAGGTATTCCGACGGCGTCAGCCCGATCTGCGCCTTGAAGCGGCGCAGGAAATTGCGCTCGCTCATCGCGGCGACGCGCGCCGCATCGGTGATCGAGATCGGCCGCACGTAGTTCTCGCGGATCCAGCGCGCGGCGGCGTCGATCTTCTGGCGCACGCTGCCGGCTTCGGTATCGTCGAGCACGGTGGCGAGCTTCTGCCACGCGCCCGGAATGGAGCGCTCCGATACTTCACGCGCGAGCGCCGCGCCGTGGTCGCGCTTGATGATCGACAGCGCCGCCGCGATCGGCCCTTTGGGATCGTCGAGCGTGAGCGTTTGTTCCGCGATGAAAAGCGGATTCGACAACGCCGGCGCAAGCGCGCGGCCTTGCGGCTCGCCGGCGAAATCGAGCGTGCGGTTCTGCACGTCGAGATTGGCCGCGGCGAGAATCTGCGCGCCTTCGCCGATCGCCTTGATGAACGGAATCTTCGGCGCCACGCGCGCGAGGCGCTTGCGCAGCGCGGCATCGTTACGCGCATGACGCGCGCCCACGCCGCCCGCGATGAACAGCGCGTCGCATTCGTTCATCCAGCGCGTTTCGAGACTCTCGGTCCAGATCCGCATCGAGCAACTGCTCGCCACGCTCCCGCCATCGCTCGACAGAAACATCAGCGAATAATTCGGCGCCTGCGCGCGTGCGTTGGCGTCGGCGGGCAGATGCACCTGATTCGCGACCGAGAAGACCTCGGAGATCGAGCTGACTTCGACGAGCGAAAAGTCCTCGAAGATCAGAATGCCGATTCGCTTCGCCGCGCTGGTCATATCGGCGGACGGCACGTCGGGCGCGACCGCGCGCACGACCTGAAGCCGGCCCGTACCATTGGCGTACACCATCGACTTCTCCCTGTGCGAACCGCGGCAGGCGTCGTGCCCGGCCGGGGTCCGATCGATGCAGGAACGTAAGTAGCGGGAAAGTGAGCTTACATGGGCGCACTATACGCGGCGCCCGGCAGCCGCCGCGCGCCGAGTCCGAAATTGACGAAGTGTTGGCAGATGATCTCGGTACGCGCCTTTTCGCGCGGATCAGCGGAAGTAGGCCTTGGTGTTTTCGTGCACGTCGTCGCGCGCGAGCAGTTCGTCGGGCATAAGCCATCGATAGTCGCTGTGCTGATCGAACCGGCCGATCGGAACCTTGCTGGAGAGCGTCAGCGCGTAGGCGAGCACGATGTAATGCGTGCCGATGCCATCGGCGCCCGCGAAGTTGTCGTCGTAGAGATGCTTGTAGACGCCGAAGAAGCGTGCGGCCGAACGCTGCGCGCTCGCGACGCCCAACTCGTTGCTGACGATGCGCCTGTAGGCGGCATCGAGCGATTCGTCTTTTCTGATGCGGCCGCCCGGCACGAACCATGTGCCCTGCGCGGGCCGGTTGCGCCGATGCCCCACGAGGATGCGCCGGTTGCCATCGGTGACGATCAGATCGATCGCCACGAGCGGCGCGAGCCGCACGACCGTCAGGAAATCAGCGTTGCTCAGCATCGTTGCTCCGGGTTGGCTTCGGTGAGTCGTGCGTCGCGCAAACGATGCCCGCTGCGACGCCGCATGACCGTGCGTGCGCGCACGCGCGAGGGAATTTCACGACTGAAACAAGCAAGGCTGACGAGCAACGGTCAGCACATTGTCAGCGCGGGCGGCAAACCTGACCGATTTGCGTGTCCGCGCGCTGTACGAAAATTTGCGTGAAGACGATTGCGAACGTACGCGCGATTCGAGCCGCATTCAGCCGATCATTGCAAAACAAGAATTGGGCGATTCGGCAAATAGTGTCAAAGCGTGCGCCGCCGCAAAAATACTAGCCGATGGCGGACGGTGACAGCGCCCGAGTCCCGCGCGCATGCAGGTTCGACGCGATCTCGCGTCCGCTGCAATGCAGCATCTAAGTTCATATGAAAATACCGCATTATGCCTTTGAATAAAAATAAAACGGGTTAATCAAAAATCACGTTGGGGACCTCGATTGCGTTATTAGAAAATCATTGAGTATTAATGCCGCAGCCGTTCGCGGATTTTAATCGGCGTCTGAAATGCGCATTACATATCGTTCCTAAATGTAACGGCGAAACCAAAACTTTCCGATTGCAGCGGTACGAACGTCCGCTTTCGCACACATCGATGTTTCATAAATGAATCAATTCGAATGATCGGGCTTGGCGGCCATCGCATCCGGCGGACCGCGCAGGGCCGTCCTGCGGAGCTTAGTGAGCAACGCTGTGTCCGATCTGGCGGCACGGGAATCAGATTGAGCTAAACCGCCGAATCAATCCTTGTATGACAAATCCGTATTTGTTTTCCATGCATTGAATGCAGGCTTTCCGGAATTTGGGGAAGGATTTCAATGTGCGCTCACCCTCATAGCGGAACAGATTTTGTGGTTTAAGCGCGAAAATCCAGAGCACAAAAAACATTGTCTGCTTATTATTCAAGCCAGCGGATCGATTCCGCCAACACTTCGTTCCAATCGGTCACGGCAACCCGGCGAAGTTCGGGAAGTCCATTGATGCGCCGCAATGACCGAACAACTCTTCCGCGCCTTCCAGGAAACAAGCTGCAGAGGATGACCATGCCTTACGCCACTCTTGAACCCGCAGTCATGGGTTGGACGCCTCCCGCGTCGAACGCCTCGCAGACCGAGGTGCGCCAGGTCGCGATCCTGCTGTTCGACGGCTTTTCGCTGCTCGGCGCGGGAATCGTCGCGGAGGTCTTCCACATGGCGAACGAGCTGTCGTCGGCGAAGTCGCGGCCGGATTGCACGTACGACGTGCGGTTCCTGTCGGTCGAAGGCGGCAACGTGGCGTGCTCGTCGTCGGTGCGCGTCTGGACGGACGGTCTCGATGCGCGCCACTACGGCGGCTTCGACGCGCTTTTCGTCGCCGGCGGCCGTGGCGCGGAAGAAGCGGCGAAGGACGATCGCATCATCGAATGGCTGCGTCGCGTGCAGACCAAGACCACGGTCGTGCGCGCGATTTCCGAGGGCCGCAAGGTGCTCGACGCCGCGGGCATCGGTCAGGCGCAGGACGCGCAGGCGCGCTACGGCAACGCGATGCAACTCGTGCGCGACGAGCAGCAGGGCGACGCCGGCGACCGCTACGAGTCGATGAAGGGCGCGCTTCTGATCGTGAAGCGCGATCTCGGCATCGACGTGTCGCGCAGCGTCGCTGAACGTCTGATGCCCGGTTCGGCCGCGAAGCTCGTGTCGATCCTCGGCGACAGCGGCGTGGCGTCGGCGGGCGACAAGATCCGCGCGGCGGCGCGCTGGCTGCAGGACAACTGCGAACGGCCGATTTCGGTCGTCGATGCGGCGCAGGTGGCCGCGATGAGCGAGCGCAACTTCTTGCGCCGCTTCAAGATCGAGATGGGCATCACGCCATCCGATTATTTGCTGCAGGCGCGCCTCGCCGTGACCTGTGCGCTTCTGACGGATTCGGAACTGCCGGTCGACAAGATCGCGCGCAGAAGCGGCATGGGCAACGGCGACAGGCTCGCGAAGATTTTCCGCAAGCGCCTTCTGATCTCGCCGACGGAGTACCGGATGCAGAGCAGACGCGAGGCGAACGGCTGACCCGCGCGCTTATGTGACGTGGGCCGCTCTGAGCCCGACTATGGCGTAAAACGTCGGACCTTTGGCCGGACCCGATCGGTCCGGCACTTAATCATTTCCCGAACGGTTCGCCGTTCGGACGAACAGGCAGGCAGGAGTTCTTTATGACGAATGAAGCACGCACGGAAGGTGGGGTGAAGCAGGGAGCAGCAGGTGTGGAGGCGGGCCCGGCCAAGGCGGCCGGGCCGTGCCGCCGCCTCGTCCCTGTGATCCTCGCCGGCGGCTCGGGCACGCGCCTGTGGCCGATGTCGCGTGAACAATTCCCGAAGCAGCTGATCGGCGTCGTCGGACGTGACTCGCTGCTCCAGGCGACGGTGTCGCGGCTCAAAGGCTTTGCCGGCAACTTCAAGGTCGATGGCGAGCCGATCATCGTGTGCGGCGAAGAGCATCGGTTCACGACGGAAGAACAGACGCGCGAAGCCGGCGTCGATGCACGCATCATCGTCGAGCCGGCGCGCCGCGACACCGCGCCCGCGCTCACGCTCGCGGCACTTGCCGCGGTGAAGGACGGCGAGGACGCGATCATGGTCGCGATGCCGGCGGATCACTCCATCGCCGATATTCCGGCGCTGCATCGCGCGATCGCGATCGCTGCGGAACATGCGGAGCGCGGCGTGATCGCGACGCTCGGCATTCCGCCGACGCGCCCCGACACCGGCTTCGGCTACATCCGTCTGGGCGCGGCGCTCGATGACGGCGCGCACGAGATCGACCGCTTCGTCGAAAAGCCGGCGGCGGAACTCGCGGCGCAATACGTCGCGGCGGGCACGTACTGGTGGAACAGCGGCATCTTCGTCGTGCGCGCGAGCGTGTGGCTCGCGGCGCTGCAAAAGCTCAATGCCGACATGCACGCGGCGTGCTCGGCCGCCGCGCAGGAGGGCGAGGCCGACGGCAAGTTCTTCCGCCCGCAGGCGGCGCAGTTCGGGCGCGCGCCGTCCGACTCGATCGACTATGCGGTGATGGAGCACATCGGCACGCCGACGAAGCCGTGCGACGGCGTGGTCGTGCCGCTCGTCGCGGGCTGGTCGGATCTCGGTTCGTGGGACGCCGTGTGGGACGCGATGGACAAGGACGAATCGGGCAACGTCGCGAGCGGCCGAGTCGTGTTCGAAGGCGCGACATCGAGCTATGCGCGCTCCGAAGGCGGACGGCTCGTCGCGTGTGTCGGCACGACCAACGTGATCGTCGTCGAGACGGACGACGCCGTGCTCGTCGCGGACCGTTCGCGCGTGCAGGACATCAAGGGGCTGGTTGCGCGCATCCGCGAGCAGCACGCGCCCGAAGCGGATACGCATCGCAAGGTGCGCCGCCCGTGGGGTTTCTACGATTCGATCGAGCACGGGGAGCGCTTCCAGGTCAAGCGCATCGTGGTGTCGCCGGGCTCGAAGCTGTCGCTGCAGATGCATCACCATCGCGCGGAACACTGGATCGTCGTGTGCGGCACGGCGCTCGTCACGCGCGGCGAAGAGCAGTTTCTGCTCTCCGAGAACGAATCGACGTTCATTCCGCTCGGCGTGCGGCATCGTCTGGAGAACCCGGGCAAGGTGCCGCTCGAAATCATTGAAGTGCAGTCGGGGAGCTATCTCGGCGAAGACGACATCGTGCGTTTCGACGACACCTACGGGCGCAGTTGAGCGTTCGAAGGCAGAAGACTTTCTTGCAACCGTTCACAAGAAGAAGACGGGGCTAACGCGAGGAGGAGACTGAAGGGCGGTAAAGGGCTGATTGCGTTCCGGGGAAAAAAACATGCGCGATTTACAGGGATTGCTCGCGCGCCTGTTCGACGTCTTGATGATCGTCGGCGGTGCGGCAGTGGCGTCGCAAATCAGGTTCGAGTACATCGAGGCACACACCTATTCGGTGGCGTTCGTCGCGTTCGCGGCGGCGTTCTCGCTTGCGCTCTTTCCTGGCTTCGGCGTCTACCAGTCGTGGCGCGGCCGCAGCAAGCTTCAGCTTGCGTGTCAGGTCTCGCTCGGCTGGCTCGTCGTGCAGGGCTGCGCGCTCGCGCTGATGTTCTCGCTGCATCGGCTCGACTACGTGTCACGCCTCTGGTTCGCCTACTGGACCGCGATGTCCGGCGGCCTCATGATCGCCGGCCGTCTCATCACGCACGCGATTCTCGCGCACATGCGCAACGCGGGCCTGAACCTGCAGCAAGTGGCGATCGTCGGCTGCGGCAGACATTGCGATTCGATGCTGCGCAAGATCGAGCGTTCGCAGGACACCGGTTTTCGCATGTGCGCGGCGTTCAACGCGGCGGCGGGCAAGTCGCGTCTGAACACGCGCCTGCCCGTGTATGACGATTTCGACGCGTTCGTCGCCTTCGTGCGCGCGCAGAACGTCCATGAAGTGTGGCTCGCGTTGCCGCTGTCGGAGGAGCCCACGATCCTGCGCTTCGTGAACGAATTCCGCGACGATCTCATCAACGTGCGCTTCATCCCCGACGTGCGCAGCCTCGCGCTGTTCGAAAGCGGCGTCACCGATCTGCTCGGCCAGCCCGCGATCAATCTCGTCGCGACGCCGTTGTCGGCGTCGGCGCAGCTGCAAAAGGAAATCTTCGACCGCCTGTTCGCGCTCGGCGCGATCATCGCGGTCTCGCCGGCGCTCATCTGCATCGCGCTCGCAATCAAGCTCACTTCGCGCGGGCCGGTGTTGTTCCGGCAGAACCGCAAAGGCGCGGATGGCCGCGTCTTCACCATCTACAAGTTCCGTTCGATGCGCCTGCACACGGAACAGGCCGGAGTGCTTCGCCAGGCCACGCGCAACGATCCGCGCGTGACCCGTGTCGGAGCGTTCCTGCGCCGCACCAGCCTCGATGAGCTGCCGCAGTTCTTCAACGTTCTGCGCGGCGACATGTCGGTCGTGGGCCCGCGTCCACACGCGCTCGAACATGACGACCTGTATCAAAAGGTCGTATCGGGGTACATCCATCGTTACCGGATCAAGCCAGGCATCACCGGCTGGGCCCAGGTCAACGGTTTTCGTGGGGAAACGGATCGGATCGAAAAGATGGAAGGACGCGTCGCTCACGATTTGTACTATCTGGGTAACTGGTCGTTCGGACTCGATATGAGAATCATCGCCGCAACGATCTTCAAGGGACTACGCCACACCAACGCTTACTGATGCAGGGGACGACCATCATGCACAACCAACAACAACCGGGCACCACCTCCATGGCCGCCAACACCAACGTGTCGCGTATCTTCCGCCTCACGAGCCTGGCTGCGGCAGCTTCCGTCGCCGTGATCCTGACGGGTTGCGGGCTCTCGCCGGGCATGCACATGGAAAAGCCCGCCCAGCTCGTCGAAACGTCGAACGATCAGGGCGATCCGGCCACGACCACCAACATTCCGATCACGACGATCGACGCCGCGCTCGTGAAGAAGATGCGCGCCGCGCAGCCGTCCGTGACGGGCGATCCGAACGCCTCGCTCTACGGCAAGCCCGCGCCTTACAAGCTGGGCGTCGGCGACGTGCTGCAGATCACGGTCTGGGATCACCCGGAACTCGTCGCGGCGCTCGGCCAGCCGGCGAACCAGACGCGCACGTCGGATGCCGCGCCCGGCTTCGTCGTCGATGCCGACGGCAATCTGCAATTCCCGTACGTGAACAAGCCGCTGCACGTCGCGGGCAAGACCGAGACGCAGGTTCAGCGCGAGCTGTATGCCGAGCTGTCGAAGGTATTCGTGAAGCCGCAGGTGACGGTGCGCGTCGCGTCGTTCCGCGCGTCGCAGGTGTATATCGACGGCGATGTCCGCACGCCGGGCGCGCAGCAGATCAACGACATTCCGATGACGCTCACCGAGGCGATCGGCCGCGCGGGCGGTTTCGCGACGACGGCGGATCAGAGCCGCGTCACGCTGATCCGCGATGGCGTCACGTATCACATCAACATGGCCGGCATGACGTCGAAGGGCCGCAGCCCGTCGGACATCATGCTCAAGCCGGGCGATGCGCTGCGTGTCGATTCGCGCGACGAAAACGGCGTCTACGTGATGGGCGAAGTGACCAAGCCGGCCACCGTCATCCCGATGCGCAACGGCAAGCTCACGCTCTCGGACGCGATCTCGCAGGCGGGCAGCTTCAACCCGGAAACGTCGAACCCGCGCGAGCTGTACGTGATCCGCAACGGCGCGACGGACCAGCCGGAGGTCTACAAGCTCGACGCGCTGTCGCCGGTGTCGATGCTGCTCGCGAACAACTTCGAGCTGCAGCCGCATGACGTCGTCTATGTCGACAACAACGGGCTCGTGCGCTTCTCGCGCGTGCTCAACCTGCTGCTGCCGGCGATCAACGCTGGTTTGACGGCGGCCGTGTTGACGAAGTAAGCATCTGGCATCAAGTGTCTGACCGGCGCGCGCGGGGCGCGCCGGAGCATCATGGTTCGACTTAAAAAATATAAGCGAGCGAGATCATGTCGATGAACTTTGATACGCGATACGTGGACGTATCGACGGGTGACGAACTGCGCCTGTCCGATTACCTGGCCGCGGCGATGCTCAACTGGAAGCTCGTGACGCTCGTCATGCTCGCCGTGATTGCGCTCGGCACCTCTTACGCGTATCTCGCGACGCCGACCTACAAGGCCGACGCGATGATCCAGGTCGACGAGCCGGCCAACACGAACAACGCGAACGCCGGCGCCAAGGCGCTGCAAGCCGCCGTTCCGCAACTCACCGAAACGAAGACTTCGACTGCCGCGCAGATCGAACTGCTGCGCTCGCGACTCGTCATCGACGATACGGTGCGGCGTCTGCATCTGGATATCGATGCCTCGCCGCGCGTGTTGCCGGTCGTGGGCAAGCTCGTCGGCAACGTGTTCGCGATGTTGAACCGGCCGATTCCGCAGGGTTATCTGTCGCGCTTCGCGTGGGGCGGCGAAGCCATCGACGTGCCGCTCTTCGACACGCCGAAGGAGCTCTACGACAGGAAGTTCACACTCGTCGCGCTCGAGCGCGGCGCTTACGAACTGCGCGATCCGAACGGACTGATCGTGCTGACGGGGCAGGTCGGCAAGGAAGTGTCGGGTGCGACGCCGCAAGGCCCGGTGACGCTCAAGGTCGACAAGCTCGACAGCAAGCCCGGCGTGCAGTTCGAACTGCAACGCTTCTCGACGATCACGACCATCGACCGTCTTCAGCAGCGCCTGACCGTGGCGGAGACCGCACTGCAATCGGGCATCATCGGCGTATCTCTGGAAGGTAGTAATCCGAAGCAAATCGCGGCGATCGTCAACAACATCGCGAATCGTTATGTGGAGCAGGACACGCAGAAGCGTTCGGCCGAAGCGGAGCACACGCTCGCGTTTCTGGAGCAGCAACTGCCGCTCGTGAAGAAGCAGCTCGATGAAGCCGAGCAGCGCCTGAGCGCGTTTCGCAACAAGCAAGGTTCCGTCGATCTCTCCGAAGAGAGCCGCTTGCTCCTGCAGCAGATCGTCGACAACAAGACGAAGCTCTCCGATCTTCAGCAACAGCGCGCGGAACTGTCGCTGCGCTTCACGGCGAATCATCCGTCGGTGCAGGCGCTCGATGCGCAGATTGCATCGCTCACCGCCGCGCAGACGCGCCTCGGCAAGAACGTGTCGACGCTGCCCGATACCGAGCAGACCGCGCTGCGCTATACGCGCGACGTGCGCTCCAACAGCGAGCTTTACGCGAACCTGCAGAACAGCGCGCAGCAATTGCGCATCGCGAAGGCGGGGCAGGTCGGCAACGTGCGGATCGTCGATCTCGCGCAACCCGCCGACGATCCCGTGCGTCCGAAGCGCGCGCTCGTGATCCTGATCTCGGCGGGCATCGGCCTCGTGCTCGGCATCATCGCGGCGTTCGTGCGCAAGTCGCTGTGGGGCGGCGTCGAGCGTCCCGAGGACATCGAACGGCAACTGGGCACGCGCGTCTTCGCCATCGTGCCGCGCAGCACGCAGCAGCTTCGTCTGCAACGTCAGGTCGGCATGCGCCGCGAAGGCATGCACGTGCTCGCGGCGCAGGCGCCGGAGGATGCGGCCGTCGAAGGCATTCGCAGCTTGCGCACGTCGCTGCAACTGCAGCTCGGCGAAGCGCGCAACAACGTCGTGATGCTGACCGGCTCGCGGCCCGAAGCGGGCAAGTCGTTTCTGTCGGCGAATCTCGCGACGCTCGTCGCATCGACGAGAAAGCGGGTGTTGCTGATCGACGGCGACATGCGCCGCGGCGACATCCACTCGCACTTCGGCGTGCGTCACACGCCGGGCCTATCCGACGTGCTGATGGGCGCCAACGCGATGGACGTCATCGTTCACGACGTGTTGCCCGGCGTCGATCTAATTCCGAAGGGCTCGCTGCCATCGCATCCGGCGGAACTGCTCGCGAGCGATCGGCTCGGCGAAATCCTCGGCGAACTGAAGCAGCTCTACGATCTCGTCGTCATCGATACGCCGCCCGTGCTCGCCGTCACCGACGCGACCGTGATCGGCCGGCACGCGGGCACGAGCCTGCTCGTCGTGCGGCACGGCAAGAATCAGGTGCAGGAAATCGGCGAGACGATGAAGCGCCTCTATCACGGCGGCGTGCACATGAAGGGCGTGCTCCTCACCGATGTGCCGCAATCGAAGGTGCTGATGGGCAGCACCTACGCGGGCTATTACAGCTACGAGAGCATCGCGGAGTAGGTCTTCTCAGTTCAATACGGCGACTTGTAGATGTCGCGCGCACGCGCGGCATTCGACGCCGGCGCCTTCAGACCCGAAGGCGCCGGATAAAGCGTCGCCGCCGCGCTTCGCGGCATCATCATCGCTTTTGCGTCGGCCTTGCGCGTGCCCGGACGCAGCCGCGCGCCGCCCGCCGGATTGCCCACATAGCCGTTCTGTTGCGCGAGCAGCGCGTCCATCGACGGAGTATCGGCCGAATCGCCCGCATACGCGAACGATGGCGCGAAGGCCGCGATGGCCAGCCACAAAAGCGCGTGTTTCATGTGTCTCCTCCTGATCGCGCGATACCGCACGCAAATGGTTGCCGAAAGCGGGCGTCGTTATAATCGCCGTCCGACCTGATTCTTTGGCTTTCCGTCCGTGAAAAAGCTCATCGCTCTCGCAGTCGCTTCCACCGTCCTCACCGCGTGCTCGTCCGTCGAGAAGGAGCAGACGAAGGAACGCACGTTCCTGCTCTCGCAGCAATCGCTCGATACGGCGCAACGCAACGCGACCGTCGCATGCCGCGACGCGGCGCAGTGCGATGCGGCCTGGAAGCTCACGAAGACTTACGTCGAGCAGAATTCGAAGGAACGCCTGACACGCGCCGACAATGCCGCGATCGAAACCGGCGTGCCTTCGGACACCGGCAAGCCGGTGTTCTCGGCGACGCGCGTCCCGAACGGCGACGGCGCGACGATCTCGCTCTTCGCGCAATGCAAGGGCATGTTCGAGGACGAGCGCGCGCGAGGCTCGGATTTCGACGACTGCGCGACGAAGATCATCTCCGTTCAAAACGGCTTCGCGCCTTATCTGCGGGCACATCTGCGCGCGCAGTGAGCGGACGGACCTTATTGCGCGGGCAGCGAACCTGACGCGCGCGGCGGATTCGCCGGACGTATCTCCGTGAGCGGCCCGTCTTGCGGATGCATGTCGGGCGGCGCGCCGTAAAAAGGCGCGCTTTGCTGCGGCGTGCGACCGGCCGCTTCGGCGGCGCGCGCGTGGATGCCATGCGCGATGCGCGCATACGACGCGACGACGAGACCCAGCGCGACACCGAACATCAGCCCCGGAAAACGCTCGCCGAGCGGATTACCGCCGATCGACGTCGCGGGCAGCGCAGCGAGCACGAAGAGCGCACGGCCGAGCACCGGCAGCCAGGGCGCATCGGGCGTGCTGTGCCGCCATGCGCGATACGCCCGCGAACCGCGCCAGAGCGCCCACAGAATGGCGATCGGCAGCGCGAGCCCGAACAGCACGCCGCCCGCGAAGAACTGATAGACCCAGAAGTCGCGGCCGGCCGCCCATTTTTTGAAGGCGTAGAAGTCCTGCTCGCTGATGTCGCCGGCAAGATCCGGCAGATACGACGGCGCGTAGCGATAGTCGTGTCCGTAGCCCATGCCGACGATAGTCGACATCGCCGACGACGTAGTCTGATCGATCTGATCCTTCATTTCCGCGAGACGCGCGATCATCACCGGATCGCGTGCGGGCGGCGCATCCTGCACGAGCGAGAGACGCTTCATCCACGGGGCTCCGATCGTCGGAAAGAACGTGGCCGTCGCGGTGGCCATCGCGATCAGCAGCGTCAGGATCGTGGCCGCGCGCAGACCGACGGCGAAGAACGCGCGCAGCGAAGGCGCGGCGAGCCACGTCGCATAAGCGATCAGCAGCACGGTGCCGACCAGGAGGCCCGGCGTGCCGAACAGAATCTCGATGACGATCGTCGCGAGAAAAAACAGCCCGGCCAGCTTCCCGATGCGCTGCGCGAAGACGATTTCGTGCAGCAACAGCCCTTGCAGGCAAAGGAACGTGACCGGGACGACGCGAATGCTCAAGGTGTCGATGCCGCCAGGCATCGCCATGCCGAAACCGCCGCCGAACACGAGCGATGCGATCATCGACCAGACCATCGCGCGTTCGATCTGCGCAAGACGCTGCGCATCCCACGGACGGCAGCCTACGAAATAGCCGAGCAGCATCAAGAGGAACGGCAGCACGACGCGCGCGTAGTTGCCGGCGTCGTTGCCTTGCAGCCATTGGGTTGCGACGCTGCCGAAGATCGTGAGCAGAAAGAGCGCGCTGACGAACCCGCGCATGCGCGAGCGGCGCGCGAAGCGCGGCGCGATGAGCAGCATCGCGCAGGCGGCGCCCATCGATGTCACGGTGAGCAGAACATCGATGGCCTTGCTGGCCGTCTCGACGCTTCGTAAGTCGAACGCGAGCGGAAGCAGGCAAAGCCAGATCCAGACGACGGCGAACTTGTTGCGCATGACGGCCCCGGCACCCCTATTTTTTGCGTCGAATATAGCAGCGGCTCTTGTCGTGCGCGGTTGCGGCGGCGTCTTGCGACTAGTCTTCGGCGCGAAACGACGGATGCGCGTGTGCGCCGGACCACGCTTCATCGGACGCTTCGAATCGATGTCCGCAAAGCACGGCATTCTGGCGGATCGCCGCCGTTCGATGGACCGAAGATGCAATGGCCGGAAGCGGTCCGATCCGGCTTGAGACCACTCAATATGCGCGATGTGCGTGCTACACGCCGGAACGAGGTGCCCCGCGATGCCGGGGAAGCAGGCCCACGAGGACGCGCGGTTCCGGCCGCGCGAGCCACTCGATAACAATCGACCCTCGCAGAAGGGAAATGGCATGGGCGGTTCGGCGCGACACGCATGCAAGGCCCCGATCGATCGATACGCTCGATTCATCCGGGGACTCGCGATCATCGCCGAGATGAGTGGTCCGCTTCGAGCGCGGCGCGGGAAAGTTTGGATATGATGGGCTCGCTTCATCATCCAGGAGACTTCCCATGTCCGAGACGCTCAGCATCTCCATCCCCGATGGCAATTTCGACGCTTACGTCGCATATCCCGCGCAAACGACCGCGCCGGCCGTGATCGTGATTCAGGAAATTTTCGGCATCAACGCCGACATGCGCGAAACCTGTGACGAATACGCGCGCCAGGGATACGTCGCGCTATGCCCCGATCTCTTCTGGCGGCTGGAGCCGAACGTCGAGCTCACCGATCGCACCGAAGCCGAATGGCAGCAGGCGCTCAAGTACTACAACGCATTCGACGTGAACACGGGCGTCGAGGACATCGCGGCGACGATCGGTTTCGCGCGCGGACTCTCACAAGTGCAGGGCAAGATCGGCTCGGTCGGCTTTTGTCTCGGCGGCTTGCTCTCGTTCCTGACGGCGGCGCGCACGGATGTCGACGCATCGGTTTCGTACTACGGCGGCGGCACGGATCAATACCTCGCCGAACTGCCGAAGATCAAGGTGCCGCTCATGCTGCATCTCGCGGAAGAGGACGAGTTCATTCCCGCCGATGCGCGCAATCGCGTGCTGGCGGCGGTGAAGGGGCAGCCGAATGTCGAGGTGTACACGTATCCCGGCTGTCATCACGCGTTCGCGCGCAATCAGGGCGCGCATTACGACGCGGCGGCCGCGCAACTCGCCAACGGCCGCACCGCGGATTTCTTCGCAAAGCACCTGAAATAAGGCTTCGAATGAAAAACGCCGCCTGGAACTCAGGCGGCGTCGCTTCATTTCTTCACCGTGTGCGGCCGGCGAAACACGAGCCAGCGCGGTGATTTGAAGCGCACGATGCTCATGTAGAGCCACACGTAAGTTGCCGCGAACACGACGACGAAGCAGAACAGATGCACCGTATGCCGCCAGAAGAGCGTCGCGGGAATCACGGCGACGAGACACAGCAGCCACAGATACGGCGACGTCAGCGAATTGCGCCGCGTCAGCTCATGCGCGTTCTTCACGCCGACGGCCCAGCGCATCAGACGCTTGTAGACGAGCATATGCAGATGCACGCCGTCCGGAATGCCCGGCGAAATGCCGCGAATGAACTTCTTGCGATAGATCGAGAAGCACGTCTCGAAGATCGGATACATGAAGAGCAGTACCGGATACCACGCGGAGACATCGCGGTTGCGCATCACGAGCATGATCGAGAGTTCGCCCAGCATGAAGCCGACGAAGTACGCGCCGCCGTCGCCGAGAAAGATCAGCCCGGCGGGGAAGTTCCAGATGAAGAAGCCCATCACCGCGCCCATCATGATGAGCGAACCGGAAAGCACGATCGGATCGTGCACCTGGAACGCCACATAGGCGAGCGAGGCGAACATCATGAAGCTGACCATCGATGCGAGGCCGTTGAAGCCGTCGATGATGTTCACCGCGTTGGCGAGCGCCGCGACGGCGAGCACCGTCACCGCGCATGAAATGACCGCGTAGGACAACAGGAAATCGAGCGGCGGCACGCTGATGCGCGTGACCGCGATGTTCAGGAACGCATAGGCGAGGCCCGCGGCGGCCATCGTGCAGACGAGGCGCGCGAGCGGCGAGACGCGCTTGGTCAGGTCTTCGATCAGCCCGGAGAGAAACGCCGGCAAGCCGCACGCGACGATGCCGAGAATGCCGCCCGATACGGCCGGATAGCCCCATCGCAACTGCACGGCCGATGCCGTGAGCCCGCAGATGATGCCCACGCCGCCGATGCGCGGAACGGGCCGCGCGTGAAACTTCTGCACGCCGGCGAGATCGGTGTCGCCGAGCACGCCTTCCTGCAGGTGTGCGAAGCGCACGATCAACAAGGTCACGAAGAGCGAGACCAGAAAAGCAAGCGCGAAACTGAGCATGAAATAGAACCGATGGAAAAAAGCGGCGCCGCGCGCAAAGCGCAGCGCCTCGACGCTTTTAAGCGAACCCTTGCGGATTCTGCGACTGCCAGCGCCAGTGATCCGCGCACATGCGTTCGATGCCATGCTCCGCGCGCCAGCCGATCAGTTCCGCCGCGGCGGCCGGATCGGCGTAGCAGGCGGCGATATCGCCCGGACGGCGCGGCACGAGCTCATACGGAACCGGCTTGCCCGACGCGGCCTCGAACGCCTTCACGACATCGAGCACGCTATAGCCTTGCCCGGTGCCGAGATTCACGACGAAGCTGCGGTCGAGCTTCTTGAGCGCATCGATGGCCGCGATATGCCCGCGCGCCAGATCCACGACGTGAATGTAATCGCGCACGCCGGTGCCGTCGTGCGTATCGTAATCGCTGCCGAACACGCGCAGTTGCGCGAGCTTGCCGACGGCCACTTGCGCCACATACGGCATCAGGTTGTTCGGAATGCCCGCCGGATCTTCGCCGATCAAACCGCTCTCGTGCGCGCCGACCGGATTGAAATAGCGCAGCGTCGCGATGCGCCACGACGGATCGGACACTTCGAGATCGCGCAGGATCTGCTCGGCGATGAGCTTGCTCTGGCCGTAGGGGTTCGTCGCGGAAAGCGGAAACGATTCGTCGATCGGCACGCTCTTCGGCACGCCATATACCGTCGCGGACGAGCTGAACACGAAGTTGCGCACGCCGCGCGCTTTCATGACCTTGAGCACCGCGAGCAGGCTGCCGATGTTGTTCTCGTAGTACTCGATGGGCTTCGCGACCGATTCGCCCACGGCCTTCAACGCCGCGAAGTGGATCGCGCCGGTGATCGCGTGCGCGTCGAAGATGCGGTTGAGCGCGGCTTCGTCGCGGGCATCGGCTTCATAAAACGTGACGCTCTTGCCCGTGATGCGCTCGACGCGCTTCAACGACTCCGCGCGACTGTTGACGAGATTGTCGATGACCACGACGCCATAGTCCGCGTCGAGTAGTTCGACGCACGTATGCGAACCGATGAAGCCCGCGCCGCCGGTGACGAGAATCGTGCCCTTCGTCGGCTGATTGCCATTCATCTTGTGCTCTCCCGATTGCATGAAATCAAAGTGAAATGCCGGTAATGGCATGTATTGTGCCCTTGTAGCGTTCGACGACATTTTTTTCGTCGAATTCGCTCGCGACCTTTTCGCGGCCGCGCCGCGCCATGGCGGCGCGCTCGTCGGCAGAGAGCGTCAGCATGCGCTCGAGCGCTTCGGTCAGGCTGTCGGCGCTTTTGACCTCGCAGAGCAGGCCGTTCACGCCGTCCTCGACCACTTCGCGGCAGCCGGGAACGTCGGTGGCGACGATCGGGCGGCCCATCGCCGATGCTTCCATCAGCGTGCGCGGCACGCCTTCGCGATACGAAGGCAGCACGACGCAATCCGCCGCGGCGACGAGCGGCCGCACGTCGTTCGCTTCGCCGAGATATTCGACGATATGCTCCGCTTCCCACTTTTCTACGTCGGTGCGGCTGATCGCGCTCGGATTGTCGACGCCGACCGGCCCGAGCAACTGAAAACGCGCGTGCGGAAACTTCGCGCGAATCCTGCGTGCGGCTTCGACATATTCCGCCACGCCTTTATCCCACAACAGACGGCCGATCAGGATGAACACGAAATCCTCGCGCGCGGGCAGCGGCTCGAACGCGAATTCATCGAGATCGACGCCTTCGCCATGCAGACGCCGCGCGCGATCCGGATGCGCGAGCAGATTCTCGTGCAGGAAGGCTTCGTGATCGTCGCGATTGAGGAACCACACTTCGCGCGGAAAGCGGAACGCGAAACGGTACAGCCGCTTCGCGACCTGCGCCGTGCGGCTCTTCTGGATGAAGACGTAGCCGAGACCCGTCGTCACCGCGATCGACGGCACGCGCGCGAGCATCGCGGCAAGCGAGCCGTAGATGTTCGGCTTGATCGTATAGTGAAACACGATATGCGGACGCGTCGCACGATATTCGCGAAAGAGCGCGGCGAGCGTCCTGAGGTCATCGCGCGGATCGGTGCTTTTCGATGCGACCGGCAACTCGACGCAGCGGCAGCCCATTTCGGTGAGCGGCTCGAAGGTGCGGTCGCGCGGCGCGATGATCGTGACTTGCGCGCCGCGCGCGGTCAGCATGCGCAGCACGCCTTGCCGGTAGGTATAGATCGCCCACGCCGTGTTGCACACGAGGGCGATACGAAGCTTCGACTTTTCTTTGGTCATCCGGAAGTCAGGAATAGGTTCACGCGGCGGATGCGCGCTTCAGCAAGCGCGCCTTCAATCCACGCAACGCGCGATACGGCAAAACGAGATGCGCGATGCTCTTCGCGACGCCCGCCCAGTCGAGCGGATTGGTCACGCGCAAATGGCGCAGTTGCAGACGCAGCGTCGACATGATTTGCGCACGCCGTTTGGTCGCGCTGATGCCGCTTTCGTTCAGTTCGTAGAAGAGACCGAACTCGGGCAGATTCGCGCCGTCGTGCCGTTGTAGCAGACGCAGGATCAGATCGAGATCCTCGGCGGCGCGATACTGCGCGCGATAGTTGCCCGCTTCGATCACGGCGTCGATGCGCAGCATCAGCGACGGATGCGTGAAGCATGTGCGCGCGAGCATCATGCGGCGGATCGCGGCGGGATCGGCGGGCGGCGTGAGATCGAAGAGCGGCGCGCCATCGGTCGATACGACGTGCGTCCACATGCCGAGCACCGCGACGCGCGGATGCGCCTCCATATACGCGCGCTGCTTCGCGAGGCGAGCGGGCGTCGCGAGATCGCCTGCGTCGATGCGCGCCGCGTAACGGACGCCTCGCGCGTGCAGCGCCGCGATGCCCGCTTCGAGCGCGCGCTCGATGCCGCCGTTTTTCGGCATGCGCAGAATGTCGATGTTCATGCCGTCGATGACGGGCGCGACGATAGGCGGCGTGCTGCCATCGTCGACGATGAGCACGTTCACCATCGACGTTTCGCGAAACGACGCGAGCGTGCGTTCGACATCGGCCTGGCCGTTGAACGCGGGCATCAGCACGGCGACATCGTGGAGTTCGTTCATGCGCGCAGCCGAAAACGGATGTAGTAGAAATTCACCGACGCCGCCGCGACATAACCCGCCGCGAGTCCGATCAGCGCGCCGTAGCCTTCCATGCGCGGTATCGCGAACCAGTTCACCGCGAACGCGACCGCGAGCGCGAAAAGCCATTTCGATAGCAGCACATACTTCGCCTGATATTTCAGCACGACGAGATTGCCGATCGCTTCGATGCCCGCGGGCACCGAAAGCCACACGGCCCAGCGGAAGATGTCCGCCGCGCCCGCGTAATTCGGTCCGAACACGCGCGCGATGATGAAGCCCGCGAGCGCATCGAGGACGGCCGCGCCTGCGATCATCAGCGCGGCGGTCATCGCGAAGAGGCGCACGAGATTGCGCTTCAGGCGCGCGGTTTCCTGCACGCGATACACGAACGCCGGCGCGATGGTCTGCGAGAGCATCAGCGCGAGCGCGATCCAGTTCTCGTTCAATTGCTGCGCGGCGGAGTAAAGCCCGAGTTCCGCGAACGACACGCGATGCGCGAGCATCAGCCGGTCGAGCTTCAGGAACAAATACATGCAGATGAGGCCGAGCCAGAACACCGTGCCCGCGCTCGCGAAATGTCTGAACAGTGCGCGGTCGAAACGCCAGCCGAGCGTGCCGCCGTGACGGCGCACGTAGTACGCGACGAGCGCGGCGCTGATCGCCGCGGCTTCGAGCGCCCAGAGCCAGCCGAAGCTCGACGGCGCGGCCGCGATGCGCACGAGCGCGAAGACGAGCGCCGCCTTGACGATGGCCGCCGCCATGCTCGCGATGAGCTGCGGCTTGCTGTAGGTGAGGCTTTGCAGCCACGAATTGACGACGCCGATGAACGGCTCGCGAAAGAGCATCGTGACGGCGAGTCCGGCGAGCATCAGCCCGACCATCGGGTCGGTGCCGCCGGCGGCGATCCAGATCCACGTTACGCAGAGTGCGACGACCGACACGCCCATGCGCAGCACGAACGCGCTGCCGAGTACGGCGCCGGTATCGGCGGGCTTGCGGTTGACGATCGTCGGCACGAGAATCTCCGCGCCGCACACCCACGTGATCGGCGCGATGACGAGCAGCAGCGTGTTCGCGTATTGCCATTTGCCGAAGTCGTCCGGGCCGAGGTAGCGCGCGAGCAAACCGGAGATGACGATGGCGACCGCGATCTGCGTGAGCCGCTCCAGCCCGAGCCAGACGATGTTGGCGAGCGCGCGGGCGACGTCCGGATTGCCGGAGCGCGTGAGCGCCTTCATGCGGTGAAGCGCTCGGCGTAATCGGGCACGGCGCGTGCTACCCAAGCCTGACCGCCTCGCGCAAACGTGCGATCGGTCAAGTTTTGTGTGTTTGCACGCAGACGCGCCTCATTCGAAGGCATCGAGGCGAAAGAGCGTTTGAGCATTGGATTAGAATGAACGCGCAGGCTCCAACCGGCTTCGTCAGAGCGAGCGCAACCACCAGAGCGCCGAAAGACAGCGATTATAAGTGCGATCCGTGGGCCGCCCGCTGCGCCGGTTTTGCATCCATTTGCTTCGAATTGTTTCTTTCGTATTGGTTTACCAGACGCATAGGCAGAATTCGATACGTCATCTGGCAGTCGTTCGCGCGCGCTGTGCATTGCAGCGGCGCGCCAACCGTCACGACCTGCATGCCCTCATGGCTGCATCGCCGAGAAACCATCAATTAATAGAGAGGAGGTAGCCATCTCATGAGCCAAGTTTCCCAATCCATTTTCAAGGCCTACGACATTCGCGGGATCGTCGGCAAGACGGTCGACAAGGACGTCGCTAAGAGCATAGGCCAGTCGTTCGGCAGCGAGATCAAAAAGCAGGGCGGCGATTCGGTCGTGGTCGCGCGCGACGGTCGTCTCTCCGGTCCCGAACTCGTCGGCGCACTCTCGGATGGCCTGCGCGCGGCGGGCGTCGATGTCGTCGATATCGGCATGGTGCCGACTCCGGTCGGCTACTTCGCGGCGAGCGTGCCGCTGCCGTTGCCTTCGGGCGAGCGTCGCGTCGATTCGTGCATCGTCGTGACGGGCAGCCACAATCCGCCCGACTACAACGGCTTCAAGATGGTGCTGCGCGGCGCGGCCATCTACGGCGATCAGATCCAAGGCTTGTACAAGCGCATCGTCGATAACGACTTCACGACGGGCGAAGGCACGTACACCGAATTCGACGTGTCGCAGATGTATCTCGACCGCATCGTGTCGGACGTGAAGCCGGTGCGCGCGATGAAGATCGTCGTCGATACGGGCAACGGCGTCGCGGGCGGTCTCGCGCCGCGTCTTTTCAAGGCGCTCGGCTGCGAGCTGGTCGAACTCTTCACGGAGATCGACGGCAACTTCCCGAATCATCATCCGGATCCGGCGCATCCGGAGAATCTGCAGGACGTCATCAAGGCGCTCAAGGAAACGGACGCGGAAGTCGGCTTTGCGTTCGATGGCGATGGCGACCGTCTCGGCGTCGTCACGAAGGACGGGCAGGTCATCTATCCGGATCGCCAGTTGATGCTGTTCGCGCAGGAAGTGCTGTCGCGCAACAAGGGCGGCCAGATCATTTACGACGTGAAGTGCACGCGCAATCTCGCGAAGTGGGTGCGCGAGCAGGGCGGCGAGCCGGTCATGTGGAAGACCGGCCATTCGCTTGTGAAGGCGAAGCTGCGTGAAACGGGCGCGCCGCTCGCGGGCGAAATGAGCGGCCACGTGTTCTTCAAGGATCGCTGGTACGGCTTCGACGACGGTTTGTACACCGGCGCGCGTATGCTCGAAATCCTGTCGCGCGTGGCCGATCCGAGCAAGCTGCTCAACGATCTGCCGAATTCGCTTTCCACGCCTGAACTGCAATTGAAGTTGCAGGAGGGCGAGAATTTCGAGCTGATCGCGCGTCTGCAGAAATCGGCGAAGTTCACTGGCGCGGACGACGTGCTGACGATCGACGGTCTGCGTGTCGAGTACCCGGATGGGTTCGGGCTGGCGCGTTCGTCGAATACGACGCCGGTCGTCGTGATGCGCTTCGAAGCGGACAACGACGCGGCGCTTAAGCGCATTCAGGAAGATTTTCGTCGGGTGATTCTGGCGGAGAAGCCGGACGCGCAGTTGCCGTTTTAAAAAGTTGATGAGATATCGGCGGCTTTCCGGAGCATGGAGGCCGCTGATTTGTTTGCGGACGCTGGGCGACGTCGCCGGGTGAGGCAACTGTTATTCGGAACAGGCGACCGTCAACACTAGTGATGCATGCCCGCACCAAGCCCGTGATGACAGGTTTACTTTCCTCAAGAAACGCAGTTTCGGCTCTCGCCTTCTTCGCTTCTGCCGCTATCAGATAGCACTGCCCAGTGCATCAGGCAGGCTTGGCACAGTGCATGAATAGGCGGAACCAGAGAAAAGTGACAAGGCACCAAGGGATCTACGGCACATGACCAACAATATGTGCCAGGATATGCCGCGGGCGTCGGCGGAGGGTCCTGCAAAGGCTGGACTATCCTTTCTAATTCGAGAGCTACCAGCAATTAATCGATCCTCTCTGGCATTGTTCGATCTCGGTATTGGACAGTGCTCGCTCCCGGATAGCATTCATGGCCTCCTCGGACTGTATTTCCATCGAAACTGCTATCCCCGTTGAGTCATCATTCCAATTGAAGCCAATTGCGCGGTGCAGATCCAGCCTTTCGCCCTTCACTCTATAAAAGTATCTTATGGCTTGAAATTCACCGCTGCTCGACGTCAAGCCGGAAAAATAACCCTGCATGAATCTGTCCTTGGCCAACAAGGGAGCACTTCCGAGATCAGTTATAGATCGTCCGTCCTTCGAGATCTTCCAATAGTGCATTCCGTTTGCATCGCGCCCTTCGCCAGTGGTGACACCAAGGCCTTGACTGATGCCATTGTCGAAATCGATCAATGAATCCAGCGAAAGCTGATAGGCTGAGTCCGCATAGACTGTTCTTGCCCAGGCGCGCTTTTCAGCTCCGACTAATACCGTCAGCGTGATCGTCCCGCCGCCTTCGTCGTCGGGGCAGGCTTCAACGAGTACGCGGCCGTTACTGACTTTAGATAGTGATAGATTCGCGCGTTGACATGACGCAAAGACGCTAGCCGATAGACAGCAAGAAATAGCGCCAATGGCGATTATGAATTTGCGTCGCATAAAATGTCCTTTGCCTTTTGGGAGCGAAGCTTCTTAGCCCGCTCACATGACCTCGGGTACGTGTCGTGGCATCGGTCGACAATGGGTTGAAATCTAAACTTCTTACCTGAAGCCGACAGCGCAATTTCTTCATCGGTTCAACCGTCTAGTTTCCGTCCTGCAAAGCTTCGGTTCGTTCCCGTCATAGTACGTGCTCACGAGTACATGCTTAAGGCGATCGACCCGCAAATTGACGAACTCATCCGCGCATTTCGGACGTATTTCCACGAAACCACGTCTGATTGGCGAGTAGAGAAAAACACGCGATATCGTGCTCGTTGCCATTCCTTCGTCCAAATACCACACAGAAAAGCCCCTGGTTCCATCGAAGCCGTAATCATCCACGCCAATATGAGGAGCGCTCTCTGTATCGAGTTCTATGTCTTGGGACGTTAAACCAAAGATGGTATCGCGGACATCCACATGTACCGACCGATCCTTCAATCGAACGGATGCTGACGCTGTTTCGGTCACTTTAAACGTCACGGTCTGAGCCGAGGCCCTTGCTAGTGCAAATAGGAAGGCGCAGACGACAATCATTAATGGTTTGTGGATCTTCATATCAATCGTCGCTCCTGGTCAGATCGGGCTTAATCGTGGTTCGTCGAGTAGGCGCGATTATTTCCGGGAAATAGCCGAGCGTTGCGTCCCATAATCCATTCATTATAAAAATGGTATAAGCCTGTCGTTCGTTGTATCCATTGAAACCGCCGTTGACCAGCCTGTTGATGAGTCCAATATTATCGGCGGAGTATTCTTTATCTGCGACGCGATTGATATTCTGACCTTGCGAGAATGCCTTTGAAACCCAGTAGAATCCTCCAGAATCACAGGCTAACGGAGGCTCCTCCGCAATGCGATCAGGATCGAAACGAGGGAACCAACGCATAGGCATCCCGCCATCTCGAGGATTGAAATTATAGTGCTCAGACGTCTCGGTAATTCTGACGGGCGAGTTAGGAAGTCGCTCAACGTAAGGCCCAACGTGCGCAGGCAATGCCCGATACGTTCCATACTCTGAAAAATTTCCCGCCCAAGTCAGTTGCATAATCCCGCGTCCGTAGAACGGTCCATAAAATTGAGTCGCTGGATTTACCGCCGAGTACTTACCGAAACCCCACTCACTCAACAATCGCCTTACGCCTCCCAAATTCCGCCACTGGGCAGTCTCCAGCAGAACCTGAGCGAGAAATATTGCAGTTCTACGGGCGTCTGCTCCCAGATATTTTCGAATCGTCTGATTCAGCGCGATTACATGATTTTGTATGCGCGCGATTGCAGTGGATTTTGTGATGACATACGTTGAATTGTTCGTTGTTATTGCTGATGCGGGCGATCCGTTATTCGTGTAATACGGATAGCGAGGAAAAGTGTTGGCGAACTCCTTGTGATTCAACCACCCACACTTCCTAAAATGCCGAATAAACGCAAGCGGATGAAAGAACCAAAATTTCTTTCCTTCGCCAAGCGGCGTTTGCGCCAGGAACTGACACCGCTTCACGAAGTTGATGAAGTTCTCGTAACCGTGCGGATCAGTATCCTTGCGTTTGCCAAAAAATCCCTCCGGCTCGTTCAACCAGCCGTAGCGCTGATCGTTGTTGCTCGCATCCCATTCGCTCCGGGCGTGACAGATGAACCCTTTGAGCTTGGCGCGCACGCTCACATCGCGCTGTACTAGCGCCGCTACCTGCTGATCGTGGCTGAATTCTGACGTCATATCGCTCGGAGTAATCGGCTGCGAATCGGTCGCACCCGCAATTCGACACAACGTGTCGTATCCGCACAGCCCATCCTGATCGAACGGCGTATTGCCATCTTCGATCTTCTGCCAGTGCATGAACGACGGAAAGTCCGCATCCGAAAGCTTCTGGATGCCGGCCTGATTGATGTCGATATAGCCCGTTTTGCCCTCAGCAAACGGCACCGAGACCCATGTAGCCTGTTCAGTGGCAGTCAAGGTCGGCGTATCCGTGCTCAGGATTCGCCCGAAACGCAATAACTCGAAGCCTTCGCTCGGACAGGTTCCATAGAGCGCAGTGGCACGCTCATAAAGGCCGTACTCGTATTCCTCGAATTTGTCCCGTGCGAAATCGGATGTCACCGGAACAGGCTTACCGTCTCCGCGATCAATCCACGCACGCATAAAGCGCTCGCCACGATTGAAATACGTCTCGACATAAAGCGTGCTGTTTTCGTTCAACGCACCAGTGTCCAAAGCCGGAAAGAACGGCTTGGGCGAGCGGCCCTTAGTTTTCAGATCACCTAACCCCGCCGGCACGCTGACGAACGTCGAACCGCCCGGAATCACAAAATACGTGCTTCCCCAGTAATCCTTCGACGCCGGCGTCGTTGGCTGCGCTTCGCCTAATGCGACCTTATGCCCGTCTTGCTCAAAATATGCGATGAAATCCTCCTCGGTCATGAAGATCTCAAAGTGCAGATGAGCCTCGCCCTGATACCGGCCGCGAAAACCCAACCGATCCTTCCGAAAAACCTTCTTGCCCGCGCCCGCCTGCACACCGTCCGTCTCGGCGAGCAGCCACGCGGGCAGCGCATTGGGCGAGCTGTCCGAAGCAGGATGGTTCGGCTGCGGGCTCAGTTCATTCGTTTTCACCAGATCAAGCAGGTGCATATACAGCGAATAGAACGTGATGGTGCGGCCTTCACCGGTATCGGTTACATGCTTGAGCAGTACGAATCCGATGTTGCTGTTCAATGCCTCGGTGCCATCGGCGTTTCTCTGTCCGTCCGAGATGGCCTTCAACGACACGCGATAGGCGACGACCTCTCCGTCTGCGATCGCGCGCACGGGCTCAAGCTGGCCGAGCCCTCCGAACGGCACCACGTGCATGCCGCAATGCCAGCGACGATCGAACGCGATAGGAAATACGCCACTGTGCGACAACTCGAAAGTATCGACCACATCCATCATCGGGTCGGTCTTCCATTTCTCAGCGGGCATGTTGAGGCCTTCAGCCGGAAGGAACGGCGGGCTGATTATCATGATTTAGCGTTACTAAATATACAGTGCGACAGAACTGAATCTTTCTCGGCTTATGGAGCAGCAGCGCGCCAATGCGACGACGTCCGAGTTCCGCTCAGCCAGCATTATTTCAGACCTGAACCGCCGCGAAAGTCACGAACTGTGCCCGTTCAGCAGGCAAGCCGCGCTAAAATCCCCGTTTTCCTGCTCACCGCGCCGCGCCGTCCGCGCTTCTCCATCTCAGCGTGCAAAAGATCCTGATCGTCCGCGTGTCGTCGCTTGGCGACGTCGTCCACAACATGCCGGCCATCGCCGACATCCGCCGCCGCTATCCCGATGCGCAAATCGACTGGCTCGTCGAGGAAAGCTTCGCGAGTCTCGTCGAACTCGTACACGGCGTGCGCCGCGCGATTCCGTTTTCGCTCAGGCGCTGGCGCAAGGCGTTCACGTCGCCGGCGAACTGGCGCGAGATCGGCAAGTTCAAGCGCGAGCTCGCCGCCGAAAAATACGATCTCGTCATCGACTGCCAGGGTCTCATCAAGACCGCGTGGGTCGCGAGCTGGGCGCGCGGGCCGCTCGTCGGCCTCGGCAATCGCACCGACGGCGCGGGCTACGAATGGCCGGTGCGCTTCTTCTACGACCGGCGCGTGCCGATCGAACCGCGCACGCACGTCGTCGAGCGCACGCGGCAACTCGTGGCGGCGGCGCTCGACCTGCCGAAGCCGCAAACGACCGACGACATCGACTTCGGCCTCGACACGCGACGCGCGACGCTCGCCGTCTCCGCGCTCGGGCTGAATCTTCCCGTGCCTTACGTCGTGTTCGTGCACGCCACCTCGCGCGCCGACAAGCAATGGCCCGAAGCCGCGTGGATCGAACTGGGCCAAGCGCTCGTGACGCGCGGCGCGTCGATCGTGCTGCCGTGGGGCAGCGAGGCCGAACGCGCAACGAGCGAAAAGCTCGCGAAGGAATTCGGCGCGGCCGCGATCGTGCCGCCGAAGATGTCGCTGCCCGCGGTCGTCGGGCTGATCGACGGGGCCGCGGCGACCGTCGGCGTCGATACCGGTTTGGTGCATATTGCCGCGGCGCTGAAGCGCCCGACCGTCGAGTTGTACAATTTCTCGACCGCATGGCGCACCGGCGGCTATTGGTCGCCGAACGTCGTCAATCTCGGCGACGCGAGCCGGCATCCGACGCTTTCCGAAGTGAAGACCGCGCTCGCGGGCTTCGGCCTGCTGTAGTTTTCACCGCGCTGCGCTGTGTGCGGGCAACTCAAGGTCGTAGACACATGACGGAATCTCAAATCATCGAAGTCGCCTCGGGCGATTGGCAAGGCAAGAACCTGTCCGTGCCGCGCGAGACGCTGCTCGCCGGCGTCGAGAACGGCAAAGTGCTGTATTTCCCCAACCTGCGCTTTCCGATCGAAGGCGGCGAGCTTTCGCTGCTCGATCCGGGCATCGCGGATCCGAAGCGCAAGAACATCAGCCTCGCGCCCAACGGCGGCGCGTTGAACGGCGTGCTCGGCGACAGCGTGATGCAGTCGGCGGTGCGCTCGCTCATCAAGCGCTATCAGGATCATGCGCGTTCGCTCGTCGACGGGCTCTTTCCCGAATACGACGGAAAGCTGCGCGTCGCGCCCACGAGCCTCAGGCTGCGTCAGGTCGAGACGCGCGAAACATCCTGGCGAAAGGACGATGCCCGTCTTCACGTCGATGCCTTCCCGTCGCGGCCAACGCACGGCGAGCGCATCTTGCGCGTGTTCACGAACATCAATCCGAAAGGCGCGCCGCGCGTGTGGCGCGTCGGCGAGCCGTTCGAGGACATGGCGAAGCGTTTCCTGCCCGGCATCAAGGCGCAGGCGCCCGGCTCGGCGTGGCTGATGAATCTGCTGCACATCACGAAGTCGCCGCGCAGCGAGTACGACCATCTCATGCTGCATCTGCATGATGCGATGAAAGCCGATCTCGACTATCAGAAAAATTCGCCGCAGGAGACGATGCCGTTTCCGCCCGGCTCGGTGTGGGTCTGCTTTTCCGATCACACCTCGCATGCGGTGATGTCCGGCCAGTTCATGATGGAGCAGACCTTCTTCCTGCCCGTCAAGGCGATGGCGCGCCCCGATCACGCGCCGCTCGGCATTCTCGAACGCCTGAAGGGCCGGGCGCTCGTTTGAGCGGCGCCGCCTCGTCCGCCGCTACGCCGGGCGCATCGGCTTCCGTGCTCCGGCTCGTCTATCGCGCGCTCTGGTGGATCGTCGCGCCGCTCGCGGTGCTGCGGCTCTACATCCGTTCGCGAAAGGAGCGCGGTTATCGCGAGCATATCGGCGAGCGTTTCGGCCACATCGCGCCGCGCCGCGCCGACGATCTCGCGCCGCTCATCTGGGTGCACGCGGTGTCCGTGGGCGAGACGCGCGCGGCGCAGCCGCTCATCGACGCGCTGATGAAAGCGCATCCCGAAGCGCGCGTGCTGCTCACGCACATGACGCCGAGCGGCCGCGCGACCGGCGTCGAGCTTTTCGGCGACCGCGTGTTGCGCAGCTATCTTCCCTACGATCTGCCCATTCTCGTGCGGCGCTTTCTGCGCGCGTGGCGGCCGTCGCTCGGCATCGTGATGGAAACCGAAGTCTGGCCGACGCTCATCGACGAATGCAAACGCGCCGACGTGCCGCTCGTCTTGACGAACGCGCGCATGTCGGAACGTTCGTACCGGCGCGCGGCGAAGTTCGGGCGCGCGGTGCGCGAGGTGTTTGGCGGCTTTTCGCGTGTGCTCGCGCAGACGCCGTCCGATGCCGAGCGGCTCACCGCGCTCGGCGCGCGCAATGTCGCCGTGCTCGGCAATCTGAAGTTCGACATGACCGCGCCGCCCGAACTGATCGCGCGCGGTCACGCGTGGCGCGCGGCGATCGGCGAGCGGCCCGTGTGGGTCGCGGCGAGCACGCGCGAGGGCGAGGAAACGCTCGTGCTGCGCGCATTCTCGGCCCTCAACGTGCCCGATGCGTTGCTGATTCTCGTGCCGCGTCATCCGCAGCGTTTCGACGAAGTGTCCGCGCTGATCGCGAGTCTCGGGCTGACGAGCGCGCGCCGGTCGGTGTGGGCGCCGAAGCCCGTCGCGGCGGGCTCGGGCGCGGACGTGCCCGAGCCGTTGCCGGCGAGCGTGCAGGTCTTGCTCGGCGATTCGATGGGCGAGCTCGGCGCGTATTATGCGGCCGCGGATCTGGCGTTCATCGGTGGAAGTCTGTTGCCGCTCGGCGGGCAGAATCTGATCGAAGCGTGCGCGGCAGGTGTGCCGGTGCTGATCGGCCCGCACACGTTCAACTTCACGCAGGCGACCAACGATGCGATCGCGGCGGGCGCGGCGTTGCGCGTGCAGGATCCGCAGGAGCTCGCGCGCGGTCTGCGCGAGATTTTCGGCGACAAGGCGCGGCGTCTCGCGATGAGCGCGGCGGCTTCGGCGTTCGCGGCGCGGCATCGCGGCGCGACGGAGCGTACCGTGAGCGTGCTGAGCGCGCTGCTTGAAGAGGACAGCGACGCGGCGAAGTGATCCGACGCGATCTCGCTGTTTCCTGCCGCCAACTGCGCTTTTCCTCAGATGAATCTTGCGAAGTAAGTTCGGAGGATAATGAACTTCCTCGAGCCGATCCTTTCGAACGCATAACAAGCGGCCGGGTGCCTGCGAACGTGCTTCCAATTTTCTTCGAGGACGCGCATGCAAGATCTCATCAAGTCCGTCGTCAAGGACATGTTGCCGCCAAGACTGTTGCGCCTGCTGCGGCCATCCCCAGGACCGACCGATGCATGGGGCACCGTCCGTTACGGCGCGCATGGCCTGATTCTTCCCGGCAATCGGCGCTTCGAATACCGGCCTTGTCCGGCGGATCGCTCGGTTTGTCGGCAGATCTTCTTTCTTCGCGAATACGCGACGGATCATCTCATGCGCGCGAAGGAAATCGCCGCGTTCTATGAGGCTTGCGAAAATCCGCTGATCGTCGATGCGGGCGCCAATATCGGCGCCGCCGCAGTGTGGCACGCGCTCACTTATCCGAAAGCGAAGATCGTCGCCATCGAGCCGGACATATCGAATTTCGCGCTGCTCAACAAGAATGCACAGGCGTTTCCGTCGATCAAACCGCTCAACGCCGCGATCGCGGCCAAGCGCGGCACGCTTTATCTGAACGATCCGGGCGGCGGCGAGTGGGCGTTTCGCACCGCGGAGCAGCCCACCGAGAAAGGCTATGCCGTCGATGCGCTCACGCTCGAAGACGTGATGCCGTCCGGCACGACGCCGTTCATCCTGAAGATCGATATCGAAGGCGCGGAGGCCGACCTGTTCTCGCGCCATTGCGATGCGCTGAACATGTTTCCGGTCATCATCATCGAGCTGCACGACTGGATGCTTCCCGGCGAATCGAACAGCCGCAACTTCCTGCAATGGCAAGTCGCGATGAAGCGCGACTTCGTGCAGGTCGGCGAGAACGCGGTCTCGATATCGAATTCGATCGCGCTGCCGTAACGCGTTGTCGTCACGCGATTTTCCGCGTCAAGCCAGCAGCAAACCCTTCTTCTCGATGAAGCGGATGACTTCGTCGAGCCCATCGAGCGCCTTCAGATTGCACATCACGAAGGGCCGCTCGCCGCGCATCTTCTTCGCGTCGCTCGCCATGATGTCGAGATTCGCGCCGACGTGAGGCGCTAGATCGGTCTTGTTGATGACGAGCAGATCCGACTTCGTGATGCCAGGCCCGCCTTTGCGCGGAATCTTCTCGCCGCCCGCGACATCGATCACGTAGATAGTCAGATCGGAGAGTTCGGGGCTGAAAGTCGCCGCGAGGTTATCGCCGCCCGATTCGATGAACACGATATCCGCATCCGGAAACTTCGACACCATGCGATCGACGGCTTCGAGATTGATCGACGCATCTTCGCGGATTGCCGTATGCGGGCAGCCGCCCGTCTCGACGCCCATGATGCGCTCGGCCGGCAGCGCGCCCGCGACGGTCAGCAGGCGCTGATCTTCCTTCGTGTAGATATCGTTGGTGATGGCGACGAGATCGTATTTCTCGCGCATCGCCTTGCAGAGCATTTCGAGCAGCGTGGTCTTGCCGGAGCCGACCGGCCCGCCGACACCGACACGCAACGGCGGCAGTTTCTTGGTTCGGCGAGCGGCGGAAGAGTAAGCGGGAGCGTTCATGGAGTGTCGGTTCAGGAGCGGAAAAGCCGCGAATATTGCGATTCGTGCCGCGCGGACAAAACGCCGAGCTGCGGCGCGAAGGTGTTGATGTGTTGAGGCGCTGTATCGAGCGCGCGGCGCACGGCGGCATCGATCGGCTCGCGCAACGCGACGATGATGCGCTGTCCCGCGAGCTGGCCGAGCGGCACGGCCTTGAGCGCGGCGGCCGCCTGATTCTCGACCCAGCTGAATGCGTAGGCCGCGAGCGCGGCGTCGGGTGCCGCATCGTACGCGAACGCGGCGAACGCGAAGGCGGTCGGCTGCGCGATCGGCTTGATCGCGGCGAGCGTCGCGCGGCGTGCTTCGTCGCCCCATTCGAGCGACACGCACAACTGCGCGAGCGACCAGCCCATCTGCTCCGTTTCGCGTCTCAATTCCGCCGATTCGCGGCTCCCGATGTATTCATCGTTCGCGGCGCTCAGCGCGGCTTCGTCGTGCGAACGCCAGTGTTCGATCTGATGCGCGAGCATCGGCAATTCGCCGCGCGCGAGCACGCTGGAAAGGCCGTTCGCGATCCAGTCGCGCGCGCTGTCGCCGTCGTGGATCAGGCCGTGCTCGATCGCCGCTTCGAGCCCTTGCGAATAGCTGAACGCGCCGATCGGCAATGCCGGCGACGCGAGATGCAACAGCGCGGTGAGCTCAGCGATGCGCATGGCCGTGGTGATGATGACCGTGATCGTGATCATGATCATGACTATGATCGTGGCCGCACGACGAATGATCGTGATCGTGCCCGTGATGCTCGTCGAATACCTTCTGCGCGAGCGCGTAGTCTTCGCTGAATGTCTCGTCGTGGCCGTGCTTGTGTCCGCCGCCGTACGCGCCCGTTTCGGGCTGGAACGGCTGCGATTCGTGCGCGACGAGCACGCCTAAGCGCTTCAGCATGTCTTCGAGCACGGGATCGGCTTCGAGCTTCAGATACTCCGCGCCGACTTCGACCGGCGTATGCCGGTTGCCGAGGTGATAGGCCGCACGCGTCAAGAGACGCACGCTCGGCGCACGCACGATGAGCACGTCCTCCGCCGCCGCGACGACGCGCACGAAGCCGCCGTCGTCGGCGACGAGCATGTCGCCATCCGCGAGCACGGTGCCGCGCGGCATGACGAGGGCGACTTCCTCGCCGTTGTCGAGCGTGGCGGCGAGGCGGCTCTTGCAGCGCGCATCGAAGGGAAGAGTCAGCGTGGGCGCGCGTTTTTTGAGGACGTCGGCAAGCTTCGCGGTCAGACGTTTGTCGATGGTACGCATATCAGAACAAGAAGTAACGCTGCGCCATCGGCAGAACGGTGGCGGGATCGCATGTGAGCAATTGTCCGTCGGCGATCACCTGATAGGTCTGCGGATCGACGCTGATGGACGGCTGCCATGCATTGTGAATCATGTTGGCCTTCGTCACATTGCGGCAGTTCCTGACCGCGACGATCTGCTTTTGCAAGCCATAACGATCCGCGATGCGCGCCTCCATCGCCATCTGCGATACGAATGTCAGCGACGTCTTGCCGAGTGCGCCGCCGCGTGTCGCGAACATCTCGCGATAATGCACCGGCTGTGGCGTCGGAATGGACGCGTTCGGGTCGCCCATTTGCGCGACCGCGATCATGCCGCCCTTGACGATCATCGCGGGCTTCACGCCGAAGAACGCGGGTTCCCAGAACACGAGATCGGCCCACTTGCCCGGCTCGATCGAGCCGACTTCATGCGCGATGCCGTGCGTGATTGCCGGATTGATCGTGTACTTGGCGACATAGCGCTTCGCGCGGAAATTATCGTTACGCGCGCTGTCTTCGGGCAACGCGCCGCGCTGCACCTTCATCTTGTGCGCGGTCTGCCATGTGCGAATGATGACTTCACCGACGCGGCCCATTGCTTGGGAATCCGAAGAAAGCATCGACAGCGCGCCGAGATCGTGAAGGATGTCTTCGGCCGCGATGGTCTCGCGACGAATCCGCGATTCCGCGAACGCGATGTCTTCCGCGATCGACGGATCGAGGTGATGGCACACCATCAGCATGTCGAGATGCTCATCGAGCGTGTTGACGGTGTAGGGGCGCGTCGGATTCGTGGAAGAGGGCAGCACGTTCGATTCGCCCGCGACCTTGATGATGTCCGGCGCATGGCCGCCGCCCGCGCCTTCTGTGTGATACGTGTGGATCGTGCGGCCCTTGAACGCGGCGATGGTCGTTTCGACGAAGCCCGCTTCGTTCAGCGTGTCGGTGTGGATGGCGACTTGCGTGTCGGTGTCGTCGGCGACGCTCAAGCAATTGTCGATCGCGGCGGGCGTCGTGCCCCAATCCTCGTGCAGCTTCAGGCCGATCGCGCCCGCTTTCACCTGCTCGATCAGCGGCTCCGGCAGGCTCGCGTTCCCCTTGCCGAGAAAGCCGAGATTGACGGGCCAGCCGTCGGCGGCCTGCAGCATGCGCTCCATGTGCCACGGGCCCGGCGTGCAGGTTGTCGCGTTGGTGCCGGTCGCGGGGCCGGTGCCGCCGCCGAGCATCGTCGTGACGCCGCTCGCGAGCGCTTCGTCGATCTGTTGCGGGCTGATGAAGTGAATGTGCGTATCGACGCCGCCTGCCGTCACGATCATGCCTTCGCCCGCGATCACTTCCGTCGCCGCGCCGATCGCGATGTTCACGTTCGGCTGAATGTCCGGATTGCCCGCCTTGCCGATGGCGAAGATGCGTCCACCCTTGATGCCGATATCGGCCTTCACGATGCCCCAGTGATCGAGGATCAGCGCATTGGTCACGACGGTATCGACGACGTCGGCGGCGGGGCGCTGCGACTGGCCCATGCCGTCGCGAATCACCTTGCCGCCGCCGAACTTCACTTCTTCGCCGTAGGTCGTGAAGTCGCGTTCCACTTCGATGATGAGATCGGTGTCGGCGAGGCGCACGCGGTCGCCGGTGGTCGGGCCGAACATTTCCGCATAAGCGCGGCGGCCGATGCGTAGCGTCATATCTGTCCTTTTTTAGAGCGGGCCCATGACGAGCGCGTTGAAGCCGTACACATGGCGATCGCCGGCCAGCGCGACGAGTTCGACGGTGCGTTCCTGACCGGGTTCGAAGCGGACTGCCGTGCCCGCCGCGATGTTCAATCGGAAGCCGCGCGCCTTCTCGCGCTCGAATTTGAGCGCCGCGTTGACTTCGTAGAAGTGGAAGTGCGAGCCGACCTGCACCGGCCGGTCGCCATGATTCGCGACGACGACCGTAACCGTCTCGCGGCCCGCATTGAGCTCGTGCTCGCCATCGTCGATGAAATATTCGCCGGGGATCATGGTGTCAGGGAATCGGATGATGAACGGTGACGAGCTTGGTGCCGTCGGGGAAGGTCGCTTCGATCTGGATGTCGGGAATCATCTCGGGCACGCCTTCCATCACGTCGTCGCGCGTGAGCAGCGTGGTGCCGTAGTGCATGACTTCGGCGACGGTCTTGCCGTCGCGCGCCGCTTCCATCAATGCCGCCGATATGAACGCGACCGCTTCCGGATGATTGAGCTTGAGGCCGCGCGCGCGGCGACGCTCGGCGAGCAGGGCCGCTGTGAAGATCAGCAGCTTGTCCTTTTCTCTGGGCGTGAGTTTCATGGGCTTCTTCTATGGAGAAAAGTGTTTCGGGCTTTGCAATGCTAGCACCGGAATGCCGCGTCTCATGCGCTTTTAAGGGGCTTTCGGTAGGCTTTCGGCTTACTGGATGAAGCGCTGCAACTCCACGGTCGACGGCCGCTCGAAGATGGCGTCCGGCGCGCCCGATTCCCACACGCGCCCCTGATGCATGAACACGACCTTGTCGCTCACCTTGCGCGCGAAGCGCATTTCGTGCGTGACCATGATGAGCGTCATGCCGTCGCGCGCGAGGTCTTCGACGACCGCTAGCACTTCGCCGACGAGTTCGGGATCGAGCGCCGATGTGATCTCATCGCAGAGCAGCACGGTCGGCTTCATCGCAAGTGCGCGCGCGATCGCGACGCGTTGCTGCTGACCGCCCGAAAGCTGATCGGGAAAAGCATCGAACTTGTCGCCGAGACCGACGCGTTCGAGCACGGTATGCGCCGTCGCGCGCGCCTTCGCCCTGTGGATCTTCCTGACGACGGTCTGCGCGAGCATCACGTTTTCGCCCGCGGTGAGATGCGGAAAGAGGTTGTACTGCTGAAACACCATGCCGACTTTCAGCCGCAGCGCGCGCAGGTCGGCATGACGCGCATCGATATGCTCGCCGTCGATTTCGATCGAGCCTTCGTCGATGCTCTCCAGACCGTTGAGCGTGCGCAGCAACGTGCTCTTGCCCGAGCCGCTGCGCCCGATGATCGACACGACTTGTCCGCGCTCGACGGCGAAGTCGATGCCCTTCAGCACCTGATTCGCGCCGAACTGCTTCTGAAGATTGCGGGTTTCAACGAGCGGCATTCCATTTCCTTTCGAGCGTGCGCGCATAGCGCGTCAGCGGATAGCAAAGCAAGAAGTAGATAACGGCGACGAGCCCATACACGAGAAACGGCCGGAAAGTTGCGTTCGAAATCATCGTGCCGGCCTTCGTCAGTTCCGTGAAGCCGATGATCGATACGAGCGCCGTGTCCTTCACCGCCTGCACCGCGAAGCCGACCGTCGGGCCGACCGCGATGCGCGTCGCTTGCGGCAGGATCACGTGACGAAGCTGCTCCATGTAACTCATCGCGAGCGACGACGATGCTTCCCACTGGCCCTTCGGCACCGCTTCGACCGCGCCGCGCCAGATCTCCGCGAGATACGCGCTCGTGAAGAGCGTGAGACCGACGCTCGCCGCGAGCCACGGCGACACGTCGATGCCGAGCAAGGGCAGGCCGAAGAACACGAGGAACAACTGCATGAGAAGCGGCGTGCCCTGAAAGAGCTGGATATAGCCTTTGACGAGCATGCGCAGCACTTGCGATTTCGACACGCGCATGACGAGCAGCACGAAGCCGACGATGCCGCCCAACACGAACGACACGATCGACAGCACGACGGTCCAGCGCGCCGCGAGCAGCAGGTTCTCGAAGATCTGCGCGAGCGTGAATTCGATCATCGCGCGGCGCTCCGGTGGTTCATCAGAAAGCGCTTGCCCATGGCGTTCAATGCGGCGCGCAGAGCGAGCGCCATCACGAGATACGCGGCCGTGATGAAGAAGCACGTCTCGAACGCGCGGAAGTTGCGCGACTGGATATAGCTCGCGGCATACGTGAGATCGGGCACCGATATCTGCGAGACGACCGCCGAGCCGAGCATCGTAATGACGATCTGGCTCGTCAATGCGGGGAACACTTTGGCGAGCGCTTGCGGCAACACGACATGACGGAACGTCTCGCCACGCGACATCGCGAGCGATGCCGCCGCTTCGAGATGACCCTTCGGCACGGCGGCGACGCCCGCGCGCACGATCTCGATCGAGTACGCGCCGAGATTGAGCGTCATCGCGAGAATGGCCGCGACATATTCGCTGAGATGAATGCCGAGCGCGGGCAGGCCGAAGAATACGAAGAACAGTTGCACGATGAACGGCGTGTTGCGGACCGCTTCGACATAGCCGCCGACGATCGCCGCGAGCCACGCATGCCGGCTGGTGCGCGCGGCGGCGCCGAGCACGCCGACCGACACGCCGAGCGCCGTCGAGACGGCGGTCAGCGCGAGCGTGGTCGCCGCGCCGCTCGCGAACATGCCCGCGTACTGCGCTAGATCGGCGAATTGAAGTTCATAGGCCATACGATGCCGCGCTCCCGATCAAAGGGTCGCGGGCAGCGGCTGGTTGAACCACTTCTTCGACATCGTGTTGAGCGTGCCGTCCTTCTTCGCCTGCGCGATGGTGTCGTCCACTTTCGACATCAGGCGCGGCTCGTTCTTGTTCATGCCGACGAAGCACGGCGAATCCTTGATGATGAACTTCGCTTCCGGCCGGCGCGGCGGATTCTTCGACAGGATCGCCGCCGCGACGATGTTGCCCGCCGCGATCAGTTGCACCTGTCCCGAGAGAAAGGCCGAGATGGTCGCGTTGTTGTCCTCGAAGCGCTTGATGGTCGCGTTGGGCGCCATCTGCGAGAGCGCGATCTCTTCGAGCGCGCCGCGCGTGGCGCCGACGGTCTTGCCGGTGAGATCGGCGGGGCTCGTCACCTTGATGTCGGCGGGGCCGAACACGCCTTGAAAGTAGGGCGCGTAAGCCGTCGAGAAGTCGAGCACCTTCTCGCGTTCCGGCGTCTTGCCGAGCGACGAGATCACGAGATCGACCTTGTTGGTCGTCAGATACGGGATGCGGTTCGCGCTGTTGACGGGCACGAGTTCGAGCTTCACGTTCATCGACTTGGCGAGCAGCGCGGCCATGTCGACGTCGTAGCCTTGCGGTTTCATGTCGGCGCCGACCGAGCCGAAGGGCGGATAGTCTTCGGGCACGGCGACGCGCAGCGTGCCGTTCTTCGCGATGGTGTCGAGCGCGTCGGCATGCGCGGCGAGAGGCGCGAGGGAAAGCAGCAGCGCGACGAGTGCGGTGCGCCGCGTGCGGGAAAAAGTCGTGAGCATCGATGATCCTTCGGTCTTGAACGGCCGCGTTGGAATGCGCGGCTCTCGAGCGAAGGCTTAAAGCGAGAGTCGTGCCATCGATGCTTATTTCTTATGCTGTCAGCGTTTGCCGGTTACGCATATATCGCCGCGCACAACGGATGTGCAGACGCGTGCGCTTCGTTGGTGCGTACTAGGTAGTCCACAAACGCAGAGGTCGCGCATCGACGCCATGCACGAGCGGACGAAGACGCGACCAGCAATCGGTGAGTGCGTTTTGCAGCGGTTCCATGGAGCGGCTGATCGCGCGCACGATCAGCACGCCCGGCGCGACGCACGATGCGCCTGCGCGGAGCTCATCGTCGAAGGGCAGATGTGCGGCGAGGGTCTCGGCGAGGGCATCGTCGCATGCGGGGCCGATCGCCCAGAGCGTGCCGTAAGCGGGGAAGCCCGCGAGACCTTGAGCGGAGTCGCGCAGCGGATCGCGCGCATCGAGCAGCGTGCGTTCGAACCAGAGCGTCGAACCATTGCGATGCGCGATACGCGATGTCGCCTTGATATGCCCTTGCGTCCACTTTTCGCCGGCGGCGGCGCGGCCGAGCAGCATCGCGTCCCAGCCGATCGCGCTCGCGCCTTCATCGAGTGTCAGGTTGAATTCGAGTTCGACGTTCGACGATTCGAACACGATGTTGTTTTGCGGCAGCCAGTCGAGCTTCGCATGCGCGGCGAGATCGATATCGATGCGCTGCGTCGCGAGCTTGCCGTTGGCCTTGTACCACTTGGTCGCGCCGGGCGTCGTGATGACGGCGTGCGTGTCTTGGTGCAGACGAACGTCGATGGAAAGACGATCGCCGCCCGCGACGCCGCCGGGCGGGTGCACGATCACCGAATGACAGATATCGCCTTCGGGATAGAGCGGCCGTTGCAGCCGCAATGGGCCTTCGTGCTTGCGATGAACGCAGACGGTGCGGCCGTGCTGACGCGCGTAGCCGAGTTCGAGCGAGCCGCGCCAGATGTTCGGATCGGCGAGTGTTGCGTGCGATTCGTGGTGCATGAGCGATGCGTTTTTCTAGAGCGGAGCCTCGATCATACGGCGATCAGCTCGCGCACTCCATGCGCGTCCATTTCCGAGCCCGCGCCGCCCGCGACGATTTCGCCGCGGCTCATGACCCAGTATCGATCGGCGAGTTCGCGCGCGAAGTCGTAATACTGCTCGACGAGCAGGACGGTCATGCCCATTTCGTCGACGAGTTGCCGAAGCGTTCGGCCGATATCGCGGATGATCGATGGCTGAATGCCTTCGGTCGGCTCGTCGAGGATGAGCAGTTGCGGCTCGCTCATCAGCGCGCGGCCGATTGCGAGTTGCTGTTGTTGACCGCCGGAGAGATCGCCGCCTCGGCGGTTCTTCATGTCTTTGAGGACGGGGAACAGCGCGTAGATGTGATCGGGAATCTTCGATGGCGCTTTGCGGCTCGCTGCGCCGACGAGCAAGTTTTCTTCGACGGTGAGACGGCCGAAGATGTCGCGGCCTTGCGGCACGTAGGCGAGGCCGTTTGCGACGCGCGCGTGGGTGGGCATCGAGGAGAGCTTGTTGCCGCGCCAGGCGATGGTGCCGCTTTTTGTCGGGACGACACCCATCAGGCAGCGAAGGAGCGTCGTTTTGCCCACGCCGTTGCGGCCCAGCAGGACGGTGAGTTTTCCATCGGGGACGGTGAGTTTCACATCGCGGAGGATGTGGCTGCCGCCATAGTATTGGTTCAGGTTTTCGACTTCTAGCATTTGCTTTGTCTCTTGGTCTGCGCTTGTTTGCTTACGCTTGCGTGGAATCCTGTGATCGCGTCCGTCTATTAGCACTGCCCCGCACAGGGGCAGTGCTAATCGACCACTAAGAAAACAGGCTTCCACGACGTCCCACGCCGACATAAAACACTAACGCCCAAGATAAGACTCAATAACGGCCTCGTCCCGTTTGACGTCATCGAGCGTGCCTTCGGCAAGAACACTCCCCTCAGCCATAACAGTAACCTTCCCGCTATCTCCCGAAAGCGCAGCAACAAACTCCATATCATGCTCGACGACCATCATCGAACACGACCCACGCAGCTTGTTGAGCAACTCCGCGAGTTCCATCGTTTCATGATCGGTCATGCCGGCCGCAGGCTCATCGAGCAGCAAGAGAGCAGGCTGCTGCATCAACAACATGCCGATTTCGAGCCGCTGCTTCTGCCCATGCGACAACTCGCCCGCAAGCCGCGTCGCCTGATGCTGAAGGCGAATCAGCTCGAGCGTCTCTTCGATGCGAGCCTGCGCGGCACCATCCAGCCGCGCCCTCAACGATGCGAACCAGCGCTTGTCCGTCTTCATCGCGAGTTCGAGGTTCTCCCACACCGGATGATTCTCGAACACAGTCGGCTTCTGAAACTTGCGCCCGATGCCCGTGCGCGCAATCACCGGCTCCGACATGCGCGTCAGATCGAACGTCTGCCCGAGAAAAACCTTGCCGTCGTCGGGACGCGTCTTGCCGGTGATGACATCCATCATCGTCGTCTTGCCCGCGCCGTTCGGGCCGATCACGCAGCGCAACTCGCCCACATCGATCGACAACGTCAGCTTGTTCAGCGCGCGAAAGCCGTCGAAGCTCACGGTGACGTCCTCGAGATAGAGGATCGTGCCGTGCGATACATCGATCTCGCCGGGCGCGAGCACATGCCCCAGGCCCGACGACACGTTGATGTTCTTGTGGCTCGTCTCCGGAATCGGCGGCAAATCCACGATCAATGCGTTATGTGCAGTCATTCGGCAGCGTCTCCATGCGCCTTCTTGCGGCGCGCGAGATCGATCAGTCCCATGATGCCGTTCGGCAGAAGCAAGGGCACGAGCGTGAAGATGAGGCCGAGGAAAAACAGCCAATACTCCGCGAAATAGGCGGTGAAAAAGCTCTTCGCGCCGTTGACGGCGAACGCGCCGACGATCGGTCCGATCAGCGTGCCGCGTCCGCCGACCGCGACCCAGATCGCCATTTCGATCGAGTTCGCGGGCGACATCTCGCTCGGATTGATGATGCCGACCTGCGGCACATACAACGCGCCCGCGATGCCGCACAACACCGCCGACACCGTCCAGATGAAGAGCTTGTACGCGAGCGGGCTATAGCCGAGGAACATCAGGCGCGCTTCGCCGTCGCGCACGCCGGTGACGACTCGCCCGAGCTTCGACGTGACGATCCATCTCGCCGCGAGAAACGCGAGCACGAGCACCGCGAACGTGATCAGAAAGAGGGCAGTGCGCGTGCCCGGATGCGTGATTGGAAAGCCCGCGATGCGCTTGAAGTCGGTGAACCCGTTGTTGCCGCCGAAGCCCGTTTCGTTGCGATAGAAAAGCAGCATCGCGGCGAAGGTCATCGCCTGCGTGATGATCGACAGATACACGCCCTTCACGCGCGAGCGGAACGTGAAGAAGCCGAACACCCACGCAAGCACGCCAGGCACGAGGACGACGAGCAACAGCGCATACCAGAGATGTTCCGTGCCCTCCCAGTACCACGGCAGCTTGTGCCAGTCGAGAAACACCATGAAGTCGGGAAGATCGCTTTGATACGTCCCCTCGCGGCCGATCGAGCGCATCAGGTACATGCCCATCGCGTAGCCGCCGAGCGCGAAGAAAAGCGCATGGCCCAAGCTCAGAATGCCGCAATAGCCCCATACGAGGTCGAGCGCGAGCGCGCCGATTGCGTAGCACATGAGCTTGCCGACGAGCGTCATCGCATAAGCCGAGAGATGGAACGTGCTCGTTTCCGGCAGCACGAGCGCGCTGACGGGCACGAAGATCACCATCGCGATGACGAGCGCGATCAACGCGAGCCAGCCTTTCTTCGGCAAGAGCGCGGCGCGCGGCGGCAGGCCGAGCGCGAAGCCCGCGCGCGCCGCGCCCGGATCGGGTTGCGGCGTGACGTCGAGGTTCGTGCCGACATTGGTCGAGGCGGTCATGTCTCAAGCCTCCGCGCTGCGGCCCTTGAGGGCGAACATGCCCTGCGGACGCTTCTGGATGAACAACACGATGAGCACGAGCACCGCGATCTTCGCGAGCACCGCGCCCCAGAACGGCTCGACCGCCTTGCTGACGAGCCCGAGCCCGAAGCCGCCGATCACCGTGCCCGCGAGCTGGCCGACGCCGCCGAGCACCACCGCCATGAACGAATCGATGATGTAGCTCTGTCCGAGATCGGGCCCGACGTTGCCGATCTGCGAGAGCGCGCAGCCGCCGAGTCCCGCGATGCCCGCACCGAACGCGAACGCGTACGAATCGACACGCGCTGTCTTGACGCCGACGCACGCGGCCATGCGGCGGTTCTGCGTCACCGCGCGCACGAAGAGGCCGAGGCGCGTCTTCGTGAGCACGCCCCACGCGATCGCGACGACGGCGAGCGAGAACGCGAGGATCGTCAGACGGTTGTACGGGAGGATGAGGTTCTGCATCACGGTGACGCCGCCGCTCATCCACGAGGGATTCGTCACCTGCACGTTCTGTGCGCCGAAGAGCGTGCGCGTCGCCTGAATCAGGATCAGGCTGATGCCGAAGGTCGTCAGCAGCGTTTCGAGCGGACGTCCGTAGAGATGCTTCAGCACGAGCCTTTCGAGCACGATGCCGACGAGCCCCGCGGCGATGAACGACGCAGGCACCGCGAAGAGCGGATACCAGTTGAACGCGGCGGGCGCGTAATGCTGCACGAGGTTCTGCACGACATAGGTCGCATAGGCGCCGATCATCAGGAACTCGCCGTGCGCCATGTTGATGACGCCGATCAGCCCATATGTGATCGCAAGCCCGAGCGCCGCGAGCAGCAGCACGCTGCCGAGCGAGAGGCCCGCGAAGATCGTGCCGAAGATTTCGCTGCGGCGCTGAATCGAATCGAGTGCGTAGATGCCTTCCTGAGCCGCGTTGCGTACGCGTTCGTCGGGTTCGTTGAACGTGCCGTCGGCCTTCTTCGCGACGATCGGGCGCAGCAGTTCGTACATGTCGAGGTCATGGCGCGCCGCGACGAGTTGCGCGGCTTCGAGACGCCTGTTCACGTCGGGATCGTGCAGCGCGGTCATCGCCCAGAGCGTGTCGAGGCGCTTCTTTAGTTCGGAATCCTTTTCGATTGCGCGGGCTCGGTCGATCATCGGCTTCATCGATGCGTCCGGGTTCTTCAGCAACGCAGCGATGGCGTCGCGGCGTTTGGCCGTATCGGGCGATGCGAGCTGCAGCCCCGACAACGCGCCCGCGACCTTCGTGCGCAGCAGATTGTTCAGCGTGATCGGCTGCGCATCGGGCGCTTCGGCGGTCTTGCCGGTGATCGCGTCCTTCGTGCCGTCATCGGTCTGAATGTAGACGTGACCGTTATCGGTCGCGACGAGCGAGCCATCGGACAGCGCGCCGAGCACGGCGATGGAAGGCGCATCGGCATTGGCAATGAGCTTGTCGATGGCGGCGGTCTTGGCTTCGAAGTCGTCGCCGGCGAGCGGGGCGAGATCGTCGTTGGTGAGCGCGTGGGCCGCGAGCGACGTCATCGCGAGGATGAGCGCAAAGAGCGCGCGCTTGAGGGAGCCGGTCATGTGGGCCTTTCCGTTAGAACTCGAAAGGCCGCGCGCATCGCATGAAACGCGCGGCCTCGCTGCATCGACGTCAGGCGTTACGCGACACGCACACGCTGACGGCGCAGGAACGCGGGAATCGAGCTGACGACATCCGGCTTGCCCTCGTTGCCCGCGATATACGGGCTCCACGGCTGCGCGCGTATGGCGGTCTTCGTCTTCCAGACGACGTTGAACTGACCGTCGCCGCGAATTTCGCCGATCATCACGGGCTTATGCAGATGATGGTTGCCGTCCATCGTCAGCGTGAAGCCGGAAGGCGCGGCGAAGGTCTGACCGACCATCGCGGTGCGGACCTTGTCGACATCGGCGCTCTTCGCCTTTTCGACGGCCTGTTTCCACATGTGGATGCCGACGAAGGTCGCTTCCATCGGATCGTTGGTGACGCGCTTGTCGCCGCCCGGAAGGTTCTGCGCCTTTGCGTACGCGAAGAATTCCTTCTCGAACTTCGAGTTGTTCGGGTTCTTCACCGACATGAAGTAGTTCCATGCGGCAAGATGGCCGACGAGCGGTTTCGTGTCGATGCCGCGCAGTTCCTCTTCGCCGACCGAGAACGCGACGACAGGCACGTCCGTCGCTTTCAGGCCCTGGTTGCCGAGTTCCTTGTAGAACGGTACGTTCGAATCGCCGTTGATCGTAGAGATGACAGTCGTCTTTCCCCCTTGGGCAAAGGTCTTGATGTTCGCGACGATGGTTTGATAGTCGCTATGTCCGAACGGTGTGTAGACCTCCTGAATGTCTGCATCTTTCACGCCCTTGGAGTGAAGGAACGCGCGCAGGATCTTGTTGGTCGTGCGCGGGTACACGTAGTCGGTGCCGAGCAGGAAGAAGCGCTTGGCGCTGCCGCCTTCCGGTCCCATCAGATATTCGACGGCGGGAATCGCCTGCTGATTCGGCGCGGCTCCCGTATAGAACACGTTGCGGGACATCTCTTCGCCTTCGTACTGCACGGGGTAGAAGAGCAGGCCGTTGAGTTCCTCGAACACCGGCAGCACGGACTTGCGCGACACCGAGGTCCAGCAGCCGAACACGACCGCGCACTTGTCCTGCGTGAGAAGCTGACGCGCCTTCTCGGCGAAGAGCGGCCAGTTCGAAGCGGGATCGACGACGACGGGCTGAATCTGCCGGCCCATGACGCCGCCGCTCTTGTTGATATCGGCGATGGTCATGAGTGCCGTGTCTTTCAGCGACGTCTCGGAGATCGCCATCGTGCCCGACAGCGAATGGAGGATGCCGACCTTGATCGGACCGGTATCGGCGGCGTGGGCTTTCGTGATCGGAAGTTGGCCCGCAAGGGCGAGCGCGCCCGACATGGAGCCGAACTTCAGCAGACTGCGTCGTTTCATTTCTGTGTTCCCCTTGCCGATGTGGTTGTTTGAGCAATGACGATTGCTCGGAGCGTTCTGCAAGGGGTATGCCAATTGGGGTCTTTTGCCCTAATGGCGGGGGTTTGCGGGGAATCGCAGGGAAGTTTTACTTCGGGGGATGTGGGTTAGCGGGCGAGGTTTTGGTGCATGCACGGGGGATGTGCATCGTTGCGGTGCGGGTTTCGTTCTTTTTCGCCGGCTTCCGATTACGCGTCGGTCTATTGGGACTGCCCTGCACAAGGGCAGTGCCAAAGACCGACGCGATCACAGGCTGCCGCGAAAAAAAGCGGAACGCAACCTTACCGATTAACCAACCGCGCCGGCACACTAAGCACAAGCACAGCCCCAAGAACGAGAAAACCCGCGAGCATATACATCCCACTCGAATTAGAAGCAGTGACCTGCTTCAACCACCCCACGAGATAAGGACTCAAAAACCCGGCGAGATTCCCAAGCGAGTTGATCATCGCAATACCCGCAGCCGCCCCGGTGCCGGCAAGAAACGCCGTCGGCAGACTCCAGAACAGCGGCAGCGTCGTGAGAATGCCCATCGTGGCGAGCGTGAGGCCGAGCATCGCGAGCGTCGTGTTGTTGAACCACACCACCGACAGCACCAGTCCGATCGCACCGATCAACGCCGGAATCGCGATATGCCAGCGACGCTCGCCGGAACGATCCGCGCTGCGCGCCGCGTACAGCATGCCGATCACCGCCGCGCCATAAGGAATCGCGGAGAGCAGGCCGACATGCAGCGCATCCTTGATTCCCATCGACTTGATGATCGTCGGCAGCCAGAAGCTCACGCCATACAGTCCCATCACGAACGAGAAGTAGATGATGCTCATCAGCCACACTTTCGGGCTCGACAAGATCTTGCCCAGCGACAGATCTTCCTTCTGGACGTTATCCGCCGCGATGTTGCGTTCGAGCAGTTCGCGTTCTTCCTGCGTGAGCCAAGAAGCCTTCGAGATACGATCGTCGAGCTTCAGGAACACGACGATGCCGACGATGATCGACGGAATGCCTTCGAGCAGCAGCAGCCATTGCCAGCCGTGCCAGCCGTTCTTCATGTGGAACGCATCCATGATCCAGCCGCTGATCGGCCCGCCGATCAGACCCGAAAGCGCGATCGCCGTCATGAACAGCGTCGTGATGCGCCCGCGCCGCTGCGCCGGAAACCAGTACGTCAGATAAAGAATGATGCCGGGGAAGAAGCCCGCTTCCGCCGCGCCGAGCAGAAAGCGCATGACGTAGAACATCGTCGGCGTGGTGATGAACATCGTGAGCGCCGAAATGACGCCCCACGTAATCATGATCCGCGCGATCCACACGCGCGCGCCGACGCGATGCAAGATGATGTTCGACGGAATCTCGAAGATGAAGTAGCCGAAGAAGAAAATGCCCGCGCCGAAGCCGTACACGGCATCCGACAGTTGCAAATCGGCGGCCATCTGCAGCTTGGCGAAGCCGACGTTCACGCGGTCGAGATACGCCACCACATAACAGATCAGCAGAAGCGGCGCGAGACGCCAGACGACCTTTCGGTAAGTGGCCTCCTCGAACGCGGAAGGCGTGCCCGCGCCGGGGCGCGGCATGGGTTTGGCGGTGCTGGCCATGATGCTTGTCTCCAATATTTTTTGTGTGCGCCAGGCGAGCGGACGGGCCCGCTCGCGATTACAGGCGCGTAAGGATTCTAGCCCGTCGGCCGCACCGCAAAACGCCCGTTTCTGCTAGGGAAAGCACCGATGCCCGCGCCCGCCGCACACGGCGCGCGGCGTGCGCGGGCAAGCGTCAGACGCAGCGTCCGCCGTCCACTTCGAGCGCGACGCCGGTGATGAACTCGGCATCGTCGGATGCGAGATAAAGCGCCGCGTTGGCGATGTCCTGAGGCGTCGAAAGCCGGCCGAGCGGTATCGTCGCGAGAAACTTGCGGCGGTTCTCGGGCGTGTCCTCCATGCCCATGAACTCGGAGAGCAGGGCGGTCTCGCCCATCACCGGATTGATGCAGTTCACGCGGATGCGGTCCGCGCCCAGTTCGACCGCGAGCGCCTTGCTCGCGATGATGACCGCCGCCTTGCTGCCGTTGTACCAGACGAGTCCCGGACGCGGCCGCACGCCCGCCGTCGACGCGATATTGATGAACGCGCCGCCGCCCCGTTCGCGAAAGTACGGCACGAACTGCTCGACGCTCCAATAGATGCTCTTCACGTTCACCGCGTAGACGCGGTCGAATTCGGCCTCGGTGACGTCGAGAACGGGCTTGTTACGGTGCGTCGTGCCCGCGTTGTTGACGACGACCTGCACGCTGCCGAAGTCCCCGATCGCGGCATCGAAGAGCGTTTGCCAGTCGGCGCGCTTCGTCACATCGCCTTGAACGGCGATCGCGCGGCCGTGCTTCACCTCCGGCGACGATGCGAGCGCGATCTCGCTCGCGACGCGCTCGGCGGCCGGCCCGTTCAGATCGTTGACGACGACGTTCGCGCCCTCACGCGCGAACGTCTTCGCGATGCCTTCGCCGAATCCCGAGCCGCCGCCCGTCACGATGACGGTTTTGCCTTGCAGTCGCATGCGTGTCTCCTTATCCGTGTTTGATGGCGATGGTCTTGAGCGTCGTGAAGCCGTACAGCGCCTCGAAGCCTTTCTCGCGTCCGTGTCCCGAATGCTTGACGCCGCCGAACGGCAATTCGATGCCGCCGCCCGCGCCGTAGTTGTTGATGAACACCTGTCCGGAACGCACGCGGCGCGCGAGCCGCATCTGACGCGCGCCGTCGCGGGTCCAGATGCCGGCGACGAGCCCGTAGTCGGTGCCGTTGGCGAGTCGGAGCGCGTCGGCTTCGTCGTCGAAGGGCATCGCGGCGAGCACCGGGCCGAACACTTCCTCGCGCGCGAGACGATGCGTCGGCGGGACGTCGCGCAACAGCGTCGGCGCCTGATAGAAGCCCGCTTCGGGCGCATCGCCGACGACTTCGCCGTGCGCGGCCATCGGAATGCCGTCGTGCTGCGCATCGGACAGAAAATCCCACACGCGCTGCTGCTGCTTCGCGCTGATGAGCGGGCCGCAGTCGAGATCGAGCTTGCTCGGACCGACCTTCAGCGCCGCGAACGCCTCCGAGAGACGATCCAGCAAGGGTTCGTACGCCGCGCGCTCGATCAGCACGCGGCTGCCCGCCGAGCACGTCTGTCCGGCGTTCTGCACGATCGCGGCGACGAGCACGGGGAGAGCGGCGTCGAAATCGGCATCGGCGAATACGATTTGCGGCGACTTGCCGCCGAGTTCCAGCGTGACGGGGACGTGATTGTCGGCGGCCATCTTGGTGACGGCCGCGCCCGTCGCGGGCGAGCCGGTGAACGAGATGTGATCGATGCCCGGATGCCGCGCGAGCGCCGCGCCCGCTTCGTGACCGTATCCGGTGACGATATTGAGCGCGCCATCCGGCAGGCCGGCTTCCGCCGCCAGTTCCGCGATGCGCAACAGCGACAGGCACGCGTCCTCCGCCGGCTTCACGACGCACGCGTTGCCCGTGGCGAGCGCCGCGCCGACGCTGCGCCCGAAAATCTGCAGCGGATAGTTCCACGGCACGATATGCCCGGTCACGCCGTGCGGCTCGCGGATCGTGAGCACGGTGTAGCCGTGCTGATAGGGCAGGGTTTCGCCGTGGAGCTTGTCGGCGGCGCCCGCGTAAAACTCGAAATAGCGCGCGATGCCGGTGGCGTCGGCGCGTGCCTGCTTCAGCGGCTTGCCGGTGTCGCGCGCCTCGACCTGCGCGATCTCCTCGTGGCACGCGCCGATCAGCATCGACAGGCGCGCGAGGATGCGCCCGCGTTCCGCCGCGCTCGTCGCGCCCCAGCCGCCGTCGAAGGCCGCGCGGGCGGCGGCGACCGCGCGGTCGATGTCCGCCGCGGTGCCCCGCGCGATCTGCGCGAAGATCTGGCCATCGGACGGATCGACGACCGGAATCGTCTCGTTGCCCGATGCCGCGATCCAGCGGTTATCGATGAAATGCTTCGCGTCTTCCATGCATGTCTCCTGAAATCGGATGTTCTGGAGCCGGAAACCGATTATCGCGCCAACCGGGAACGCGCGTCGGGCGTGCGGGGTCGATTGGCTATAATGGCGAAATCACGCGCAGACAAGCGCGACGGGCCGCAAGACACCGTCCGCCCGTGCGATTCCATCTCCGATCTCAACTTCTCCAGAGAGCGCTCATGAGCTTCAACAACGTACCTCCCGGCAAAGATCTCCCGCACGATTTCAACGTCATCATCGAAATTCCCGCGCAGAGCGATCCGGTCAAATACGAAGCGGACAAGGACATGGGCCTGCTCGTCGTCGACCGTTTCGTCGGCACCGGCATGCGCTATCCGGCGAACTACGGCTTCATTCCGCAGACGCTCTCCGGCGACGGCGACCCGGTCGACGTGCTCGTCATCACGCCGTATCCGCTGCTGGCGGGCTCGGTCGTGCGTGCGCGCGCGGTCGGCATGCTGCAGATGACCGATGAATCGGGCGTGGACGCGAAGCTCGTCGCGGTGGCGCACGACAAGGTCTGCCCGATGACGGCGAACATCAAGTCGATCGACGACGTGCCCGAGTATCTGAAAGACCAGATCAAGCACTTCTTCGAGAACTATAAGGCGCTCGAAAAGGGCAAGTGGGTGAAGGTCGAAGGCTGGGCCGGCATCGACGCCGCGCACAAGGAAATCTCGGAAGGCGTCGCGAACTACAAGAAGTAAGCGCGTTCTCCGACAAAACGCCGCCGCGGTGTCACCCACGCGGCGGCGTTTTTTATTCTTCTTCGCTTGCTTCGGTCTGAGGCAACAACGACTCCAGCGTCCTTTCCCCCGCAATCAACGCGCGCTTCTGCTGCGCGGTCAGTTGCTTGACGCGATATTCCGCGCGCAGCGCCTCCGATTTCCCCGCCAGTTCGAACGACGCCAGCACGCGCACCGGCTTTCGCGCCCGCGTGTAGCGCGCGCCCTTGCCGCTCGCGTGCGCGGTGAAGCGCGCCTCGACGTCCGTCGCGATGCCCGTGTAGAGGCTGCCGTCGGCGCATTCGATCAGGTACAGAAACCAGGGCATGGGAGAACGATGAAAGATTTGCCGCGCATTATCGCCGAAAGCACCGCGCCGGGGCGTTTTGTCCGCATCGGCGCGCCGCTGCGACTTGCGCGAGAATAGCCGCTTTCGGGCGCGCTCTGCGATGGTTCGAGCGCGCTCGTCGGTCAATCACAGCGAGGTAGCCTGTTGAATCGCGAGGTCGAAATTCATGTGGTCGATGCGCTCGCCGACATCGCCGCCGACGACTGGAACCGGCTCGCCGGCGAAAACCCGTTCGTGCGTCACGCGTTTCTCTCGGCGTTGCAGGATACGGAGTGCGCCGTCAAGCGCACCGGCTGGCGCGCGCATCATCTGATACTGAAGCGCGGCGGCGAATTTGCCGGCGCGATGCCGCTCTACATCAAGTCGCATTCGCGCGGCGAATACGTGTTCGATCACGCCTGGGCCGATGCCTTCGAGCGCCACGGTCTGCGCTACTACCCGAAGGCGCTGTCGGCGGTGCCGTTTTCGCCGGTCACGGGCCCGCGCCTCATCGCCGCGCATCACGAGGATCGCGTGCTGCTCGCGCGCGGCGCGATCGAATTGACGCGGCGACTCGAACTGTCGTCGCTGCACGTGCTGTTTCCGCACGCGCAGGATGTCGAGGCGCTCACCGACGCGGGCTACATGCTGCGCGAAGGCGTGCAGTTCCACTGGGAGAATCTGCCCGGCGATGGCTACGCGAGCTTCGACGCCTTCCTCGCGACGATGAGCCACGACAAGCGCAAGAAAGTGAAGCAGGATCGCCGGCGCGTGGCGGATGCGGGCGTCACGTACAAGTGGCTGCGCGGTGGCGAAATCGACGATGCCGCGCTCGACTTCTTCTACGACTGTTACGACAACACGTATCGCGAGCACTGGAACGCGCCGTATCTGACGCGCGAGTTCTTCGGCCGCATTCACGCCGATGCGCCCGACAGCATGCTGCTCGTCATCGCCGAAGCGGACGGCGAGCGCCTCGCGTGCGCGCTCAACATGATCGGCGGCGACACGATGTACGGCCGCTATTGGGGCACGCGGGAGTTCGTCTCCGGGCTGCACTTCGAGACGTGCTACATGCAGGGCATCGCGTATTGCATCGAACATAGGCTCGCGCGTTTCGAGGGCGGCGCGCAGGGTGTGCACAAGATGTCGCGCGGACTGTTGCCGACGCCGACATGGTCCGCGCACTGGATCGCGGATCAGCGTTTCGCGCACGCGATCGCCGAATTTCTCGATGCCGAAACGCAGGCGATGGATCAGCACATCGAGGAACTCGAAGCGCACACGCCGTTCAGGAAGAAAACCTGAGATGCGATAATCGATTCGACCCCCTTCGCTGCAACTCGCGCACATCCATGTCAGCCATGAGCAGAAATTTCTTCAACCTGTACAGCCACGATTTCGCGCGCGTCGCGGTCGGCGTTCCGTCCTGCAAGGTCGCCGATCCCGCGTTCAACGCGGCGCAGACGATCGAACTCGCGAAAGAAGCCGCCGCGCACGGCGCGGTGCTCGTCGCGTTTCCCGAGCTCGGGGTGTCCGCGTATACCTGCGACGATCTCTTCCATCAGCGCGCGTTGCTCGACGCGTGCGAAGACGCGCTGCAAAGCATTCTCGACGCATCGAAGCAACTCGATATCGCGATGATCGTCGGCGCGCCGGTGCGCGCCGAGCACAAGCTCTTCAACTGCGCGATCGTCATCGCCGGCGGCTTCATTCGCGGCGTCGTGCCGAAGAGCTATCTGCCGAACTACGGCGAGTTCTACGAGGCGCGCCAGTTCAGTCCCGCCGATGCCGCCGCCGAAAACACGGTCACGCTATGCGGTCAGGACGTGCCGTTCGGCGCGTCGCTGCTGTTTCAGATCGAGGATCTTCCGCTCTTCCGGTTTCACGTCGAGATTTGCGAGGACGTTTGGGTGCCGATTCCGCCGTCGTCGTTCGCGGCGCTTGCGGGCGCGACCGTGCTCGTGAATCTGTCGGCGTCGAATATCGTCGTGGGCAAGTCGGCTTATCGGCATCAGCTCGTCGGGCAGCAGTCTGCGCGTTGCGTCGCGGCGTATCTGTACACATCGGCGGGCAATGGCGAATCGTCCACCGATCTCGCCTGGGACGGGCAAGGCCTCATCTACGAAAACGGCGAGCTGCTGGCGGAGTCCGAGCGCTTCTCGGACCAGTCGCACCTCATTTACGCCGATATCGATCTCGAACGCCTCTCGCGCGAACGCATGCGGCAAACCACGTTCGGCCGCTCGACGCATCGCCACGCCGGCGAAGTCGCGCAATTCGACGTGATCGAATTTCCACTATCGATTCCCGACGATGAAAAGCTGCCGCTCGAACGCCGGGTCGCGCGCTTTCCGTACGTGCCCGCCGATGCCGCGCGCCGCGACGAACGATGCAACGAGGTCTACAACATTCAGGTGCAGGCGTTGCTGCAACGGCTGCAATCGTCGGGGATGTCGAAGGTGGTCATCGGCATATCGGGCGGGCTGGACTCGACGCATGCACTGCTCGTGTGCGCGAAAGCGATGGACCGCCTCGGTCTGCCGCGCTCGAACATCCTCGCCTATACGATGCCCGGCTTCGCCACCAGCGACCGCACGCTCAAGCAGGCGCGCGAGCTGATGGAAGTCGTCGGCTGCACGGCGAGCGAGATCGACATTCGTCCGAGCTGCGTGCAGATGCTCGCCGACATCGGCCATCCGCACAGCACGGGCGCCGAACAATACGACATCACGTACGAGAACGTGCAGGCGGGCGAACGCACGAGCCATCTGTTCCGGCTCGCGAACTTCAACCATGCGATCGTCATCGGCACGGGCGATCTGAGCGAGCTCGCACTTGGTTGGTGCACCTACGGAGTGGGCGATCACATGTCCCACTACAACGTGAACGCGAGCGTGCCGAAGACGCTGATCACGCATCTGGTGCGCTGGGTTGCCGAGTCGGGACAGATCGGCGGAAGCGGAACCGATGTGCTCGAAAACATCCTCTCCACCGATATCAGCCCGGAACTCATCCCCGGCAAGACGAGCGGCGTGGTGGAGCAGAAGACGGAGAGCGTCATCGGCCCGTACGAATTGCAGGACTTCAATCTGTACTACACGTTGCGCTTCGGCTTTGCACCAACGAAGGTCGCGTTTCTCGCGTTGCATGCATGGCGCGATCGCGATGCGGGCGCGTGGCCGGAAGGCCCGACCGTTACGCGGAATCAATACGACATCGGCGAGATCCGCAAAAATCTGCGCATCTTCCTGGATCGGTTCTTCCGCACGAGCCAGTTCAAGCGCTCATGCGTGCCGAACGCGCCGAAGGTCGGCTCGGGCGGCTCGCTTTCGCCGCGCGGCGACTGGCGCGCGCCGAGCGACGGCCAGGCGACGGTGTGGCTCGCGGACCTCGAACGCGTGCCGACGAAGGAGTGATATCCGACGTCCTCGCGAATATACGGACCGCCTGCTCGATGAAACGCGGCTAGAATCGAAAACATCTGTCCCGCGCGGGACACGACCTTTTTTCGAACCCCTTGAATCGATCTTTACGCGAGGCACGCCATGAAACGCATCACCGCCATCATCAAACCGTTCAAGCTCGACGAAGTTCGCGAAGCGCTGGCCGAAGTGGGCCTGACCGGTCTCACGGTCACGGAAGTGAAGGGCTTCGGCCGTCAGAAGGGGCATACCGAGCTTTATCGTGGTGCAGAGTATGTCGTCGACTTCCTGCCGAAGGTGAAGATCGAAGTCGTCGTCGCGAACGATCAAACCGATCAGGTCATCGACGCGATCATCGGCGCCGCGCGCACGGGCAAGATCGGCGACGGCAAGATCTTCGTCGCCGATGTCGAGCGCGTGATCCGCATTCGCACCGGCGAGGAAAACGAAGCGGCAGTCTGAGCGCCGTCGTTCTTTCGTTTTCATCGAGGCCCGCCATTTGCGCGGGCCTTTTCTTTGCGCTTGCACCAGCGCGATGCGCGTCCAAAAGATCGCTTGCCGGAGGGCAGGAATCCGCGTCCGTGCGGTAACATCGGCTATCCCATTATCATTTTGTAAGGAAATAGTTGATGCATCACGCGATCGGCTTCATTCAGGATCTCGCAGTGATCATGGCCATCGCGGGCGTGGTGACGGTGCTCTTTCACCGTCTGCGGCAGCCGGTCGTGCTGGGTTATATCGCGGCGGGCGTGATCATCGGGCCGTACACGCCGCCGTTCAATCTGATCCACGACGAAGCGACCATCCAGACGCTCGGCGAACTCGGCGTCGTCTTCCTGATGTTTTCGCTCGGGCTCGAATTCAGCTTGCGCAAGCTCTTCAAGGTCGGCGCGACCGCTTTCGTCGCCGCGCTTTCGGAAATCGTGCTGATGATCTGGGTCGGCTACGAGATCGGGCGATGGTTCGGCTGGAGCTCGATGGACTCGCTCTTTCTCGGCGCGATGCTCGCGATCTCGTCGACAACCATCATCGTGAAGGCGCTTTCCGAACTCGGTATGAAGGGCGAGCACTTCGCGCAGATCGTGTTCGGCATTCTGATCGTCGAAGACATACTCGCGATCGCGATGCTCGTGCTGCTCTCCGGCATCGCGCAGACGGGGTCCGTAAGCGCTGGCGTCGCGGTCGTCACGCTCGGCAAGCTGCTGCTTTTCATGACGGTGTCGCTGGTCGTCGGCATTCTCACGGTGCCGCGCGCGCTCAACTACGTCGCGAAGGCGAAGAGCGACGAGATGCTGCTCGTCACCGTGCTCGGCTTCTGCTTCGGCTTCTGCCTGCTCGTCGTGAAGCTCGATTATTCGATCGCGCTCGGCGCGTTTCTCATCGGCGCGATCATGGCGGAGTCGCGGCATCTCGCGCGCATCGAGCATCTGATCGCGCCGGTGCGCGACATGTTCTCGGCGATCTTCTTCGTCACCATCGGTTTGCTGCTGAACCCGACGGTGCTCGTCGACTACGCGTGGCCGATCGCCGTCATCACGATTGCCGTCGTGCTCGGCAAGATCGTGTCGTGCGGGCTCGGCGCGTTTCTCGCCGGCAAGGACGGCCGCACGTCGATGCGCGTCGGCATGAGCGTCTCGCAGATCGGCGAGTTCTCGTTCATCATCGCGTCGCTCGGTCTGTCGCTGAAGGTCACGAGCAGCTTTCTCTATCCGATCGCGGTGGCCGTGTCCGCGCTCACGACGCTCTTCACGCCGTATCTGATCCGCGCCGCCGATCCGCTCACGATGCGCCTTTCCCGCGCGATGCCCGCGCCGCTCGCGCATACCTTCGGCCTGTATTCGCAGTGGCTCGCGAGCCTGACGCCCGCGTCCGGCGGCCCGACGCTTTTCTCGATGACGCGGCGCATCGTCATGCAGATCGCGGTGAATCTCGCGCTCGTCGCGGCGATTTTTCTCGGCGCGTCGTATGCGGCGCCGTTCGCGTCGGGCTATCTCGCGCGCTGGCTCGACACCGATAACGCGCAGCGCGTCGTGCTGTGGGGCGCCGCGTTGGTGATCGCGCTGCCGTTTCTCGTCGCGGTGTATCGCAAGCTCGAATCGCTCGCGCTGCTGCTCGCCGAAGTGAGCGTGCAGCCCGCGAAAGCGGGGCGCTTCACGAGCGCGATCCGTTCGGCGATTTCCGGGCTCATTCCGATCGTCGCGATGTTCGGCGTCTTCCTGCTCGTCGCGGCACTGTCGGGCGGGATCCTGCCGCCGTTCGGGTTGATGGTCGGCGTGCTCGTGTGCGTCGCGCTGTTGCTGACGGTGTTGTGGCGCTGGTGCGTGAAAATCCACGCGACGATGCAGATCGCCTTGCGCGAGACCTTCGAGGAGCCGCGCGACCATTGAGGGTTTTCGTCACGGGATAGCCCCGACAGCGGCCCGCACCGGGTTCCCGCGATAATGTGAGCCAATGTGACCAAATGTGTGCTGGTTTGCCCCGTGCAGGTCTCAGGCGGATAATCGGGGTTTGTCCACTCTCCTTATGGCGTTCGAGCGCCTGAATCAGGAATGAGCGATAACAAAACGTCCAACGACGCAAGCAGCACCGACGCCCGCCGCAGCGGCGCCGATTCACAAGCCGCCCCGCGCAGCGCGAACCCGACGGCCTCGCCCGAAGCCGCCGCCGCGGCCTCGGCGCCCGGTCCGCAGGCGAGCGCGACCGAACGGGCATCGACGGATGCGCCTTCGAGCGCGTCGAACGTCGAGCCGGCCGACACGGCGCAAGCCCGCCGCGACGACGCGCTGCAGGACGCTCGCGAGGCGCGCGCATCGGCGGCTAGCGCGACCGCCGCGCAGGAAGCCGCGGTGCGCGAGAAGCAGCGCGCATCGGCGAAACCGCGTGCGAGCCTCGCCGAAAACTTCGAGGCCGCGACCGATGCGGAAGCCGCCAGCACCGCGAACGCGCAATCCGCGTCATCCGATTCCCCGACTGGCCGCGCCACCGTTCTGCCGCCCGAATTCACCGAGGCGCCGGACTTCGGCAAGCTCAATCCGCCGCCGCTGCCCGCCACCGAGCAGACGTCCGCGCAGCCTCAACCCGCGTATCTCAAGCAATCCGATTCGGCGTGGTCCGTCTTTGGCCGCGTGATCGCGGCGCGCGCGCGGCAGATTTTCGATCGCGCGGGACAGCGCATGACTCAGCGCACGTTGCGCATCGGCGTGTCGGCGCGGATCTTTCATCCGGAGCCGGGCGCGAAAGGCTTGCGCGGCAAGACGCTGCAATATCTCGAGGAATCCATCGCGCATTGGGTGATGTCGCGCGACGTGCTCGTGTTCATGATTCCGACGGTCGGCAATCAGGGCATGCTGCACACGAGCAATATCCGTCTGCGCGACTACGCGAAGCATCTCGACGGCCTGCTGCTGCAAGGCGGCGCGGACGTCTCGCCGCAGTCGTACGAAGAAGCGACGACGCGTCCCGAATGGCCGGGCGACCGCGTGCGCGATATGTACGAACTGGAGTTGCTGCATGAGTTCGTCGAGTCGGGCAAGCCGGTGCTCGGCGTGTGCCGCGGCTGTCAGCTCATCAACGTGGCGTTCGGCGGCACGCTTTACGGCGACATCGCCACCGATGTGCCCACGGCCGGCATCCACGTCAACGAGCAGTACGACCAGCATAGGCATTCGATCCGCTTCCCCGAAGGCTCCACGCTCGTCAACATGTTCCCCAACCAGCGCGAGGCGATCGTCAACTCGATCCACCATCAGGCGGTGAAGACGATCGGGCGCGATCTGAACATCGAGGCGGTGTCGGCCTCCGATGGGATCATCGAGGCGGTGCGCTACCGGAAGGCGCCGTTTGTCGTCGGCGTGCAGTGGCATCCGGAGTTTCATCGCGCGGGCGGCGCGGAACTGCTCGATTGCACGCCGCTGCTCGATACGTTTCTGCGCGTCGCGCGCGAAACACGCTTCTGACGCGAGACGCGTTTTCGACGTCGCCAAGCAGGAAGGCCCGCTCGGATCGAGCGGGCCTTCTTCGTTTTCAGATGCGTATCGCGCAGATCAACGCGACGGCGACGCGCTCACCGGCGCGAGTCCGGCTTCCGTCTGCTTTTGAAGCTGCTCGACCTGCAACTGCAGCGTGCGCAGCTTACGTTCGGCTTCGAGCTTGTCCGTCTGCAGCACGGCCGATTCGGCCTGCAATTGCTGCTGACGTTGCGACACCTGCGAATCCTGCTGCTGCGCGAGTTCGAGATCGGCGGTGAGACGGTTGGCGCGATCCGCCGATTTCGCGATCACGCGATCGAGCAGCGCTTTCTGCGCCTGCAATTGCGCGCGGCGGATTTCGCCATCGGCAAGCTCGAAGCTCTTGCGTGAGAACTGCGCGTAAATCGTTTCCGCGCGGGCCGCGTCCTGTGTCTTCACGACGCGCCACAAGCGCGCGTCCTGCGACAGCGCGACGTAATACAGCATTTCCTGCGCGAGGAAGTAGAGCCGCGCCCCGTAACTGCCGTTGCGCGTGGCGCGCAACTCGGTGAGGCTTCCCGCCTGCACGAGACTCTGCAACTCGGCGATGTTCCCCTCGACGCGCGGCGCGTTCGAGTTGGCGGTCAAGTCGGAGAGGTCTACGGGCGCGGGTTGCGCGGGCTCGCTTGCGGCGGATTTCGCCGCCGTTGCGGGCGCCGCGAACGTGCTGCCGAAAGGCGCAAGGAAACCACACAGGGACAAGGCGAGGGCGAGCGTCGCGTAACGGAGATGATGACGTAGTTGCTTCATGTTGGCGTCGTGGCCGGGAATGGTTGATCGTTCTGATGCGTATTGCGCGCTTCAGCGCGCGCTGTTCGCGGATGCGCGACCGGACGAGGCCGCGTTGCTGTCGAGTGTCGGTGAGTGCTGAAGCATCGCGTAGAGCGTGGCCGGATTCGTCGATTCCGACGCCTTCGACTGGCTCGCGATTGTTGCGGCCGGCGTCGAGCGCGTGCGCCGCGCGGGTCCGTGCTTGGCGGACCGGCTCGCGATTTTTTCGACCCGCGTCGCCAGCGCCGGTCGCGCCGATTCCTGCTTCACGACGCGCGCGTCCGACGCAGGGATGCGGTAAAAGGCCGGCTTCCCTCGCGGCGTCAGTACGGCTCGCACACGACCGCCGTTCTTTTCCGGTCCTGCCGTCGATGCCGCAGGTGACTTCGGATTGTCAGCAGTCACGATTCCTGGCGCGACGGAGTCATTGGCGGTTGCGGCCGGGAGCGAGGCGGGAGGCTCCGCGACCGAAGGCTGCGCGTCCGTCGCGGGTTGATCGGCCGTCGATACGGCGGTCGCCGCGACCGGCGCCGGAGCCGATGCGGGCTCGGCTTGCTGCGTGCGCGTCTCGCTCTGCGCGGCCGGTGCGGCGTCGCGCTTCGAGTCCGACGGATATCCGAGCACGAGCCATACGATGAACACGCCGCAAGCCGCCGCGATCGCAGTCGCGACCGGCGCGCTCAGGCGATAGGTCCGCGCGGTCTTCGGAGCGTTGACCGCCAGTTGGATGGGATCGGTGCGCGAGTCGCTGGCGTTGCTCGGGGCATTCGAGCCTTGCATGAGGCGCAGCATCGCGCGGGGAATGTCCTCTTTGCCGAACACGCCCCACAGGCTCGTGGCGCGATAGGGCGAACTGGTGTCGGACAGGCTCAGCGCCGGCACATAAGCCGTGGCGAAGCGCGCGGCGAACAGCGCGACTTCGGATTCCGACTGGACAGGTCGCGCGCACGCGGGCGTCCACTCGCAACCGAATTTCAAGGACGGATCCTTCAGCACGCGCAGCGCCGGCAGACGCAGATTGCCTTCCACTACGATCAAGGGTTCGGACATGAAGATTCCACATGCATGCGCCCGGGCGTGGGCAACGCGACAACTCACCCGGACCATCGTGGTGTATGGAGACAGCACCGCGGGTTCGACGCGAGAATCGCCGAAATTTCGACCCGCGATCATACGAAACGGTCACGTCCCCGACGACCAGAAGATTCCTATTGTCGATTTTTGACAGGAATGCTTATTGACCGAGCCGATCCTCGTGTGCTCAGTCGAGCGGATACACGTATCGAAGAGAGAAAAGCGCGACGCCCGCCATGTGATCCGCTTCGCGCGCCGCGAGTTGCCAGCCGCGCGATTCGTAAAAGCCGATCGCCGCGGCGTTCTGTTCGAGCACGGAAAGATACAGTTCCCGCGCCCCGCGCGCGCGTGCCCAGCGCGCCGCTTCCTCGAGCATCGCGGTGCCGGTGCCGAGGCCGCGATGTCCCGGCAGCGCGTGCAGATTGTCGACGAGCACGCTGCCCGCCGCATCCGGCTCGACGAGACAGATGAAGCCGACCGGCTCGCCCTCGTGCTCCGCGATGAACACGGTCGCCGCGCCGGCCGCGACATCCTTCATGCGTGCGATCCAATGTTCGGCGCGCTCCGCGCTCAGATCGCGGTCGAGATACTCGTCCGGCAGGATGCCCCGATACGCCGACGCCCAACTCGACGCGTGCATCGAGGCGATGAGGGCGGTGTCTTCGGCGGTCGCCGTGCGTAGCCTGATATTCGCGTTCATCTTTTGAGGTGCTGTCAGTTAAAAGTTAGGCATACGTAATCGTATTTTAAGCTTTATTTCGGCGATATTGCGCGAAGTTGTGTACAGTCGCGAGCGGCGCGGCGTTAAGATTGTCGACGTTGCGCTTACAAAAGATGGCACAAGTCGTCCCGTCGTCGCGGCCGGCCGAGCACGGCGACCGTCTACGGTCTTGCGGCCACGCCGAAACCAAAAACTGAAGTGCGCCCACAGCTCTTTCGAGAAATTCATGTCCACAGCCCACGTAGCACCCGCCAACGAGTCGAAGTTCAAGACGGTGTTTCGCGTCGTCAGCGGAAACTTCCTCGAAATGTATGACTTCATGGTCTACGGCTATTACGCCTCGGCGATCGCCAAAACCTATTTTCCGAGCGGCAACGAATTCGCCTCGCTGATGCTCGCGCTGTCCGTCTTCGGCGCGGGCTTTCTGATGCGGCCGGTCGGCGCCATCGTGCTCGGCGCCTATATCGATCATCACGGCCGGCGCAAGGGCCTGATCCTCACGCTCGGGCTGATGGCCGCCGGGACCGCGTGCGTCGCGCTCGTGCCGGGCTACGCGACCATCGGTGCGCTCGCGCCGGTCATCGTACTAGGCGGGCGGCTGCTGCAAGGATTCTCGGCCGGCGTGGAGCTGGGCGGCGTCTCCGTGTATCTGTCCGAAATCGCGACCAAGGGCAACAAGGGCTTCTATTGTTCGTGGCAGTCGGGCAGCCAGCAGGTCGCCGTCGTGTTCGCCGCCCTGATCGGCGTCATCATGAACCGGCTCCTTCCGCCCGAGCAGATGACCGCGTGGGGCTGGCGCGTGCCGTTTTTGATCGGCTGCCTGATCGTGCCGTTTCTCTTCATCGTGCGGCGCTCGCTGCGTGAAACAGACGAGTTCCTCGCGCGGAAGCATCGTCCGAGCATGGGCGAGATCGCGCGCTCGATCGGGCAGAACTGGGGCGTCGTGCTGGCCGGCATGGGCATGGTCATCATGACGACGGTGTCGTTCTACATGATCACCGCGTACACGCCGACCTTCGGCAAGGAAGTGCTGAAGCTCTCCGCGATCGATGCGCTCGTCGTGACCGTATGCGTCGGCATCTCGAATCTCGTCTGGCTGCCGCTGATGGGCGCGGTCTCGGATCGCGTCGGCCGCCGCCCGGTGCTGCTCGTCTTTACGATTCTCACCATTCTGACGTCGTATCCGGTCGTGCAATGGCTCGTCGCGGAGCCGTCGTTCGTGCGTTTGCTGATGTGCGAACTGTGGCTCTCGTTCCTGTACGGCAGCTACAACGGCGCGATGGTGGTCGCGCTGACCGAAGTAATGCCCGTCGATGTACGCACGACCGGCTTCTCGATGGCCTATAGCCTCGCGACGACCATCGGCGGTTTCACGCCCGCGATCTCGACGTATCTGATCCACGCGACCGGCAACAAGGCCGCGCCCGGACTGTGGATGGGACTTGCCGCGGTGTGCGGCCTGATCGCGACGCTCGTGCTGTATCGGTCGCCCGAGGCGCGCAATCAGTACAAGACGGCGTGATCCGGCTGAACAGTCGAAAAAAATCCCCGCCGATGAAGCGGGGATTTTTTATGCGGGAAGCGCCGCCAGCGCCGCCGCGGTGTCGTCGATGACTTCGCGCCATTGCCCCGGCGCGCGCTGACGCACGAGCCGCGCGCCCGGATACCACGCGCATTCGGCGCTGCCGATGCCCCAGCGCCAGTCGGCGGCGAACGGCAGCATTACCCAGAGCGGCTTGCCGAGCGCGCCCGCGAGGTGCGCGACGGACGTATCGACGGAGACGACGGCGTCGAGCCGATCGACGATCGCGCCCGTATCGGCGAAGTTTTCGAGCCGGTTTTCCAGCAGATGAATCGATGCCGCGTTCGGATGCGCGCCCAGCAAGTCACGCTCGCGGCCCGTGACGAACGGCTGCAGCACGACCCAGTCGATGCCTTCGAGCGCGAACAGCGGCGCGAGCTCGGCGACAGGGATCGAGCGCGTTTCGCCCGGCTGCATCCGTCCGGACCAGGCGATGCCGATCTTGCGCTTGTGCTGGCCACCGATCGAGCCGCGCCACTTGCGCCGGTATTCGGCGGGCACGACGAGATAGGGCGCGCGCGCCGGGATCGCGTCGAGCGCGGTCATGCCGAGCGCGAGCGGCAGGCTTAACAGCGGACAGAACGCGTCGGCGTGCACCGGGACGCCATCGGACTTGCTCTTCAGTTCCACGCGCGCGGCATGCGCGGCAGGCGCGAGCAGCGGCACGAGCGCGGGCTGCACTTCGAGCACCAGCTTGCCGGCGAGCTTCGCCGCGAACGGCACGAAACGCGCGAACTGCAAGGTGTCGCCAAAGCCCTGCTCGGCGCGCACGAGCAGCGTGCGGCCCGGCATCGGTTCGCCGTTCCAGCGTGGCAGGCGCGGCGGCGGCTCGCTGCCGGGCGTCTGCAGACGCCACTCGTAACCGGCGAGACCGCGCGCGTAATCGCCGATGGCGAGCAGGGCCAGCGCCCGGTTCAGATGCGCGGCGGGCATCGAAGGATCGATGCGCAACGCTTCGTCGAATGCGCGCAGCGCCGCCTGATGCGCGCCGAGCGCAAGCCGCGCGTTGCCGAGGCACAGCCAGGCGACGCCGTATTTCGGATCGAGCCCGACCGCGCGCTCGAAGTGCGCGATGGCGTCATCGTGACGGCCCAGCTTCGCGAGCGCGTGACCAAGCCCGAAATAGCCCGGCGCGAAATGCGGATGCAAGGCGACGGCTTTCTGCAGCGCTGGCAGCGCGTCTTCCGGATGGCCGTGCGTTTCGAGGAGATTGCCGAGATTGAAGTGCGCGGCGACGTAGTTGGGCTCGGCGTCGAGCGCGGCGCGAAAGTGCGCGATCGCGCCGAGGGTATCGCCGAGCGCGTTCAACGCCATGCCGAGATTGTTGTGCGCGCCGGCATGACGCGGACGCAGCGCGAGCGCGCGCCTGAACGCCTGCGCGGCGTCTTTGAAGCGCTGCAGCGCGGAAAGCGAGTTGCCGAAGTTGTTCCACGCGGCGGCGTCGTTCGGCTGCAGGCGCAGCGCCTTCTCGAACGCGTCGGCGGCGTCTTCGTGACGGCCGGCCGCCGTGTAGGCGTTGCCGAGGTTGTACTGCGCGAGCGGAAAGCCCGGCGCGAGCGTGAGCGCGTTGCGAAAGCGCTCGATCGCGTCGTCGAGACGGCCGAGCGCCTTCAGCGCGTTGCCGAGATTGAGCTGCAGGCCGGCATCGGTCGGGCGCAGGTCGACCGCGCGGCGCACGAGCTCGGCCGCCTCCGCGTGCTGGCCCTGTTGATGGCGCAGCACGCCGAGATAGTGCAAGGCGTCGACATGATGGGGTTCGGCGGCGAGCGCGGCCTGATAGTCGCGCTCCGCGTCGGTCAGGCGACCGTCGCGATGGGCCGCGAAACCGCGGGCGAATACGGTGTCCATGACGGGGAAACTGCTGTCCCGGAAAAGCAAACCTCGCATTTTCCCACACCGGGGACAGCGCCCTGCCAAAGCGACGTTGACTTGTTGCGGCGATGGCACTTAACATATGAACATCTATTCATATGTTGACGATGTCCGTGGCTTCCGATCCGGTTTCCGATTCTTCCGCCGCCGTCCCGATCACTTCGGATGACCGCGTCGTGCCGCTCGCCGATCTGTTCCGTCTGCTCGGCGACCCGACGCGCCTGCGCATCGTGCTCGCGTGCGTCGAACGCAAGCGCGCGGTGGGGGCGATCGCGGAGTTGCTCGGGTTGTCCGCGTCGCTGGTGAGCCATCATCTGCGGCTCTTGCGCGCGGCGCGAATCGTGCGGGCCGAACGCCAGGGCAAGCAGGTTTTCTACGTGGCGGCGGATCGCCATATCAGCACGATGCTCGCCGAGTTGCGAGAGCACATCGCGGAGCCGCAGGCCGATGCCGCGGACATCGAATGACACTCACCGAACAACGAGCACGCCGATGAGCACGCATCAGCACGACAAACACGAGCATCACGACGGGCACGAGCACGAGCACGGGCACGCGCACGGGCACGGGCACGGGCACGGCGGACATGGACATCACCATCATCACGCGCCGCAGGAAGGGCAGGGCCGCACGTTCGCGCTCGCGGTCGGCCTGAATCTGCTGATCGTGATCGTGCAGGCCATCTACGGCTTTCTCGCGCATTCGACCGCGCTGCTCGCCGACGCCGGCCACAATCTCTCCGATGTGCTCGGCCTGCTGCTCGCGTGGGGCGCCGTGTGGCTCGGCAAGCGCCGGCCGAACGCGCGCTATACGTTCGGTCTCGGCAGCTCGTCGATTCTGGCGTCGCTCGCCAACGCCGCGCTCCTGCTGTTCGCGTGCGGCGCCATCGTCCTCGAAGCGATCGAGCGTCTCTTCAACCCGGCGCCCGTCGCGGGCCTCGACGTGTTCATCGTCGCGACGCTCGGCATGGTCGTGAACGGCTTTTCCGCGTGGCTCTTCATGCACGGCAGCAAGGAAGACCTCAACGTGCGCGGTGCGTTCCTGCACATGGCCGCCGATGCCGCGATCTCCGCCGCCGTCGCGGTGAGCGGCCTCATCATCCTGTTCACGGGCGCGAGCTGGCTCGATCCGCTGATGAGCCTGATCGTCGTGTCGGTGATCGTCTACGGCACCTGGGGACTCGGGCGCGACGCGATGCGCCTCGCGATGGCCGCCGTTCCGCCTTCGGTCGACATGTCGCGCATCGAGCGATATCTGACCGGGCTTCCCGGCGTGCGCGACGTCCACGACCTGCACGTCTGGGCGCTCTCGACGACCGAAAACGCGCTCACCGTGCATCTCGTGATGCCGCAAGGCCATCCCGGCGATGCGTTCGTGCAGGACGTCGTCACGACCTTGCGCAGCGAATATTCGATGCATCACGCGACCGTGCAGGTCGAGTTCGGCGAGGCATGCCAGGCGTGCGTGCTCAGCGAGCGCGGCCACGCCCACTGAGCGAGCGGTTCGCGGGCGTACACTAGAGCGCGTGACGTTTCAGGGAGGACCGACTGCATGTTCGCGCCAAAGCTGAATCCGAACGACAAGCTGGACGTGGCGCCCGTTCTCATCGTCGGCGCCGGTCCGACGGGCCTCGCCGCCGCGATGAGTCTCGCGCGCGCGCACATTCCGGTGAGGCTCGTCGACCGCGCGCGCGAGCCGTCGCCGCATTCACGCGCGATCGGCATTCAGGCGCGCACGCTCGAACTCTTCGAACAGCATCGCGTCGTCAAGCCGTTTCTCGAGCTCGGCCATCGCGCGCGCGTCGCGAATCTCTATTCCAACGGCCAGCGCCTCGCGCGCCTCGATTTCGATCCGCTGCAGACGCGTTATCCGTATCTGCTCTTTCTCGAACAGTCGCAGACCGAACGTCTGCTCGCCGAGCATCTGGCGGGCTGTCGCGTCGATATCGAGCGCGGTGTCGAAGTGGTCGATGTGTCGCAAGGCTCCGCCGGTCTGCACGCGACGCTGCGCCATCCGAACGGGCGCGACGAGCTGCTGCGGCCTTCGTATCTGATCGCCGCGGACGGCGCGCACAGTTTCGTGCGGCATCGGCTCGGCATCGGTTTCGACGGCAAGACGTTCGATCAAACGTACCTGCTCGCCGATCTCGATGCGGACTCCGACTGGCCCGACGACGAATTTCACATCTTCGCTTCGGGCGAAGGCTTGGCCGCGCTCTTTCCGATGGGCGGCGACCGCGCGCGCCTGATCGCCGATCTGCCCGCGCCTGCCGCAAGCGCGGTCAACGCGGCCGGCGCGAAAGCCGGCCCGACGCTCGACGAATGCCGCGCGCTCGTCGAGCGGCGCGTGCATCACAAGATCGCGCTGTCGAACATGACGTGGTCGTCGTACTTTCATCTGAATAGCCGCATGGTCGACAAGCTTCGCGTGGAGCGCGTGTTCCTGGCCGGCGATTCGGCGCACGTGCATAGTCCCGCCGGCGCGCAGGGCATGAACACCGGCATTCAGGAAGCATTCAATCTCGGCTGGAAGATCGCTCGCATGCTCGCGGGCAACGCGCCCGAGCGGCTGCTCGACACTTATCACATGGAGCGGCATCCGATCGAGCGCGACGTGCTGCGGCAATCGAGCATGCTCACGCAGATGGCAGGCGCCGAGCATGGCCCGATGAAGCTGATGCGCGATCACGTGATGCCCGCGCTCGCCGCGATCGGTCCGTTGCGCGACGCGATGCGGCGCACGGTCAGCGAGCTGTCGATCAACTATCGCAAGAGTCCGCTCACGCTGGAGCGTCTGCTCGACGGCGGTCCGCGCGCGGGCGAGCGCGCGCCCGATGCGCGTGTGCATGTCGTCGACGGGCCGCTCGGGCGTTTGCCGGGCGTCGGCTGTCTTTACGATCTGCACGATCCCGGCTGCTTCTCGCTGTTTCTGCTGGTGAATCCGTCGGGCGAGGACGATATCGCCCTCGCGCCCGCGACGATCACCGTCGCCCACGCGATGCGCGATCCCGATCTCGACGGCCTCGCGCAGTCCGTCGAAGCGATCCTGCCGAACGCGGTGCGCGTGTGGCGCATCACCGATACGCAAGGCGACGGCGCGAACTCGCTCACCGACAACTATGGCCGCACGCGCCCCGCGTTCTATCTCGTGCGTCCCGATGGCTATATCGCGGCGCGCGGGCGGGCGCCGTCGGATGTGCACGCGCTCTTGCGTCACTGCGAAACGTGGTTCGGCGCGCAGGAGACGAACATCGAGCGGCAGCCGCAACGCGAGTATCGGGAGGATTGAAAAAGCCCTGCGGTGCAGGGCTTCGAGGGTTTCAGGCGGTCGCAGCTTTCGGCGTCAGATCTATTCGATGCAGACTGAGCGCCTCGCGCACGATCGGCTCCATCGTCGCGCTCGCTTCCGGATTGTCGAGCGCGGCGAGAATCGCGAGCCGCATGCGCGGCTCCCAGAACCGGCGGATGTGGTCCGCGACGCTATCGACGGCTTCGGGGCGGTCCGGCATCGAATCGAAGAATTCGCCGATGCGGTTCGCCATCTCGATCAGGTTATCGACATCCATTGCTTATTTTCCTGAAGAAGTCGTGGCGAGGTTGAGCAGTTCGAGCTGCTGCGTGTTGAAGCGCGAATACTCCTTCTGCCATTGCGACGGCTGCTCGACCGGCATCACCTGCACCGCCGTCACCTTGTACTCCGGACAGTTCGTCGCCCAGTCGGAAGAATCCGTCGTGATGACGTTCGCGCCCGACTCGGGGAAGTGGAACGTCGTATAGACGACGCCCGGCTGCATGCGCTCCGAGATCTTCGCGCGCAACACGGTCTGCCCCGCGCGCGACTCGATGCCGACCCAGTCGTCCATCTTGATGCCGCGATCTTCCGCGTCGACCGGATGGATCTCCAGGCGATCCTCGTCGTGCCATTGCGAGTTTTCGGTACGACGCGTCTGCGCGCCCACGTTGTATTGCGACAGGATGCGCCCCGTCGTGAGCAGCAGCGGATATTTGCGCGTGACCTTTTCCGGCGTCGCGACGAACTTCGTAATGACGAAGCGTCCCTTGCCGCGCACGAATTCGTCGATGTGCATGGTCGGCGTGCCGTCCGGCGCGCGCTCGTTGCACGGCCACTGGATGCTGCCGAGCTCGTCGAGACGTTCGTACGAGACACCGTGGAACGTCGGCGTGAGACGCGCGATCTCGTCCATGATCTCGGACGGGTTCGCGTAGTTCATCTCGTAGCCGAGCGCGCGCGAAAGCTTGATGGTCACTTCCCAGTCGGAGAAGCCCGCGAGCGGCGGCATCACCTTGCGCACGCGCGAGATGCGGCGCTCGGCGTTGGTGAAGGTGCCGTCCTTTTCGAGGAAGGTCGAACCGGGCAAGAGCACGTGCGCGTACTTCGCCGTCTCGTTCAGGAAGATGTCCTGCACGACGATGCATTCCATCGACGACAGCGCATCGGCGACGTGCTGCGTGTTCGGATCCGACTGAACGATGTCCTCGCCCTGGCAATAAAGGCCCATGAAGGTTCCGTGCATCGCGGCATCGAACATGTTCGGAATGCGCAGGCCGGGTTCCGGCTGCAGCTTCACATCCCACGCTTCTTCGAAGAGCGAGCGCGTCGCAGCATCGCCGATATGCCGATAGCCCGGCAGCTCGTGCGGGAACGAGCCCATGTCGCACGAGCCCTGCACGTTGTTCTGGCCGCGCAGCGGATTCACGCCGACGCCTTCACGGCCGACATTGCCGGTCGCCATCGCGAGGTTCGCGATGCCCATGACCGTCGTCGAGCCTTGCGCGTGCTCCGTGACGCCGAGGCCGTAATAGATCGCGCCGTTGCCGCCCGTCGCGTACACGCGCGCGGCTTCGCGCACCAGTTTCGCGGGCACGCCGGTGACGCTTTCCATCGCTTCGGGCGAGTTCTCTTCCGTCGCGACGAAATCGCGCCATTGGCCGAACGCGCGCTCCTCGCAGCGCTCGGCGATGAAATCGTCCTTCAGCAAGCCTTCCGTGACGATCACGTGCGCGAGCGAATTGACCATCGCGACGTTCGTGCCGGGGCGCAATTGCAGGTGATACTGCGCCTTGACGTGCGGCGTATCGACGATATCGATGCGGCGCGGATCGATCACGATCAGCTTCGCGCCTTCACGCACGCGGCGCTTCAGCCGCGAGCCGAAGACGGGATGGCCGTCGGTCGGATTCGCGCCGATCACGATGATCACATCCGACTGTTCCACCGATGCGAACGTCTGCGTGCCCGCCGATTCGCCGAGCGTCGTCTTGAGGCCGTAACCGGTCGGCGAATGGCAGACGCGCGCGCAGGTATCGACGTTGTTGTTGCCGAACGCCGCCCGCACGAGCTTCTGCACGAGATACGTCTCTTCGTTCGTGCAGCGCGACGACGTGATGCCGCCGATCGAATCGCGTCCGTACTTGTCCTGAATGCGGCGGAACTCGCTCGCCGCATAGTTGAGCGCTTCGTCCCACGACACTTCGCGCCACGGATCGGTGATCTTCGCGCGGATCATCGGCTTCTTGATGCGGTCCTTGTGCGTCGCGTAACCCCATGCGAAGCGGCCCTTCACGCACGCGTGGCCTTCGTTCGCCTGGCCGTTCTTGTTCGGCGTCATGCGCACGACGGTGTTGCCCTTCATCTCCGCCTTGAGCGAGCAGCCGACGCCGCAATACGCGCACGTCGTGATGGCGGAATGCTCCGCCTGGCCGAGCATGATGACGCTCTTTTCCTGCAGCGTCGCGGTCGGGCACGCGGCGACGCACGCGCCGCACGACACGCATTCGCTTTCCATGAACGGCACGTTTTCGCTCGCGGCGACGCGCGATTCGAAGCCGCGTCCGGCGATGGTCAACGCGAACGTGCCTTGCGTTTCCTCGCACGCGCGCACGCATCGATTGCAGACGATGCACTTCGACGGATCGTAGGTGAAGTACGGGTTCGACTCGTCCTTCTTGTCCTTCAGATGGTTTGCGCCTTCGTAGCCATAGCGCACTTCGCGCAAGCCGACGACGCCCGCCATGTCCTGCAACTCGCAATCGCCGTTGGCGGGACAGGTGAGGCAGTCGAGCGGGTGATCGGAGATATAGAGCTCCATCACGTTCTTGCGCAGCGATTGCAGCTTGTCGCTTTGCGTGCGTACTTTCATGCCCGCTTCGACGGGCGTCGTGCACGATGCCGGATAGCCGCGCTTGCCTTCGATCTCGACGAGGCACAGGCGGCACGAACCCCACGGTTCGAGCGAATCGGTGGCGCAGAGCTTCGGCACGTTGACGCCGGCTTCGATCGCGGCGCGCATCACGGACGTGCCGGCCGGAACCGTGACGCTTTCGCCGTCGATTTCCAGCGTCACGTCGACATCCGCATGACGCAGCGGCGTGCCGTAGTCGGTTTCGTCGAACGGATCGCGGCGCTGCACCGATGCCGCGCTCTTGCACGCGCAGTTGCCGGAGCCGCAGCCGTTGATGGTGTTGGACATGTTTGTCTCCTTTTCTTTACGCCGCCTTCTGCGCGGGCGTGCGGGGCAAGCCGAAATCTTCGGGGAAGTGATCGAGCGCGGACATCACCGGAAACGGCGTCATGCCGCCCATCGCGCAGAGCGAGCCGGACACCATCGTGTCGCACAGTTCGCGCAAGAGCGTGATCTGCTTCACCGACGTATCGCCCTCGCGAATCTTCGCGATGACTTCCTCGCCGCGCGTCGAGCCGATGCGGCACGGCGTGCACTTGCCGCACGATTCGAGCGCGCAGAAGTGCATCGCGTATTGCGCGAGCTCGGCAAGGTTCGACGTGTCGTCGTGAACGACGAGCCCGCCGTGGCCGACCACCGCGCCGACCTTCGCGTACTCCTCGTAATCGAGCGGAATATCCCACTGGCTTTCCGGCAGATACGTGCCGAGCGGACCGCCGACTTGCACCGCGCGCGCGGGACGTCCGCTCGCGGTGCCGTCGCCGTAGGTATAGATCAGCTCGCGCAGCGTCACGCCGAACGCGAGTTCGACGAGTCCGCCTTGCTTCACGTTGCCGGCGATCTGGAAGGGCAGCGTGCCGCGCGAACGGCCCATGCCGAAGTCGCGATAGAAGGCCGCGCCCTTCGCGAAGATGATCGGCACCGTCGCGAGCGTGATGACGTTGTTGATGACCGTCGGCTTGCCGTACAGACCCGTGAGCGCGGGCACCGGCGGCTTCGCGCGCACGATGCCGCGCTTGCCTTCGAGCGATTCGAGCAGCGCCGTTTCCTCGCCGCACACGTACGCGCCCGCGCCCTTTGCGACATACAGCTCGAACTCGTGCGACGTGCCGAGCACGCTCGCGCCGAGCCAGCCCGCGTCGCGCGCCTTGTCGATCGCACGGTTCAGCGTCGCGATCGAATGCGGATACTCGCTGCGCACATAGATGTAGCCCTTGGTCGCGCCGACCGCCACGCCCGCGATGATCATGCCTTCGATCAGCATGTACGGATCGCTTTCCATGACGAGGCGGTCGGAGAACGTGCCGGAGTCGCCTTCGTCGGCATTGCAGACGATGTATTTCTGGTCCGCCAGCGCGCCGCGCACGGTCTTCCATTTGATGCCCGCCGGAAACGCCGCGCCGCCGCGTCCGCGCAGGCCGGAATCGAGCAGCGCTGCGCAGACGGCGTCGCCGTTCATGTCGAGCACGTTGCGCAGGCCATCGAGTCCGCCGAGCGCGACGTAATCGTCGATCGACAACGGATCGGTAATGCCGATGCGCGCGAACGTCAGACGCTGCTGGTTCTTCAGATACGGAATCTCATCGACGATGCCGACGTTCTTTTCATGCGCGCTGCCTTCGTGGAAGCCCGCATCGAAGAGCGAGGCGACGTCTTCCACGTCGACGTTCGAATAGCCGATGCGCCCGTCCGGCGTCTCGACCTCGACGAGCGGTTCGAGATAGAAGAGGCCGCGCGAGCCGTTGCGCACGAGTTGGACGTCGAGGCCGCGCTTCAGCGCTTCGCTCGCGATGGCTTGCGCGACGGCGTCCGCGCCCAGCGCGAGCGCGGCGGAATCGATCGGTACATAGATGCGGGTCATGCCGTCACCTCCGCGACTTTCGTCTGCGCCGCTGCATACAGGCGGTCGAACTTCGCCGGCGTCACGCGCGCGTGCAGTTCGCCGTTGATCGTCATCGCCGGGGAGAGCGCGCATTGACCGAGGCAGAACACGGATTCGAGCTCGGTCTCTTCGGCATGGCCGCTGTCGAAGCGGCAACCCGTGTGTCCTTCGATGTGATCCTTCAGCGCTTCCGTGCCCATGCTGCGGCACGCTTCCGCGCGGCAAAGCTGCACGGTCACGCGCGCGGGCGGGGCGGACCGGAAGTGATGGTAATACGTGACGACGCCATGAACTTCTGCGCGCGACAGCGACAGCGTTTGTGCGAGCGGCGCGATCGCCGTCTCCGGCACATAGCCGACTTCGTCCTGGATGGCGTGAAGAATGGTCATCAACGTCGCGCCTTGTACTGCGTGGCGACGCACGATTTCAGCGGATGCAGCGGCGGAAAGCTGCGGATGTGTCATGGGGCTCCTCCAACACTCGGCATATGTTTTGTTGGTACATATTTGGACGGATATAATTACGGGTGCCGAGCCTGTAAAAGAACAATAGGCGTCGTGATATATCTTGGCAATAGGAAGGGGGAGTGCATATGGTGGACGTCGAATGCCGCGCGGAGCTGATCCTGCGCGACGCGGATGGCCGGGAAACCAGTCTCAGCGCGGTTGTGCCGCTTTTGAAGCTCGTCGCGCAGACGGGCAGCATCGCGAACGCCGCGAGCGCTAAGGGTTTGTCCTATCGTCACGCGTGGGGTTTGTTGCGCGAAATCGAAGCGCGGCTGGGCGGTGCGCTCATCACCAAATCGCGCGGTCGCGGCTCGGTGCTGTCCGAACTGGGCGAATCGGTATTGCGCGCGCAGCGCGTGTGCGGCGAGCGGCTCGAAACGCCGTTGCAGGCGGTGGCGAACGATGTGGCCATCGAGCTGAACCGGCGTCTCGCGGGCGGCGTCAGCCAGGTGCGGATTCACGCGTCGCACGGTTACGCGGTCGCGGCGCTCGTGCGCGCGCTGGGCGATCAACGCGTGCCGGTCGACATCAAATATCGCGAGAGCGCCGAAGCGGTGAGCGCCCTCGCGCGCGGCGAGTGCGAACTGGCGGGCTTTCACTTGCCGATCGGCGAATTCCGTTCCACTTGCGCGGACATTTATCGGCCGTTTCTGGACCGGAACAGGCATCAGCTCATCCGGCTCACACGCCGCACTCAAGGGCTGTTTCTGCCGAAGGGCAATCCGAAGCAGATTTCCGGCTTGCGCGATCTCGCGCGCGGCGACGTGCGCTTCGTCAATCGTCAGCCGGGTTCGGGCACGCGCATGCTGCTCGATCTGTCGTTGCGTAGCGTGGGCGTCGATCCCGATCAAATCAACGGCTACGCGACCACCGAGCTCACGCATTCGGCGATCGCCGCGTTCGTCGCGAGCGGCATGGCCGATCTCGGCTTCGGCGTGCAGCCCGCCGCTCATCATTTCGCGCTCGATTTCATCCCGATCATCGACGAGGATTACTTCTTCGCGTGCGAGCGCGCCCGGCTCGACGAGGCGCAGCTCGCGTCGGTGCTGCGCATTTTGCGCAGCGACGGCTTCACGGAGAGCGTCGCTCATCTGGAGGGCTACGATCCGGCGCACTGCGGCTTGCTCGTCGATGTCGACGAAGGCCTGCACGGCTGAAACGGAAACACGCTGTAAAAGAGCGGGGCGGACGCAAAACTGCCATCGACGGCGAATTGAGCTAACCTAACGCTTTGCTGTCGACTTCACTGCCATGAAACTCTCGTTGCTTGCTTGTTCTTCCGCCGCGCTCGTCGCTGGCGCGATCTATATGGTTCCCGTCGCCTTTGCCCAGAACTCGCCGGGCGTGCCGGGCGGCGTGCTGCAGGACCAATTCCGTTTGAACGAGCATCCGCAGATGCAGTTCGCGGCGTCGGCGCCGTCGGCGAAATATCAGCAGGGCAAATCGGCCATGCGCCGCCGTGGCGATAACGGCGATCCGAACGGCTGCAATCTGAAGTGTCCGCAGGACGGTTCGAATTAAGGCAAAAAAAGACCTCGCACGGAGCGAGGCCAAGGTACTTGGAATGACACCTGGCCCGCCGCAAACCGCCGACGTTCCGAAGTGCAGCTTCAGAATAGGCTGAGGCTCGGACGGCGAGAATCGGAGTTTTCTGAGTAAACCGGCTTCCGATCTGTTGGTCATTGACACAAAGCAACAGCATTCGGACCGCTCCGATACGAACGCAGCGCGTGGCCGCCTATTCTCTCGGACGTAGCGATGGTTGTCTCTGTCCTCGCTATGTCTCTCAAGGATGTTTGCCCCGCCCCCGTGCGGGGCTTTTTTTTCGTCTGTCGTTGTGCCTGCCGTGCGGCCAAAGAAAAACCCGCGATGCTTGCGCGATCGCGGGTTTCACGGGGGTGTTTTGGTGGAGGCGGCGGGAATCGAACCCGCGTCCAGAAGCGCTCTACGACCAGTTCTACATACTTAGTTCTGTCATTTGATTTAACCGTAACGACGCGGACGAACACGCTGCGTTACGGCGATTCACTAGATTTTCGACTCGGGCGTCGTGACGCCACCAAAGCTTATCTGACGTATATGACCTCTCGTGGTATTGCTACCCTAACCCGTCAGCGAATTAGTGAGAGGACGGCTAGCCCTTAGGCTGCCAGTGCGAACGTATCGTCGTTTGCAGTTACGTTTTTCCCATTGATTAACGAGGTGACGGGTCCTCGGTATGCCCTGACCGCTTCACAACCCCTGTCGAAACCAGGTCGCCCCCAAGCGGAAGAGAAATTATCCCACGAAAAGCCATATGAGGCGAATCGCGGGACTTTCAAGTCAGGCGATGTCACGCAGCAGATGCTGCAACTCCTCAGGCGAATCGACGACGTGATTGGCGTGCCAGCGGCGCGGCGGAATATCGTCGCCGCAATAGCCGTAGGCTGCCGCCACGGTGATCATGCCAGCTGCGAAACCGGCCTGCACGTCGCGCAAATCGTCGCCGACATAGACGATGCGCTCCGGCGCCACATCCAGCAGCTCGGCCGCGTGCAGGAGCGGTGCCGGATGCGGCTTCGAATGCGGCGTCGTGTCGCCGCAGACGAGGCAGCCCGCGCGCGTGTCGAGTCCCAGCAAGGCCACGAGCGGCGCGGCGAACCGCGTCACCTTGTTCGTGACGATGCCCCAGCGCACGCCGCGCGCATCGAGTTGATCGAGTATCTCGGCGATGCCCGGAAAGAGCGTCGTCTCGATGCACAAATCGGCTTCGTAATTGGCGAGGAATTCCTCGCGCATCGACGCGAAGTCGTGATGCTCCGGCCCGATCTCGAACGCGCCGCCGAGCAGACCGCGCGCGCCCCCCGACGCGAACGGCCGCAACGTTTCGAGCGGGCGCATTTCGAGGCCGCGATCGTGCCGCATCTTGTTCACCGCGGCGACGAGGTCGGGCGCGGTGTCGGCGATCGTGCCGTCGAGGTCGAACAGCACGGCCTGGCACAGCCCGAGGCCATCGCCTTCGGCAAGGCGCTGGGGCAGGGGATTCGTGTCTTCCGGAAGGGGCGTGGTATCGATGGTGCCCGTAGACAAGGGATCGTCGTTGGTCATGGCGTCAGGCTTCGCGGCGGCAAGCCATCATGTAGTTGATGCTCGTGTCGTTCGACAGGCCGAAGTGCCTGGAGATCGGCCGATACGTGATGCCCTTGATATCGACGGGCAAGAGCGAGGCGGCGCGCGCGAACGTGGCGAGCTCCGACGGTTTGATGAAGCGCGCGTAATCGTGCGTGCCGCGCGGCAGCATGCGCGCGATGTATTCCGCGCCGATGACGGCGAACAAATACGCCTTCGCGTTCCGGTTCAACGTGGAGAAGAATACCCAGCCGCCCGGCTTCACGAGCGCGGCGCAAGCGGCAACGGTGCCCGCGGGATTCGGAACGTGCTCGAGCATCTCCATGCAGGTGACGACGTCGTATGAGCCCGGTTCGCGCGCGGCGAGCGCTTCCGCCGAGATTTCTTCGTACGCGACCTCGACGCCGCTTTCGAGACTGTGCAGATCCGCGACGCCGAGCGCGCTCGACGACAAGTCGATGCCTTTGACGTTCGCGCCGCGCGTGGCCATCGACTCGGACAAAATGCCGCCGCCGCAGCCGATGTCGAGAACGCGTTTGCTCATCAGATGCGCGTGCGCGTCGATCCAGTCGAGCCGAACCGGGTTCAGTTCATGCAGCGGCTTGAACTCGGCGTTCGGGTCCCACCAGCGATGCGCGAGCTCGCTGAATTTCTGCAGTTCGTGGGGATCGACGTTGGTCATGTTCGGGAGTGCCTTGTTTGAGTCGTGAATCGATTAGGACCGAGTATATAGGCGACGCAATGGGCGGGCAAAACGCGCCATAGCCGAAGCCTACCTGAATCGGCGGCCCATTAAACGAATGCGCGAAATGCTTCGGGCATAAAAAAACCCCCGCCGAGGCGGGGGTTTGATCTGCGGCAATCCTGCTCGCTATTACTGCTGCGGCTGACGCGTCGTGCCGACAACTTCGACTTCCACGCGACGATCCGGTGCGAGGCAAGCGATGAGTTGCTTGCGATTCTTCTGTTGGCAGCTACCCTTCGTGACCGGGTCGCGCTTGCCCTTGCCTTCCGTGTAGATACGGTTCGCTTCGATGCCCTTGCTGACCAGGTAAGCCTTCACAGCTTGCGCACGGCGCAGCGACAGACGATCGTTGTACTTGTCCGAACCGATGCGGTCGGTGTAACCCGTTGCAACCACGACTTCGAGGTTCAGCGCGCCGATCTTCGATGCCAGGTCGTCAAGCGCCGTCTTGCCAGCCGGCTTCAGAACAGCCTTGTCGAAGTCGAACAGGGCGTCAGCTTGATACGTGATCTTCTGCGTCGTGATAGCAGGCGGCGGCGGAGCGACCGGCGTCGGCGGCGGTGCAACTTGCGCGACCAGCGCGCCGTCGCACTTCGCGTTTGCCGTAGCCGGCGTCCAGAATGCGTCGCGCCAGCACAGTTCGTTCGTGCCGTTCATCCACACATACTCGCCCGTACCGTTCACCCAGTTGTCATTCACGGCTTGTCGCGAGGCCGGCACCGACTGTGCCGAGGCCGATGCAGCCATAACTGCGGTAGCTGCAATGAACGCGAGCTTTGAAAGTTTATTCATATTTCTCCTCTCGAAATTGAGATTACCGCAGGTTTACTGCGAGCCTGTAGACGAAGACAAGTCATACATTGCTCGAAGTATAACATTCCCTACGGAACAAAACGCGCTGTATAGACTTCGAGCAGTGTCTAAGTTTGTGCGTTGGCATTTTGCCATATCGTTCCCTTGCAACGATAAAAATATCCCCGCACGCTGCACGCCCGCAACCTTATGTGGTGCATGCGCAACAAGAAGGGGACAGGAGACGGTCAGGCCCGAAGAAGGCGCGAAATCCGCGCATATTGCGTGCCTGAATGCCATTTCCTGCGTGTTTTTATCGCGGGTACTTTATCGATCAGCAAAAAGACGAGGCGGCATGATAGCCCGCCGAAGTGACGAAAGGACGGAAATCGTTCCCCGGTTTTTGTAAGTAATTGGTACGACGTTGCGCAATGCGAACTCGGCGTGCACATTCCGGCTGGACGGGCGCAACACACTGTATGTATACAGCAGTCGTCAGGGCGCTAATGTCGCGCATGGTAGAATCTCCTGATGCGCTGCGTTCGCACGCATAAATATGACATGCGCAGCATATGCACCGTACGCGGCGCTCAGAGGCGTGCGCCGCATATGGGGGCGCGCAGCGTACGCCGGCTACGCCCCGCGGCAGCCTCATGTCGTGCGGCTGACGGGCGAGTTTCGCGAAATCGTCGCGCGCTGCCGTGTCGCCGCTGCATAGTTCAAGACACGGATAATGGATCAATTCGCCAAAGAGACTCTGCCAATCTCCCTCGAGGAGGAAATGCGCCGCTCGTATCTCGATTACGCGATGAGCGTGATCGTCGGGCGGGCGCTTCCCGATGTACGCGATGGCTTGAAGCCGGTGCATCGTCGGGCGCTCTACTCGATGCACGAGCTGAACAACGACTGGAATCGCGCGTACAAGAAGTCGGCGCGTATCGTCGGTGACGTCATCGGTAAGTACCATCCTCACGGCGACGCGTCCGTCTACGAGACGATCGTTCGGATGGCGCAGCCGTTCTCGCTGCGCTACATGCTGGTCGATGGCCAGGGCAACTTCGGTTCGGTCGACGGCGACAACGCCGCGGCGATGCGTTACACCGAAATCCGCATGGCGAAGATCGGCCACGAGCTTCTGGCCGACATCGACAAGGAAACGGTCGACTTCGGGCCGAACTACGACGGCAGCGAAAACGAGCCGCTCGTTCTGCCGGCGCGCATTCCCAATCTGCTGATCAATGGCTCGGCCGGCATCGCGGTCGGCATGGCGACCAACATTCCGCCGCACAACCTGCGCGAAATCGTCGACGCCTGCCTGCATCTGCTGAATACGCCCGAGGCCACCGTCGACGAACTCATCGAGATCGTGCCGGCGCCGGACTTCCCGACCGCCGGCATCATCTACGGCGTGGCAGGCGTGCGCGACGGTTATCGCACGGGGCGCGGGCGCGTCGTGATGCGCGCGGCCACGCACTTCGAAGAGATCGACCGCGGCCAGCGCATGGCCATCATCGTCGACGAAATTCCGTATCAGGTGAACAAGCGCACGCTGCTCGAGCGCATCGCCGAACTCGTCAACGAGAAGAAGCTGGAAGGCATTTCCGATATTCGCGACGAATCCGACAAGTCGGGCATGCGCGTCGTGATCGAGCTGAAGCGCGGGGAAGTGCCGGAAGTCATTCTGAACAACCTGTACAAGCAGACTCAGCTGCAGGACACGTTCGGCATGAACCTGGTCGCGCTCGTCGACGGCCAGCCGAAGCTCCTGAACCTGAAGGAGATGCTCGAGTGCTTCCTGTCGCATCGACGGGAAGTGCTGACGCGGCGCACTGTATACGAACTGCGCAAGGCCCGCGATCGCGGGCACGTGCTCGAAGGTCTCGCTGTCGCGCTCGCTAACATCGACGAATTCATCGCGATCATCAAGGCCGCGCCGACGCCGCCTATCGCGAAGCAGGAACTGATGGCGCGTCCGTGGGATTCGTCGCTCGTGCGCGAAATGCTCACGCGCACCGAGACCGAGGCTTCGGGCGGCCGCGCGGCGTATCGTCCGGAAGGGCTGAATCCGGCATACGGCCTGCAGGAAGACGGTCTGTATAAATTGTCGGACGTTCAGGCGCAGGAAATCCTGCAGATGCGTCTGCAGCGCCTGACGGGTCTGGAGCAGGACAAGATCGTCGGCGAGTATCGCGAAGTGATGGCGCAGATCGCCGACCTGCTCGACATCCTCGCGCGGCCGGAGCGGATTCGCCAGATCATCGTCGAGGAGCTGGGCCAGATTCGCGCCGAGTTCGGCGACGACCGCCGTTCTCGTATCGAGATGAACGCGACCGAGCTCAACACCGAAGACCTCATCACGCCGACGGACATGGTCGTCACCATGTCGCATTCCGGTTATGTGAAGTCGCAGCCGCTTTCCGAATATCGCGCGCAGAAGCGCGGCGGTCGCGGCAAGCAGGCGACGCAGATGAAGGAAGACGACTGGATCGACACGCTCTTCATCGCGAACACGCACGATCACATGTTGTGCTTCTCGAATCGCGGCCGCGTGTACTGGATCAAGGTCTATGAAGTGCCGCAGGGCTCGCGCAACTCGCGCGGCCGTCCGATCGTCAACATGTTCCCGCTGCAGGATGGCGAGAAGATCAACGTCGTCCTGCCGGTCAAGGAATTCTCCGTCGACAAGTACGTATTCATGACGACCGCGCTCGGCACGGTCAAGAAGACGCCGCTCGAAGCGTTCAGCCGTCCGATGAAGAAGGGCATCATCGCGGTCGGTCTCGACGAGGGCGATTACCTCATCGGCGCCGCCATCACCGACGGCCAGCACGACGTCATGCTGTTCTCCGACGCGGGCAAGGCCGTGCGCTTCGACGAGAACGACGTGCGCGCGATGGGCCGCGAGGCGCGCGGCGTGCGCGGCATGCAGCTCGAAGACGGGCAGCAGGTCATCGCGATGCTCGTTGCGGGCGGCGAGAATCAGTCGGTGCTGACGGCGACCGAGAACGGCTATGGCAAGCGCACCCCGATCAACGAGTACACGCGTCATGGCCGCGGCACGAAGGGTATGATCGCGATCCAGACGTCGGAGCGTAACGGCCGCGTCGTCGCGGCGACGCTCGTCGAGCCGGAGAGCGAGATCATGCTGATCACGACCGCGGGCGTGCTTATTCGCACGCGAGTTTCGGAAATCCGCGAAATGGGCCGTGCAACTCAAGGTGTTACACTCATCAGCCTTGACGAGGGTACGAAGTTGTCGGGACTGCAGCATATCGCCGAAGCGGAAGCCGAGGCCGAACTCGAGGCAGACGCCGGTTCGGAAGATTCTGCAGCGAAACCGGGTGACGCGGAAAATGGTGAAGGCGAAGAAAACGCCTGATATTTTTTGTGTCTCAACGCTCTCGTTATCGCTTTTGAAAGCTCGGATTGGTTAAGCTGCGCGACGTGACATGAGCGGGTTGCCGGCGTCGAAACGACAGGCAACGCTCGTCGCCAGTGCTGAACTGGATATTTTTTACAGGGAGTAATAATGCAAGGACGTTTCAAGCAGTGGATGTTGCTGGCCGCTTTCGTGCCGACCTTCGCGATGGCTCAGTCGCTTCAGAATCAGGCGCCCGCGCAAACGGCCGCACCGGCAGCCGCAGCAGCACCGGTTGATCCGGCCAAGCAAGCCGCGATCAAGGACCTGCTCGACGCGATCGACGCGCAGAAGCTGGTCGGTGCGATCGGTAACAGCGCGCAGATGCAATCGAAGCAACTCGTGCCGGCGATCCTCTCGGACGCGCTGTCCGAGAACAAGACGATGAACGACAAGCAGAAGCAAGCCGCCGTTCCGACGCTGCAGAAGAACGCAGTGCCGAAGCTGGTCGACTCCGCCGGCCAGGTTTTCGCCACCGACGCCTTCCGCAAGGACGCGATGCAAGCTCAGTACGACGCATACGCGAAGTACTACTCGACGGACGAGATCAAGGATCTGACCAACTTCTACAAGAGCACGACTGGCCGCAAGTTCATCCAGGTTCAGGACCAGGTTGGCCGCGACGTCGTGAATGGCCTGATGCAGAAGTACATGCCGCAAGCCATCAAGGCAACGCGCACGCAAGCCGATCAGGAAGTGGCGAGCGTCAAGCCGAGCGCCAAGTAAGCTCGATGACGTCGGCCTGACGGGAATCCGCCGGCGGGGCTCACCGCCCCGTGCATTGGCGGGTTTTCAGGACAGTGCGATAATGGCTGTTTGCGCGCGAGCGCAAGCAGCCATTTCTTTTTCGGGCGCGAAAACGGTGATTGCGCGGTCTTCGCTGCATTTGCCGCGCAATTCGCGCCTGCCGAATCGGATTTCCGGGATCTCCAGATGCGCGTGTTCAATTTCTCCGCCGGCCCAGCCGCCATGCCAGAAGAAGTCCTGAAGCAGGCAGCCGATGAAATGCTCGACTGGCAAGGCAGCGGCATGAGCGTGATGGAAATGAGTCACCGCGGCGCGGAGTTCATGTCGATCCACGAGGCCGCGCTCACCGATCTGCGTGAACTGTTGGACGTGCCGGCGTCGCATCGCATTCTGTTTCTGCAGGGCGGCGGCATCGGCGAAAACGCCATCGTGCCGATGAATCTGCTCGGCAAGCGGCAAACCGCCGACTTCGTCGTCACCGGTTCATGGTCGACGAAGTCGTTCAAGGAAGCGCAGAAGTACGGCACGCCGCATCTCGCGGCGAGCGGCAAGACCGAAGAAGGCTTCACGCGCGTGCCGGCTTTCAGCGAATGGAAGCTGTCGGACGATCCGGCCTACGTGCATCTGTGCAGCAACGAAACCATCGACGGCGTCGAAGCCTTCGAGATTCCCGATCTGGGCGACATCCCGCTCGTCGCCGACGCGTCCTCGCACATCCTCTCGCGCCCGATGGACATCGAGAAGTTCGGCGTGCTCTTCGGCGGCGCGCAGAAGAACATCGGCATGGCGGGCGTGACCGTCGTGATCGTGCGCGAAGACCTGCTCGACCGCGCGCTGTCCATCTGTCCTTCGGCGTTCGAGTGGAAGACCGTCGCCGAGAACAACTCGATGTACAACACGCCGCCCACGTATGCGATCTACGTCGCCGGTCTCGTGTTCAAGTGGCTGAAGAAGCAGGGCGGTCTCACGGCGATCGAAGCGCGCAACGTCGAAAAGGCGAAGCTGCTGTACGACACCATCGATTCGAGCGATTTCTACGTCAACAAGGTCGAGCGCCCGAACCGTTCGCGCATGAACGTGCCGTTCTTCCTCGCCGACGAATCGCGCAACACCGATTTCCTGGCCGGCGCGAAGGCGCGCGGGCTGTTGCAACTGAAGGGCCACAAGTCCGTCGGCGGCATGCGGGCATCGATCTACAACGCGGTGCCGATCGAGGGCGTGAAAGCGCTCGTCGATTACATGAAGGAATTCGAGCGCGAAAGCGCTTAAACCTGGCTTCAAACATCAAGCACCGCATGGACGACGATCTCAATACAAGACTCAAACCGCTGCGTGAGCGCATCGATGCGCTCGACGCGCAACTCATCGCGCTGCTGAATCAGCGCGCTTCCGTCGCGCTCGAAGTCGGCGAAGTGAAGAAGCATTTCAATGCGCCCGTGTTTCGTCCGGAGCGCGAGATGCAGGTCATCGCGCGCCTGCAGGAAATGAGCGACGGGCCGCTCGCCGACGAGCACATCGCGTCGATCTGGCGCGAGATCATGGCCGCGAGCCGCGCGCTCGAACAGACGATCAGCGCTGCGTTCCTCGGCCCGGTCGGCACCTATAGCGAACAGGCGATGTTCGAATACTTCGGGCATTCGATTCAGGGCGTGCCGTGCCCGTCGATCGACGAAGTGTTCCGCGCCGTCGAGGCGGGCGCGGCGCAGTACGGCGTCGTGCCGGTCGAGAATTCGGCAGAAGGCGCGGTGTCGCGCACGCTGGATCTGCTGCTGCAGACGTCGCTCTTGATCGGCGGCGAACTCGCGTTGCCGATCCATCACAATCTGCTGACCGCGTCCGGCACGCTCGACGGCGTGAAGCGCGTATGCGCGCATCCGCAGGCGCTCGCGCAGTGCCAGCGCTGGCTGTCCGCGAACGCGCCGCATCTGGAACGGCAAGCGGTGTCGAGCAACGCGGAAGCCGCGCGCATGGCGGTCGAAGATCCGACGGTCGCGGCCATCGCGGGCGATCGCGCCGCGACGCATTACGGCCTCGGCGTCGTGTTCTCGATGATTCAGGACGATCCGCACAATCGCACGCGATTCGTGATCGTCGGCAAGCAGCCGACGGATTCGAGCGGCCACGATCAGACGTCGCTCATCGTCACGGTGAAGAACGAATCCGGCGCGGTCTTCAAGCTGCTCGAGCCGCTCGCGAAACACGGCGTTTCGATGACGCGCTTCGAGTCGCGTCCCGCGCGTTCGGGCGCGTGGGAGTACTACTTTTATATCGACATCGAAGGCCATCGCGACGATGCCGCGGTTGCGGCCGCGCTCGACGAACTCGGGCGCAAGTCCGCGTTCCTGAAGATTCTCGGTTCGTATCCGCGGGCGCGTTGAGCGGCCGCTTCGTTTTCAGCTTCAGGCTGCATCGATGTTCTCTTTCAATAAACTGGTTATCTTCGGCGTCGGCCTGATCGGCGGATCGCTCGCGCGCGCGTTGCGTGAGCGCGCGGGGCTCGAAGGTCGCGTCGTCGGCGTGGGTCGGTCGCGTGCGTCGGTCGAGCGCGCGATCGAACTCGGCGTGATCGACGAAGCCGCCGCGCTCGACGACGACGCCGCGCTCGTCAAGGTGCTCGAAGGCGCCGACGTGGTGCTGCTCGCCGCGCCCGTCGCGCAGACCGAGCCGCTGCTCGCGCGCATCGCGCCGTTTCTCGACGCGCGAACCATCGTCACCGACGCCGGCAGCACGAAAGCCGATGTCGTCGCTGCGGCGAAGCGCGCGCTCGGTGCGCGCGTCGCGCAGTTCGTGCCGGGCCATCCGATCGCCGGGCGCGAGTCGAGCGGCGTCGATGCGGCATTGCCCGATCTGTACGTCGATCGCAATGTCGTGCTGTGTCCGCTGCCGGAAAATGCGGCGGATGGCGTCGAACGCATCGCGTCGATGTGGCGCGCGAGCGGCGCGTGCGTGCGTCAGATGAGCGAGGCGCAGCACGATCGCGTGTTCGCGTCGGTGAGTCATTTGCCGCACGTGCTCTCGTTCGCGCTCGTCGATCAGATTCTCGACACGCCCGATGCCGATCTGAAATTCTCGTTCGCCGCAGGCGGCTTTCGCGATTTCACGCGCATCGCGGCGTCGAGTCCCGAAATGTGGCGCGATATCTGTCTCGCGAACCGCGCCGCGCTGCTCGCCGAGCTCGACGATTACACCGCGGTGCTCGCGCGTTTTCGCGCGGCGATCGACGCCTCGGACGGCGCGGCGCTCGAAGCGGCGTTCGCGCGTTCGCGCGTCGCCCGGAAAGAATGGCAGGAACGCGGCGGCATCAAGCCTTCGAACGACATCGCCGCCAAGTAAGCCGCGAAACAAGGAAACAACATGGAACATCTCGATCTCGGACCTTTCTCCCGCGCGTCCGGCACCGTGCGCCTGCCCGGCTCGAAGAGCATTTCGAACCGCGTGCTGCTGCTCGCGGCGCTTGCGCACGGCGAAACGTCGATCACGAATCTGCTCGATTCTGACGACACGCGCGTGATGCTCGCCGCGCTCCGGAACCTGGGCGTCGCCGTGCGCGAGGACGGCGAGCGCGTGATCGTCGGCGGGACGGGCGGCGCGTTTCCGTCGAAATCGGCGGAGCTGTTTCTCGGCAACGCGGGTACGGCGGTGCGTCCGCTGACCGCGGCGCTGGCCGTGAACGGCGGCGAATATCGTGTGCACGGCGTGCCGCGCATGCACGAGCGGCCGATCGGCGATCTCGTCGACGGGCTGCGTCAGATCGGCGCTGCGATCGATTACGAGCTCAACGACGGCTTCCCGCCGCTCAGGATCCACGCCGCGAAGATCGCCATCGACAAGCCGATCCGCGTGCGCGGCGACGTGTCGAGCCAGTTTCTCACCGCGCTCCTGATGAGCCTGCCGGTCGTGGAAGGCCGTAACGGTCCCGTTACGATCGAGATCGAAGGCGAACTCATTTCGAAGCCGTACATCGAAATCACGATTCGTTTGATGGAGCGCTTCGGCGTCACGGTCGAGCGCGACGGCTGGGCGCGCTTCACCGTTCCCGCCGGCGTGAGCTACAAGTCGCCGGGCGCGATCATGGTGGAAGGCGATGCGTCGTCGGCCTCGTATTTCCTGGCGGCGGGCGCGATCGGGCATGGACCGGTGCGCGTGGAGGGCGTCGGTCGTTCGAGCATTCAGGGCGATGTCGGCTTCGCGGACGCGCTGAACCGCATGGGCGCGAACGTGATGATGGGCGAGGACTGGATCGAAGTGCGCGGCGTCGAATCGGACGATGGCAGGCTCGCGCCCATCGACATGGATTTCAACCTGATTCCCGACGCCGCGATGACGATCGCCGTGGCCGCGCTCTTCGCCAGCGGCACGACGACGCTGCGCAATATCGCGAGCTGGCGCGTGAAGGAAACGGATCGCATCGCCGCGATGGCGAACGAGTTGCGCAAGGTCGGCGCGACCGTGGAAGAGGGTGCGGATTATCTCGTCGTCACGCCGCCGGCGAAACTGACGCCGAACGCCGCGATCGACACCTACGACGATCACCGCATGGCGATGTGCTTTTCGCTCGTGAGCCTCGGCGGCGTGCCGGTCCGCATCAACGATCCCAAATGTGTGGCTAAAACCTTTCCGGACTACTTCGACCGCTTCTCGACGCTCGTGAAAGCGTAACGGGAGCGCTGTACCGTGAAACGCGATGACTTCGACTTCCATGACCGTAATAACGGGCCAGAACGGCCAGACTCAATGAAACCGACCCGTCCTTTCGACCCAACACCAGTGATTACCATCGACGGGCCGACGGCGTCGGGCAAGGGCACGGTCGCGGCGATCGTCGCGGCGACGCTCGGCTTCCACCTGCTCGACAGCGGCGCGCTCTACCGGCTCGCGGCGCTCGCGAGCATCCGCTACGAAGTGGACAAGGACGACGCCCCCGGCCTTGCAAAACTGGTCGAGGCGCTCCATATCACGTTCCGCGAAGGTTGCGCGCAGCTCGATGGCGCCGATGTCTCGGGCGAAATCCGGCAGGAAGAAGTCGGCAACCGCGCCTCCGCCATCGCCGTGCATCCCGAAGTGCGCCAGGCGCTCGTCGCGCGCCAGCGGGCTTTTCGCAAGCGCCCCGGCCTCGTCGCCGACGGCCGCGACATGGGCACGGTCATCTTCCCCGACGCCACGCTGAAGGTGTTCCTGACTGCAAGCGTCGAGGCGCGCGCGGCGCGGCGGTATAAGCAATTGATGCAAAAAGGTTTTTCTGCTAATATGGATGACTTGCTGCGAGATTTGCGCGCACGCGATGCCCGGGACATGAACCGGAGCGCCGCGCCGCTCAAGCCCGCGGCGGATGCGAAGACGCTGGACACCTCCGGTTTGTCGATCGATCAAGCGGTCGAGCAGATCATCGGCTGGTTCAGCGAGATTCGTGTAGTGCAGTAGAAGTAAGGTGCTCTGCCGGGAGGCAGGGCGTGTGTTAAACCATTTAACCCCGTATGGCGTTGCGCATCTGGGTAAAACCCGCCGGTTCATTCCGAATCACCGCGCAAAGGCCGTGCAAATATCGATTTTTATGTCCGACCTGCAAACCTCCACCCCGAATACCGAATCCTTTGCGGCTCTGTTCGAAGAGTCGCTGACCAAGCAGGACATGCGCGCCGGCGAAGTGATCTCCGCCGAAGTCGTGCGTGTCGACCACAACTTCGTGGTCGTCAACGCTGGTCTCAAGTCCGAAGCCTATATTCCGCTCGAAGAATTCCTGAACGACGCGGGTGAAGTGGAAGTGCAGGCGGGCGACTTCGTTTCCGTCGCGATCGACGCGCTGGAAAACGGCTATGGCGACACCATCCTGTCGCGCGACAAGGCGAAGCGCCTCGCTTCGTGGCTGTCGCTGGAAAAGGCGCTGGACAACAACGAACTCGTGACCGGCACGATCACCGGCAAGGTCAAGGGCGGCATGACCGTGATGGTCAACGGCATCCGCGCGTTCCTGCCGGGTTCGCTCGTCGACACGCGTCCGGTCAAGGACACGACGCCGTACGAAGGCAAGACGCTCGAATTCCGCGTCATCAAGCTCGATCGCAAGCGTAACAACGTGGTGCTGTCGCGCCGCGCGGTCATCGAAGCGACGCAGGGCGAAGAGCGCGCGAAGCTGCTCGAGACGCTGAAGGAAGGCGCGATCGTCGAAGGCGTGGTCAAGAACATCACCGACTACGGCGCGTTCGTGGACCTCGGCGGCATCGACGGCCTGCTGCACATCACCGACATCGCATGGCGCCGCGTGCGTCACCCGTCGGAAGTCCTGTCGGTTGGCCAGGAAGTCACCGCCAAGATCCTCAAGTTCGACCAAGAGAAGAACCGCGTTTCGCTCGGCATCAAGCAACTGGGCGACGATCCGTGGGAAGGCATCTCGCGCCGTTACCCGTCGGGCACGCGCCTGTTCGGCAAGGTCACGAACATCACCGACTACGGCGCATTCGTCGAAGTGGAATCGGGCATCGAAGGCCTCGTCCACGTGTCGGAAATGGACTGGACCAACAAGAACGTTGCTCCGTCGAAGGTTGTTCAACTGGGCGACGAAGTCGAAGTCATGGTTCTCGAAATCGACGAAGACCGCCGCCGTATCTCCCTCGGCATGAAGCAGTGCAAGCCGAATCCGTGGGATGACTTCAGCCGCAACTTCAAGAAGGGCGACAAGATCAGCGGCGCCATCAAGTCGATCACCGACTTCGGCGTGTTCATCGGTCTGCCTGGCGGCATCGACGGTCTGGTTCACCTGTCGGATCTGTCGTGGTCGGAAACCGGCGAAGAAGCCGTTCGCAAGTACAAGAAGGGCGACGAAGTCGAAGCCGTGGTTCTGGGCATCGACGTCGACAAGGAACGCATCTCGCTCGGCATCAAGCAGCTCGAAGGCGATCCGTTCAGCAACTTCGTGGCGATCAACGACAAGGGCGCTATCGTCGACGGCGTTGTGAAGTCGGTCGATCCGAAGGGTGCGGTCATCACGCTGTCCGGCGAAGTCGAAGGCTACCTGCGTGCTTCGGAAATCGCGCAAGACCGCGTGGAAGATGCGCGCAACGTGCTGAAGGAAGGCGAGAAGGTCAACGCGATGATCATCAACATCGATCGCAAGTCGCGTGGCATCAACCTGTCGATCAAGGCGAAGGATTCGGCCGAACAGCAGGAAGCCATGCGCAGCCTGCAGGGCGACTCGAACGCCGCCGCGACCGGCACGACCAACCTCGGCGCGCTGCTCAAGGCCAAGCTCGACGGCCAGAACAGCTAAGCCCTTAACGGCACAGCTGCAGAATGACCAAATCGGAATTGGTCGCCCAGTTGGCGTCGCGATTTCCGCAACTTGTCCTCAAGGATGCGGATTTCGCGGTGAAGACGATGCTGGATGCGATGTCGGAGGCTCTGGCCAACGGTCATCGCATCGAGATTCGCGGCTTCGGCAGCTTCGGGCTCAATCGTCGTCCGTCGCGCGTCGGGCGCAATCCCAAGTCGGGTGAAAAGGTGCTGGTGCCGGAGAAATTCGTGCCGCACTTCAAGCCGGGCAAGGAATTGCGCGAACGCGTCGACGGCCGCGCGGGCGAGCCGCTGAAAGCTTCGAATGACGACGATGCCGACGATCTCTGATCGGCACGCATCGTGACTGATGATCCTTCAGGATTTTCGGTTCGCGGCGTCGGCCTGCGAGGCAATCGACCAGAAAAGCACCCTTCGGGGTGCTTTTTTTTTGCGCGGCGTTTCGATAGCAGCGATCCAGCGCGACGGGTGCGTTGTTTGCTAAAAATTCATGCGTCGAGCGGGCGACTGCCGGCGCCCGGGAGCATCAATTACAATACCGGTCACTTTGACCTGGGTGTTCAACCGCGCAGGCCCGGCCGAAACGGAAGGGCCGTCTGGTGCAACCGCTCTTGCGAGACCCTACATGAAATTCATCGTCTGGCTGATCCGCGTTCTGGTATTCGTGCTGTTGCTGGTGCTGGCGCTCGCCAATACCCAGCCCGCGACGCTGAACTTTCTCGCGGGCTACGCGTGGCAGGCGCCGCTTATTCTGATCGGCCTCGCGTTTTTCGTGGTGGGATTGCTCGCGGGGCTCGTGTCGGCTGTGCCGGCCAGGGTGCGTCTGCGCATGGAGAACGGGCGTCTGAAGCGCGAGCTGCGCGTCGCTCGCGAGACGCCGGTGGTGAAGGAAGAACCGCCGATGCCGCCGCTCATCTGACCTTTCGCGCAGACATCTGACACTCAACGACTAATCGCATGGATCTAGACTTCTGGTGGCTGCTTGTCATCCCCGTCGCTTTCGCGCTGGGGTGGATGGCGTCCCGCTATGACTTGAAAGCGCTGTTGTCCGAAAATGCGAATCTGCCGCGCTCGTATTTTCGCGGCCTCAATTTTCTGCTCAACGAGCAACACGACAAGGCGATCGATGCGTTCATCGAAGTCGCCAAGCTCGATCCCGAAACGATCGAACTGCATTTCGCGCTCGGCAATCTGTTTCGCCGTCGCGGAGAGACCGATCGCGCGATTCGCGTGCATCAGAATCTGTTGAGCCGCGCCGATTTGCCGGTCGCGGAACGCGATCACGCGCTCTACGAACTCGGACAGGATTTCCTGAAGGCGGGCCTGCTCGATCGCGCCGAGGAAACGTTCAAGTCGCTCAACGCCGGCGAATATTCGCTCGGCGCGCAGCGCGCGCTGCTGACCATCTACGAGATCGAAAAGGACTGGCCGAAATCGATCGCGACGGCCGAGCAGATCGAAAAGATGGGCGCGCCCTCGCTGCATATGGAAATCGCGCATTTCCACTGCGAGCTGGCCCAGGAAGCGCTTCAGCGCAAGAATCCAGATGGTGCGCGCGCCGAACTGAAGCTCGCGCTGGCATCGAACCCGGACAACGTGCGCGCGACCATCCTGGCAGGCGATGTCGAAGCGGCCGCCGGCAACGTCGATGTGGCGATCGCGCACTGGAAGCGCGTCGAGGAGCAGAACGAGGCGTATCTGCCGCTCGTCGCCGAGAAGCTGATGAAGGCGTACGCCGCGCTCGGGCGCAAGGAAGAGGGCGTCGATCTGCTGATCGATTACGCGACGCGCTATCCGTCGAACGATCTGCTCGATGTCGCCTACAAGCACGTTCAAGAGTTGCGCGGTCTCGAAGCCGCGCACGAGCTGGCACGCAAGCAGATGCAAAGCGCGCCGAATCTCGCGGGCATGACGCGTCTGCTCGAGGCGCAGGAGGCGACGGCCGACGAGCCGCGCCGCGGCGAGCTCGAACTGATGCGTAATCTGGTGAAACAGCGCACTAAGAATCTGCCGCGTTATACGTGTCAAACTTGCGGGTTCCGTGCGCGTCTATTCTATTGGCAATGCCCCGGCTGCAGCGGCTGGGAGACGTACGCGCCGCGTCGCGTCGAGCCGATCACGAGCTCGGCCTGAGCCAGCGCGGCGAGCATGACATCGGGCGGCGCGAGAATGCGCCGCTTCTGCCACCGGCATTTCAGGAACAACCGGAAAGCGTATGAAAGTGACCATCGTCGGCACGGGTTACGTCGGTCTCGTAACCGGCGCGTGCCTTGCCGAAATCGGCAATGACGTGTTTTGCGTGGACGTCGATCCGCGCAAGATCGAAATTCTCAACAATGGCGGCGTGCCGATCCACGAGCCGGGCCTTCAGGAAATGCTGAGGCGCACGCGCGCGGCAGGCCGCATCCAGTTTTCCACCGACGTGAAAGCGAGCGTCGAGCACGGCGACATTCAATTCATCGCGGTCGGCACGCCGCCCGACGAAGACGGCTCAGCCGATCTGCAATACGTGCTCGCCGCCGCGCGCAATATCGGCAAGTATTCGAACGGCTTCAAGGTGATCGTCGATAAATCGACGGTGCCGGTCGGCACGGCGCTGCAAGTGAAGCGCGTCGTCGAGGAAGAGTTGCGGGCGCGCGGGCTCGGCGAGTCGGAGAAGCACGGCTTCTCGGTCGTGTCGAATCCGGAGTTCCTGAAGGAAGGCGCGGCTGTGGACGACTTCATGCGCCCGGATCGCATCGTGATCGGCATCGACGACGACCGCGCGGGCAACCTCGCGCGCGAGAAGATGAAGCGCCTCTACACGCCGTTCAACCGCAATCACGAGCGCACGCTGTACATGGACGTGCGTTCGGCCGAGTTCACGAAGTACGCCGCCAACGCGATGCTCGCGACGCGCATCTCGTTCATGAACGATCTGTCGAATCTCGCGGATACCGTCGGCGCCGACATCGAATCGGTGCGGCGGGGCATGGGCTCGGATCCGCGCATCGGCTATCACTTCCTGTATGCGGGCTGCGGCTATGGCGGCTCGTGCTTCCCGAAGGACGTGCAGGCGCTCGCGCAAACCGCGCGCGAAAACGGCCACACGCTGCGCGTGCTCGAGGCGGTCGAAGCGGTCAATAACGATCAGAAGGAAGTGCTCGTCAACAAGATCGTGAAGCGCATGGGCGAGGATCTGCGCGGGCGCACGTTTGCCGTGTGGGGCCTCGCATTCAAGCCCAATACCGACGACATGCGCGAGGCGTCGAGCCGGCGCATCATCGAGGCGCTGCTGCAGCGCGGCGCCACGGTGCGCGGCTACGATCCCGTCGCGCGCGACGAGGCAGAGCGCGTGTTCGCGCTCGATCTCGCGGATCGCCCCGACGACTTCCAGCGCCTGCATCTCGTGAACACGCAACAGGATGCGCTGACGGACGCGGACGCGCTCGTCATCGTGACCGAATGGAAGGAATTCAAGAGCCCGGATTTCTGGCACTTGAAGAGCGCGTTGAAGACGCCGGTGATCTTCGACGGCCGCAATCTGTATGAACCGGAAGCGATGGCCGAAATGGGCATCGACTACTTTGCAATAGGACGTCCCCATGTCGAACTCGACCGCAACGGCAGCCACAACTAACGCCGATATTCCCGTCGTCCCGCTTGCGCGCGTTTCGGCGGCGCGCGTGCTCGTGGTCGGCGACGTGATGCTCGACCGCTACTGGTTCGGGGACGTCAACCGCATCTCGCCCGAAGCGCCCGTGCCGGTCGTGCACGTGCAGAAGAAGGAAGACCGCCTCGGCGGCGCGGCGAACGTCGCGCGCAACGCGGCGGCGCTCGGCGCGCAGGCCGGCCTGCTTTGCGTAGTGGGACATGACGAGCCGGGCGAGCGCATCGTCGAGTTGCTCGGGGAAAGCAAGGTCGCGGCGCATCTCGAGCGCGATCCCGAACTGCTCACGACCATCAAGCTGCGCGTGCTGTCGCGTCAGCAGCAGTTGCTGCGCGTCGATTTCGAGAACACGCCGAATCATGAAGTGCTGCGCGCGTGTCTCGAACGGTTCACCGAGATCCTGCCGCAGCACGACGTGATCCTCATGTCCGATTACGCGAAGGGCGGCCTCACGCACGTCACGCAGATGATCGCCGACGCGAAACGCGCCGGAAAGCCCGTGCTCGTCGATCCGAAGGGCGACGACTGGGACCGTTATCGCGGCGCGACGCTCATCACGCCGAATCGCGCGGAGCTGCGCGAAGTCATCGGCCAGTGGAAATCGGAAGAAGATCTGCACGAGCGCGTGAGGAAACTGCGTGCGGAGCTCGATCTTTCAGCGCTGCTCCTCACGCGCTCGGAAGAGGGCATGACGCTCTTCACCGAGGACCAGGTGCTGCACACATCGGCCGAAGCGCGCGAAGTGTATGATGTCTCGGGCGCCGGCGACACCGTCATCGCAACGGTCGCGACCATGCTGGGCGCGGGTGTGCCGCTCGTCGACTCGATCGTCTATGCGAACCGCGCGGCGGGCATCGTCGTGGGCAAGCTCGGTACGGCGACCGTCGACTACAACGAACTCTTCGCCTGACCTTATCTGAAATAACGCCATGACCATCATCGTTACCGGTGCAGCCGGCTTCATCGGCAGCAATATCGTCAAGGCGCTCAACGAGCGTGGCGAGAATCGCGTGATCGCGGTCGACAACCTCACGCGCGCCGACAAGTTCAAGAATCTCGTCGATTGCGAAATCGACGATTACCTCGACAAGACCGAGTTCGTCGAGCGCTTCAAGCGCGGCGATTTCGGCCGCGTGCGCGCGGTGTTCCACGAAGGCGCCTGTTCGGACACGATGGAAACCGACGGCCGCTACATGATGGACAACAACTTCCGCTACAGCCGCGACGTGATGGACGCGTGCCTCGCGCAGGGCGCGCAGTTCCTGTATGCATCGTCGGCGGCGACATACGGCGGATCGAGCCGTTTCGTCGAAGAGCGCGAAGTCGAGAAGCCGCTCAACGTGTACGGTTATTCGAAGTTCCTCTTCGATCAGATCGTGCGGCAGGTGCTGCCGAAGGCGGAAAGCCAGATCGCCGGCTTTCGCTATTTCAACGTGTACGGCCCGCGCGAAACGCACAAGGGACGCATGGCGTCGGTCGCGTTCCACAACTTCAATCAGTTCCGCTCGGAAGGCAAGGTCAAGCTCTTCGGCGAGTACAACGGCTATGCGGCCGGCGAGCAGACGCGCGACTTCATCTCGGTCGAAGACGTCGTGAAGGTGAATCTGTTCTTCTTCGATCATCCGGAGAAGTCGGGCATTTTCAATCTCGGCACCGGGCGCGCGCAGCCGTTCAACGACATCGCGTCGACGGTCGTGAACTCGCTGCGCGCGTTGAACGGCGAAGCGGCGCTCTCGCTCGCCGAACTCGTGCAGCGCGGGCTGATCGAGTACGTGCCGTTCCCCGACGCGCTGCGCGGCAAGTACCAATGCTTCACGCAGGCGGACCAGTCGAAGCTGCGCGCAGCCGGTTACGACGCCTCGTTCCTTACGGTTCAGGAAGGTGTCGATCGCTACGTGCGTTGGCTATTCGGCCAGCTATAAACGCGCTTCGAGCCACTCTAAACTGGGTCTCACGGTTGGCGCTGGTGCCGCCGGTTCTTCACGGAGACTCAGTCATGTTCAAGCAAGCACTCTCGTCGATCGCTGCGTTCGCGCTCATCTTTTCCATCGGTAGCGCGTTCGCGGCCGTCGACGTCAATACCGCCAACTCCGACGCGCTGCGCGGCATCAAGGGCATCGGTCCGGCGAAGGCGAAAGCCATTCTCGATGAACGTCAGGCGCACGGTCCGTTCAAGGACGCGAGCGATCTCGGCACGCGCGTCAAAGGCATGGGCGGCAAGACCGTCCAGCGTCTGGAAGCGGAAGGACTGACGATCGGCGCAACGACGAAGACCGCGGCCGTCGCCGCACCGCCTGGCGGCGCCAACTCGGCTGTCGCGACGCCGGTTTCGGCGTCCGCATCAGCTAAACCGGTCATTGTGAAGAAATAAGCACGGCCCGGAGGCGCGCCCTGGTGCGCGGCGCGCCATCGATCTCCTTCAGCCTTCGGATGTCTTGGGCTCCCCGCGGACGGCCTCCTCGCGGGCTTTTTGCATGCGCGGACGGCGCGCGCGAGCGGCATTCCATCCGTGCATCAGGGATGCGCCGGCATCGGCGGAACCGGTGGGCTACAATCGACGAATCCCTATATCAAAATCCGCGCGGAAAGGCAGTGTCGTCCGCGGGGAATCCGAATCGGCTCCGCATATGGCTTACATGACTATCGAAGACACGATCGGCAACACGCCGCTCGTGCAACTCGTCCGCATCGTCGACGATGAAATTCGCAGCCGCAACAACGTCGTGCTGGGCAAGCTCGAAGGCAACAATCCGGCGGGATCGGTGAAGGACCGGCCGGCGCTGTCGATGATCAGGAAAGCTGAAGAGCGCGGCCGCATCAAGCCGGGCGACACGCTCATCGAAGCAACGAGCGGCAACACCGGCATCGCGCTCGCGATGGCCGCCGCGATGCGCGGCTACAAGATGGTGCTGCTGATGCCGGAAGATCTGTCGATCGAGCGCCGCCAGAGCATGGCCGCGTATGGCGCCGAAATCGTGCTGACGCCGGTGACGGGCGGCATGGAATACGCACGCGATCTCGCCGATCAGATGCAGCGTGACGGCAAAGGCATCATTCTCGATCAGTTCGCGAACCCGGACAATCCGCTCGCGCATTACGAAGGCACGGGCCCGGAGCTGTGGCGTCAGACCGAAGGCCGCCTTACCCACTTCGTCTCGTCGATGGGCACGACCGGCACGATCATGGGCGTGTCGAAGTATCTGAAAGAGCAGAACGAAAGGATCGAGATCATCGGCGCTCAGCCGGAAGAAGGCTCGCGCATTCCGGGCATCCGCAAGTGGCCGGAAGCGTATCTGCCGAAGATTTTCGATCGCAGCCGCGTGGATCGCGTGGAGAACGTAAGTCAGGCGGCCTCCGAAGCGATGGCGCGACGCCTCGCATCGGTCGAAGGCATTTTCGCGGGCATTTCGTCGGGCGGCGCGTGCGAAGTGGCGCTGCGCATCGCGCGCCAGGTGGAGAACGCGACGATCGTGTTCATCGTCTGCGATCGCGGCGATCGTTATCTTTCGACGGGCGTGTTCCCGGCGTGATGCCGCGCATCCTGATCGCGCAATGAGAGAACCCCGGCGAGCCGGGGTTTTTTACGTCTGTAGCGGACAAACGTCACTGCGAATTCGCGCCCGTGTCGCCCGCGACCATGCGCGCCTTGACCGCTTCGCCAAGCTGATACACCGCGAGCGCGTAGAAGAAGCTGCGGTTGTAACGCGTCAGCACGTAGAAGTTCTTCAGCCCGAGCGTGTATTCGGTCGCGCGGCCGGGCGTGGGCAAATCGACGACGGTGAGCGGCGTCGGCGCTTCTGCGTCGATATTCAAGCCCGGCTCGTTGAGCAGCATGCCGGCCTTCGTCAGTTGCGCGAGCGACCATTTCGGTTCCGGCGCGCCATCGGCGGCGGCCTGCGCGATGCCCTGACTGCCGACATCGCCGGCGATGCGCCACACGACCGGCCGGCCCGGTTCCCAGCCGTTCTGCTTCAGATAGTTCGCCACACTGCCGATGGCGTCTGCCGGGCTCGTGCGCAGATCGATGCGGCTGTTGCCGTCGTAATCGACCGCGTATTGCACGATGCTGCTCGGCAGGAACTGCGGAATCCCGATCGCGCCCGTGTACGAACCGAGGACGGTCGTCGGATCGATCTGCGAATCGCGCGTCCACACGAGCAGGTCTTCGAGATTCTTGCGGAACGTCGCCATGCGCTCGACGCGGTTCGGCGTGTTCGGGTAATCGAAGGTGAGCGTGGTCAGCGCGTCGAGCGCGCGGAAGTTGCCCATGTACTTCCCGTAGATCGTCTCCACGCCGATGATTCCGACGATCACCTCCGGCGGCACGCCGAATTGCTCGGACGCGCGCTGCAGCGTCGCCTGATTCGCGCGCCAGAACTTCACGCCGGCGTTGATGCGAACCGGCTCGATGAAACGCCCCTGGTACGCGCGCCAGTTCTTGGCCTGCGGCGTGGGCGACGGCAACACCAGTTTCGCCGCGGTCGCCGAATAGCTCACGCGCGCGAACAGGTCGTGCAGCGCGGACGAATCGAAGTCGTAGCGCGCGACCATGTCATTGATGAACGCATCGACATTCGGATTGTTCGCGTAGCGCTGCGGCACGATCTCTTCTTCGAACACCTGCCCTTGCGGCGTCGCGGCCTGCGGCTGCTGCGACTGCGCAAAGGCACTGTTCCCGGAGAGAAAGCCGAGCGCGCAGACGAGGGAAGCAACGAGTGCGCGCTTTGCCGGCCTGGATGAAGCCGTGAAGACGAACGGAGCAAACTGGAAAGTCATAGTGTGCGTGGTTGGGGGCGGTTGGGGCGATGCCGGATGCGCGAGTGGCCAAAAACGCCTGTGAAGTCGAATCGATGCAACGATTCTCAACGGAACGCAACAGCCTGCAACATGCCGCGCGCAATCGCTCGGCCGGCAAGGCGTCGGGGCAGTATAACCGACGCTTCGCGCCCATATCGGCCATGTGCCCGGGCGAGGGCGGCCGTGCCGGACGGTGTGGTAACTTAACGTCAATTACGCGACAAGTGGTCGCGTATGACGAAAAAATACGAGACGAGAGCCGACGACAAGCGGCATTGCGAGACATCATGGCCACCGGCTTCTACTCCCACCCCGACTGCCTCCAGCACGACAACGGCCAATGGCATCCCGAGTGTCCGGCGCGCCTGCAGGCGATCGAAGACCAGCTGATCGCGAGCCGGATCGATTCGCTCATCGAGCGCGAGGAAGCGCCGCTCGCCGACGAAGCCGACCTCGCGCGCGTGCATACGCAGGCGCACATCGACTACATCAAGAGCCGCACGCCGGAATCGGGCCGAAGCGAACTCGACCCCGATACGTCGATGTGCCCCCAGTCCTATCGCGCGGCGTTGCGCGCGGCGGGCGCGGCGGTCGCGGCCACCGATGCCGTCATCGAAGGCCGTTACGACAACGCGTTTTGCAGCATCCGGCCGCCGGGCCATCACGCCGAGCCCGCGCGCGCGATGGGCTTCTGCCTCTTCAACAACGTCGCGATCGCCGCGCGGCATGCGCTGGAAGTGCACGGCCTGCAGCGGGTCGCGATCGTCGATTTCGACGTGCATCACGGCAACGGCACCGAAGCCGCGTTCAGCGGCGATTCGCGCGTGCTGATGTGCAGTTTCTTCCAGCATCCGTTCTATCCGTTTTCCGGCGCCGACAATCACGCGGCGAACATGGTCAACGTGCCGCTCGCCGCGCGCACTAAGGGCATGCAGGTGCGCGAGGTCGTCGACATGATGTGGCTGCCGCGGCTCGAAGCGTTCAAGCCGCAGATGATCTTCGTCTCGGCCGGCTTCGATGCGCATCGCGAAGACGACATGGCGAACATGGGTCTCGTCGAGGACGATTACGCGTGGATCACCGAGCAGATTCGCGGCGTCGCGAAGCGCCACGCGCAAGGGCGCATCGTGAGTTGTCTCGAAGGCGGCTATAACCTGTCGGCGCTGGGCCGCAGCGTCGTTGCGCATCTGCGGGTGCTGGCGGAAATCTAGCGGGCGCGAGCGCGCGCGTAGTCCGCGCGCACGAGCGTCCAGTCGATCAGCTCGCGGATCACGCGCTCGCGGTCGAGATCGTTGAGCGTTTCGTGGGCGCTGCCTTCGTGGACGATGAGCGTGGTGTCGGTCGATCCCGCGTTGGCTTCGAACTCGCGGCTGCCGGCGGGATCGCAGATCGCGTCCGCGCTGCCGTGAAAGACGAGAAGCGGCAGCTTGATGTCGCCGCGCTTTTCCGCCACGCGCTCCATGCCGGCGAGAATCTGCGCGGCAGTGCGTGCGCAGACGGCTGCGTGATGCACGAGCGGATCGCGCTTGTACGCTTCGACGACGCCCGGCGCGCGCGACAGCAGCGCCGGATCGATGCTGAACGCGGCGACGCGCGGCGCGACCACGCCCACGATGCGGCTCAGTTTGGCCTTCCAGCGCGGCGTGCCCGTTCCGATCTTCAACGCCGGGCTCGACAGGATCAGACCGGCCAGCTTGTTCGCCTGCGCACGCTCGGCGGCGTAGAGCGCCGCGATCGTTCCGCCCATGCTGTGGCCCATCAAAAAGAGCGGCGTGCCGGCGGGCGGCGTGGCCGCGCACGCTTCGAGCAGGACATCGGTGTCGCGCAGATAGTCCGTGAAGACGCGAACCCACGCCCGTTCGCCCGACGACTTCCCGTGTCCGCGCAGATCGATCGCGATCAGCTCGATGCCCGCCGCGTTCAGCACGGTCGCGAGCGCGTCGTAACGGCCCGCGTGTTCGCCGAGACCGTGGACGAGCGCGATCCGCGCGTTGAGTTCGATGCCCGGCGCGGGGTGCCAGCGATGCAGAAACAGTTCGACGCCGTGGCGCGTCGTGACGGCGCTCGTCGAATAGATAGTGCGTGACATGGCGCGGTAAATATCTCCACGTTATTAGCCGATCTGAAATCATTATTAAACAGAATGTAACGCGTCCTGTAAAATCCCCGCCACGATACGAACAGCTAAGAACGAGCGGCGGCCGGCGGCGCGGGTGGGTTCCACCCGACAAGCCTTCCGCCGTTTGCATTTTCATGATCGAAATACGCAATCTTTCGCAGCGTTTCGCGGGGCCCCGAGGCTGGGTCGAAGCGCTGCACAACGTCAATCTGACGATTCCCGCCGGCGAAGTGTTCGGCATCATCGGGCGCAGCGGCGCGGGCAAGAGCACGCTGGTTCGCACGATCAATCTGCTGACGCGGCCGAGCGAAGGCAATGTGATCGTCGACGGACGCGATCTCACGACGCTCGGCAAGGACGATCTGCGCGCCGCGCGCCGCGACATCGGCATGATCTTTCAGCATTTCAATCTGCTGAGCTCGCGCACGGTGTACGACAACGTCGCGCTGCCGCTCGAACTCGCCGGCAAGAAGCGCGCGGAGATCGAAGCGGCCGTGTTGCCGCTGCTCGATCTCGTCGGCCTCACGACGCACAAGGACAAGTATCCCGCGCAGATAAGCGGCGGACAGAAGCAGCGCGTCGGGATTGCGCGGGCGCTCGCGAGCAAGCCGACAGTGCTGCTCTCCGACGAAGCCACGTCCGCGCTCGATCCCGAAACCACGCGCGCGATTCTCGATCTGCTGCGCAAGATCAATCGCGAGCTCGGGCTCACCATCGTGCTCATCACGCATCAGATGGAAGTGATCAAACAGGTCTGCGATCGCGTCGCGGTGCTCGACGCCGGGCGCGTGGTCGAAGAGGGCAAGGTCGTCGATGTATTCATGCAGCCGCATCACGAAGTCACGCGCGCACTGATCGGCGACGTGATCGCGCACGAGTTGCCGCCCGCATTGAAGGCACGCGTGATCGAGCGGCTCAAGACCGGCAGCGGTCATTTGCTGCGGCTCGCGTTCACGGGCTCGGGCGTCGATCAGCCGATTCTCTCGGAGACGATCCGCCGCTACGAACTCGATTTCAACATCCTGCACGGCCAGATCGACGAGATTCAGGGGCAGGCGTTCGGCTCGCTCGCGGTGCTCGCGGGCGGTCAGCCGGTGAAGATCGCCGAAGCGATCGAATATTTGCGCTCGCAGGGCGTCGTCGTGGAGGAGTTGTCCCATGTTGAGTGAAATGTTCGACATGTTCGTCCAGTCGTTCTGGGAAACGCTGATCATGGTCGGCATCTCGGGACTCGTCGGCGCGGCGGTCGGTTTGCCGCTCGGCGTGCTGCTCTATCTCACCGATCGCGACGGCGTGCTGCAGAACATCGGCGTGAATCGCGTGCTCGGCGGCATCGTGAATGCGGTGCGGTCGACGCCGTTCATCATCCTTCTCGTCGCGGTGATTCCGTTCACGCGGCTCGTCGTCGGCTCGTCGATCGGCACCGCGGCCGCCGTCGTGCCGCTGACGATCGCCGCTGCGCCGTTCATCGCGCGGCTCGTCGAGACGGCACTGCGCGAAGTGGATCGCGGACTCATCGAAGCCGCGCAGGCAATGGGCGCGACGACATCGCAGATCGTCTTCAAAGTGCTGTTGCCGGAATCGCTGCCGGGCGTCGTCGCTGGATTGACGATCACGTTCGTGTCGCTCGTCGGCTATTCGGCGATGGCGGGCGCGATCGGCGGCGGCGGTCTCGGCGATCTCGGCATCCGCTATGGTTATCAGCGTTTTCTTCCTGAAGTGATGATCACGGTCGTCGTGATTCTCATCGTGTTCGTGCAGCTCGTTCAGTCGTTCGGCGACTGGCTCGTTCGTCGTCTCAGTCACAAATAACCACTCAAGAAACCATGCAACGTCGATTCATTCTGAAGTTCGCCGCCGCGCTGTTGAGCGCAACGCTGTTCAACGGTGCCGCGCACGCCGATGAAGCCATCAAGTTGGGCGTGACCGGCGGCCCGCACGCGCAGATCATGGACGTGGTGAAGCAGGTCGCCGCGAAAAACGGGCTGAAGATCACGGTCGTCGAGTTCTCGGATTACGTGCAGCCGAACGCCGCGCTCGCCGCCGGCGATCTCGATGCGAACAGCTATCAGCATCTGCCGTATCTCGACGCGCAAGTGAAGGATCGCGGCTACAAGCTCGTCAAGGTCGCCGATACGGTGACGTTCCCGATGGGCATCTACTCGAAGAAGCTGAAGTCGCTGTCGGCGCTTGCCAACGGCGCGCGCATCGCGGTGCCGAACGATCCGACCAACGGCGGCCGCGCATTGCTGCTGCTGCAGAAGCAAGGTCTCATCAAGCTGCGCGCGGATGCGGGTCTGAAAGCGACGCCGCTCGATATCGTCGAGAATCCGAAGAAGCTGAAGATCGTCGAACTCGACGCCGCGCAGATTCCGCGCTCGCTCGACGACGTCGATGCCGCCGCCATCAATACGAACTTCGCGATGGAAGCGGGCCTGAAGCCGAAGTCGGACGCGATCGCAATCGAAGATCCACGCGGTCCGTATGTGAACATCATCGCGGTTCGCGCGGCCGACAAGGACAAGCCGTGGGTTGCGAAGCTGATCGCGGCGTATCACTCGCCGGAAGTGAAGCAGTTCATCGAAGGCAAGTACGCCGGCGCGGTGATTACGGCCTGGTAATCGTTTTCATGGTCGGATTCGGGTTTCCGTGGATATAAATAGAACGATCGTTCGATAAAATTCGGCTCATACCTATTGCACGATCGCCGACCCCACCCGCTTTTGGAGGGGTGATCTTACGCGTCACTCGTATAATGGCGCTGGGTTGACGTAATCGTAACTTTGGAGCGTGTGCATGAAAATTCTGGTGCCAGTCAAGCGCGTGGTCGACTACAACGTGAAGGTCCGCGTGAAATCGGATAACACGGGTGTCGATATCGCCAACGTGAAGATGTCGATGAACCCGTTCGACGAGATCGCCGTGGAAGAGGCGGTGCGTCTGAAGGAAGCGGGTGTTGCTACGGAAGTGATCGCTGTGTCGTGCGGCGTGACGCAATGTCAGGAAACGTTGCGGACAGCGTTGGCTATCGGTGCGGATCGCGCGATTCTGGTCGAATCCGCCGATGAACTGCAGCCGCTGGCGGTCGCGAAGATCCTGAAGGCATTGGTCGATCAAGAGAAGCCTGAGCTCGTCATCCTGGGCAAGCAGGCCATCGACGACGACTCGAATCAAACCGGCCAGATGCTCGCTGCACTGGCGGGTTTGCCGCAAGCGACGTTCGCATCGAAGGTCGTCGTTGCCGATGGCAAAGCCACGGTATCGCGCGAAGTCGATGGCGGCGCCGAAACGCTGTCGCTGAAATTGCCCGCAGTCGTCACCACCGATCTGCGTCTGAACGAGCCGCGCTACGTGACGCTGCCGAACATCATGAAGGCGAAGAAGAAGCCGCTGACGACGGTGAAGCCCGCCGATCTCGGCGTCGATGTCGCGCCGCGTCTGAAGACGCTGAAAGTCGTCGAGCCGCCGAAGCGCAGCGCGGGCATCACGGTGCCCGACGTGAAGACGCTGGTCGAAAAACTGAAAACCGAAGCGAAGGTGATCTGAACATGACGATTCTCGTAATT
>NZ_JALQEK010000010.1:0-166602 GCF_023630765.1 Caballeronia sp. ATUFL_F2_KS9A | reverse complement strand
GTCGATGCCGGCTATGTCCCGAACGACTTTCAGGTCGGTCAAACCGGCAAGATCGTCGCGCCGCAACTGTACGTTGCGGTCGGCATCTCGGGCGCGATTCAGCACTTGGCCGGCATGAAAGACTCGAAGGTCATCGTCGCGATCAACAAAGACCCCGAAGCGCCGATCTTCAGCGTCGCCGATTACGGTCTCGTCGGCGATCTGTTCTCGGTCGTGCCGGAACTGGTGAAAGAGCTCGGCTAACCGCGCCATGTGAGTCGAACACTCACCAAAAAATAAGAAAGGGCGCGACGAACGTTGCGCCCTTTTTTTGTACCCGAAAATTGAAACAGGAGGAGACAGGACGATGAGCTATCGCGCACCCGTCAAGGACATGTTGTTCGTAGTGAAGGAGCTGGCGGATATCGACCGCATCGCCGCGCTGCCCGGTCACGAAGACGCGGGCTTCGATACGGCGCAGGCCGTCGTCGAAGAAGCCGCGCGCTTTTGCAGCGAAGTAATCGCGCCGCTGAACGTCGAAGGCGATCGCAATCCAAGCGCCTGGGCGAACGGCGAAGTCACGACGACGCCCGGCTTCAAGAGCGCGTTCCGCCAGTTCGCGGAAGGCGGCTGGCAAGGCGTCGTGCATCCGGCGGACTTCGGCGGACAGGGCTTGCCGAAGCTCATCGCGACGCCGTGCATCGAAGCGCTCAACTCGGCGAATCTCTCTTTCGCGCTGTGCCCGCTGCTCACCGACGGCGCAATCGAGGCGCTCCTCACCGCCGGCAGCGACGAGCAGAAGGCGCGCTATCTGCCGAAGTTCATTAGCGGCGAATGGACCGGCACGATGAACCTCACCGAGCCGCAGGCGGGTTCCGATCTCGCGCTTGTGCGCACGCGGGCCGAGCCGCAGGGCGATGGCACGTACAAGGTCTTCGGCACGAAAATCTTCATCACGTACGGCGAACACGACATGGCGAAGAACATCGTCCATCTCGTGCTCGCGCGCACGCCCGATGCGCCCGAGGGCGTGAAAGGCATCTCGCTCTTTCTCGTGCCGAAGTTCCTCGTCAATGACGACGGCTCGCTCGGCGAGCGCAACGACGTGCATTGCGTGTCGATCGAGCACAAGCTCGGCATCAAGGCGAGCCCGACGGCCGTGCTGCAATACGGCGATCACGGCGGGGCGACCGGGTATCTGATCGGCGAGGCGAATCGCGGCCTCGAATACATGTTCATCATGATGAACGCGGCGCGTTTTGCGGTCGGCATGCAGGGTGTCGCGATCGCCGAGCGCGCGTATCAACAGGCGGTCGCGTACGCGAAGGAGCGCGTGCAGAGCCGTCCCGTCGATGGCAGCGCGAAGGAGCCGGTGACGATCATCCATCACCCCGACGTGCGCCGCATGCTCTCGACGATGCGCGCCTACACCGAAGGCGCCCGCGCGCTCGCCTACGTCGCAGCGTCGCACAGCGATCTCGCGCACGGCCATCCGGACGATGACGCGAGGAAGAGTCATCAGGCGATCTACGAATATCTCGTGCCGATCGTGAAGGGCTTTTCCACGGAAATGTCGGTCGATGTCGCGAGTATCGGCGTGCAGGTGCATGGCGGCATGGGCTACATCGAGGAGACGGGCGCGGCGCAGCATTATCGCGACGCGCGCATTCTGCCGATCTACGAAGGCACGACGGCGATTCAGGCGAACGACCTCGTCGGCCGCAAGACCGTGCGCGATGGTGGCCGTGCGGCGCAAGCGCTGCTCGCGCAGATCGATCAGACGATCGCCGCGCTCGCCGAAGTGGATGGCAAGCCGTTCAAGTCGATGCATCGACATTTGAGCGCGGGAAGTCTGTCGCTGGCGCGCGCGATCGAGTTCATCGTCGCGAAGTTCAAGAGCGACCCGAACGCGGTGTTCGCGGGCAGCGTGCCGTATCTGCGGCTTGCGGGCATCGTGTTGTCCGGATGGCAGATGGCGCGCGCGATGCTCGTCTCGCAGGCGAAGCGCGCGGAAGACGAGCGCTTTCATTCCGCGAAGATCGCGACAGCCGAGTTTTTCGCGGAGCACATTCTGTCGCTGGCTCCTGGGATCGAGGCGTCCATCATCAGCGCGAACGGCGGGGAAGGCGTGCTCGCACTCAGCGAAGATCAGTTCTAGAAACGACAAAGCGCCTTCATCGAAGGCGCCTTTGCTTTGCTTTGATGCGACAACGCGAATTACGCGTTCGCGTATCCCGGACGCGTCTTCACGCCGACGTCGCCGAAATAGCGATGCACCGAAAGGTCGTCCGCGCGGATCGCGGGCTGCTTGCCGGACATGAGATCGGCGAGCAATTGGCCGGAGCCGCACGACATCGTCCAGCCGAGCGTGCCGTGGCCCGTGTTCAGGAACAGGTTCGGCACCGGCGTGCGGCCGACGATCGGCGTGCCGTCAGGCGTCATCGGGCGCAGGCCGGTCCAGAACGTGGCGTTCGTGGTGTCGCCGCCGCCCGGGAAGAGGTCGTTCACGCACATTTCGAGCGTTTCGCGACGCGCCGCTTTCAGCTTCTTGTCGTATCCGACAATTTCCGCCATGCCGCCCACGCGGATGCGGTCGTCGAAACGCGTGATCGCGATCTTGTACGTTTCGTCGAGCACGGTCGACACAGGCGCGCGGTTCGCATCGACGATCGGCGCGGTAATCGAATAGCCCTTCAGCGGATAGACCGGAATCTTGACGAGATCGCCGAGCAGTTTCGGCGAATACGAGCCGAGCGCGACGACGTACGAATCCGCCGTCACCAGTTCCTTGCCGCACTGCACGCCGGCGATGCGGCCATTCGCGACGGCGAGTGCGTCGATCGACGTGTTGTAGCGGAACTTGACGCCGAGCGCTTCGGCCATTGCGGCGAGCCGCGTGGTGAACATCTGGCAGTCGCCGGTTTCATCGTTCGGCAGACGCAGACCGCCCGTCAGCTTGTGCGACACGGCGGCGAGCGCGGGTTCGGCCTTCTTGAGTTCGTCTGCGGTGAGCAGCTCGAACGGCACGTTCGCGTCTTTCAGCACGGCGATGTCCTTGCCCGCGCCATCGAATTGCTGCTGCGTACGGAACAGTTGCAGCGTGCCCCCCGTGCGGCCTTCATAGGAAATGCCCGTGTCCGCGCGCAGCGCCTGCAGGCAGTCGCGGCTGTATTCGGCGAGGCGGACCATGCGGCCCTTGTTCACCGTGTAGCGATCTTGCGTGCAGTTACGCAGCATTTGCCACATCCATTGCAACTGATTCATCGTGCCGTCGAGGCGGATCGCGAGCGGCGCGTGCTTTTCGAACATCCACTTCACGGCTTTGAGCGGCACGCCCGGCGCGGCCCACGGCGATGCATAACCGGGAGAGATCTGTCCGGCGTTCGCGAAACTCGTTTCGAGCGCGGGGCCGGCTTCGCGATCGATGACCGTGACTTCGTGGCCGGCGCGAGCAAGGTAATACGCGCTCGTCACGCCGACGACGCCGCTTCCGAGAATAACGATTCGCATGTGATCTCCAATTCGATTTCGCTGGACAGCCGGCCAAACCTGCGACACGCTGTCCGTCTAGTGTTATCGCCTATAGTATTGAGATCAAAGCAGTTTTAGTTATTGTATTTGGTCGATTTTTAGGAAAAAGAAATGCGAACGCAGCGAAATCCGGTCCGCACGCTCGACAAGCTCGACCACAAGATCTTGAACATCCTTCAGGAGGACGGCCGCATCGCGATGAAGGATCTGGCGGAGCGCGTCGGATTGTCCGTGACGCCGTGTATCGAGCGCGTGAAACGCATGGAGCGCGACGGTGTCATCGTCGGCTATTACGCGCGCGTGAATCCGACCGAACTCGGCGCGGCGCTGCTCGTGTTCGTCGAGATCACGCTGGATCACAAAAGCGGCAACATGTTCGAGCAGTTCCGGCGCGAAGTGCAGAAGATTCCCGAAGTGCTCGAGTGTCATCTCGTGTCGGGCGATTTCGACTATCTGATCAAGGCGCGGATCGGCGAAATGGCGGACTATCGCAAGCTGCTCGGCGACATCCTGTTGCAACTGCCGGGCGCGGTTCAGTCGAAGAGCTATGTGGTGATGGAGGAGATCAAGGAGACGCTGAAGATTCTCGTCGAGACGTGATTTTTCGCTTGCGACGAAACGTCGATACTGTATATTTGTACAGTATCAATCGTTGGATTTTGTCGCAAATGTCATCGCCGGATCGTGAATATCCCGTCGCGCCGCCCGCTCCGTTGAAGGGGCGCGGCGCGGTCACGAACATCCAGGGCCGCTACGAGAAGGACGAGCGCGAGCGCGTCGACGACGGCTGGCTGCACGCCGCGGATGCCGAGGACGAGAGCGCACCGCCGCTGCGCACGCAGGTGTTCGAAGAGCGCGCCAAAACCATCCTCACGCGCAACAGTTCGCCGGATATTCCGTTCTCGGTATCGCTCAATCCCTATCGCGGATGCGAGCACGGCTGCATCTACTGTTTCGCTCGTCCGACGCACAGCTATCTCGGACTGTCGCCCGGCCTCGATTTCGAAAGCCGCATTTACGCGAAGATCAACGCGCCCGAATTGCTCGAACGCGAACTGGCGAAGCCGAACTACGAGCCCGAGCCAATCGCGCTCGGCGTCAACACGGACGCGTATCAGCCGGTCGAACGGGATCTGCAACTCACGCGGCGCGTCATTCAGATGCTGCACGACTGCGGCCATCCGTTCGCGGCGATCACGAAGAGCTCGCTGATCGAGCGCGACATAGACCTGCTCGCGCCGATGGCCGAACGCGGCCAGATGATGGCGGCGATCACAGTCACCACGCTCGATGCCGATATCGCGCGCACGCTCGAACCGCGCGCGGCTACACCTTCGCGGCGTCTGCGCACGATTCGCACGCTCGCGGAGGCGGGCATTCCAGTGGGCGTGAGCATCGCGCCGGTCATTCCGTTCGTGACGGAGCCGGACCTGGAGCGTGTGCTGGAAGCGTGCGCAGAGGCGGGCGCGACGACCGCGAGCTATATCGTGCTGCGTCTGCCATGGGAAGTCGCGCCGCTCTTCAAGGATTGGCTCGCCGCGCATTTTCCCGACCGCGCGGACCGCGTGATGAGCCGCGTGCGCGATATGCGCGGCGGCAAGGATTACGACTCGGATTTCTCGAAGCGCATGAAAGGCGAGGGCCTTTGGGCCGACATGCTGAAACAGCGCTTTCAGAAGGCGACGAAACGTCTTGGGCTTAATGCAAGACAGCGCGGGATTCTCGATATGTCCGAGTTTCAGCGACCGGCGAAACGGCCGTCGCCGCCGGCGAGCCCGCAGCTCGATTTGTTCTGACGTTCTATTGCGACAAAGTCTTCGCGGCTGCGACCTGGCCTTCGAAATAAGTCTGGAACGTGAGCGCGAGACCGGTCATCAGCAGAAATGCGCCGATCAGCAGCGAAAAGATCACGACGAAGATCACGGTCCAACCGGAGCGGCTTTCGCGTCCCGTGTGCGCGTTGAATTGCGCGTCCCACTTGGCGTCCGGGCGCAGGCCGTAGACGAGCGCGGAGAGGAAAGCCGCAAGCAGCGAGATTGACCCGGGAAACGCCAGCGCCCAGCCGAGAATCGACGTGCGCTCCGTTTCGGCGAGCAGCAGATAGCCGAACGCACCCATTACGATACCGACGATATGCGCCCAGCCGTACTTGTCGCGCATTCCATAGAGGTAGAAGCGATGCAGTCCGATATAGCCGAACAGGAACGCCAGCGCGGCGGTCAGCGTTTTCGAGCGGAAGTATGGCGGAACCTGCTTGCCGGCCGGCTTGGAGCCGGATTGCGTGGCGACGGACGAGGAAGTCATCAGCGAAAGCGGTGGTGGATTGAGGCGGACGCCGGTCTGACATTTTACGCCTACCGCCGAGCACGCCGCCCATGGCACGTTGCCGCATCGGCGTGATTTCCGGTATCCGGCAACGCGCCGAATTCTTGCCGAACTTGGCGTCACATGCAAAAAATGCGTTAAGTGTTTGTTAGAGCGTCGGAATCCGGCTATAATCGCCTGTTCTCGTTGTTCCGAACCCCGGTTTTCAAGGATTTCAGCATGGTCATCATCCGCTTGGCTCGTGGCGGCTCGAAGAAGCGCCCGTTCTACAACATCGTCGCAACCGACTCGCGTAGCCGCCGTGACGGCCGCTTCATCGAGCGCGTGGGTTTCTACAACCCGGTCGCGACCAAGGGCGAATCGCTGCGCATCGCGCAAGATCGCCTGACGTACTGGCAAGGCGTTGGCGCGCAACTGTCGCCGACCGTCGAGCGTCTCGTCAAGCAAGCTCAGCAAGCCCAGCCGGCTGCTTGAGTTCGCTGAGCCGACGCTGTAGTAAACGCTCGAAACCTGCCCAAAGGTTCGCCGATGTCCGCGCGCGATTCTGAATCCGGCCGCGCATCGGAAAACATCGGCCGAACGAAGCCGGGGCAAGATGAAAGTTCCGCCACGTTTGGCGCGTTCGTCCGCAAGCCGGGCGCGCGCCGCGTGGCGGGCGACGTTTCGGGTAGCAACAAAGGCAGCGATAAAGGCAGCATTCAGCCGGAAGCCGCAATCGAGCGGGTCGAGGCTTTGCCCGAAGACGCCGTCGAAGTCGGTTTTATCGCCGATGCGTACGGTCTGAAGGGTTGGGTCAAGATCGTTCCGCACGCGAACGGCAAGCAGGGCGGCGACGCGCTGCTGAGCGCCAAACGCTGGTGGCTCGTCAAAGGCCGCGATCGCAAGTCCGCGCGCTGCCTGCAGTCGAAAGTGCACGCCGATACCATCGTCGCGCGTCTGGCCGGCTGCGATGACCGCGATGCGGCGCTCGCGCTGAAGGGCCATACGGTGAATATCGCGCGTGGCGATTTCCCGAAGCTCGACAGCGACGACGAATTTTACTGGGTCGATCTGATCGGCCTCGATGTCGAAAATGAAGCTGGCGTTGCGCTTGGTCGCGTCGCCGATCTTATCGACAACGGCGCGCATTCCATTCTGCGGATCGAGTATCCGGATACGAACAAGGACGGCGCGCCCGTCACCGGCGAGCGGCTCATTCCGTTCGTCGGCGTATATGTGAAGACGGTGGACCGGGCGGCGAAGCGTATCGTCGTCGACTGGGACGCCGATTATTGAACATCGGCACGTTACGGAGAGAGCGATGCAGTTCGATGTCGTAACGCTCTTTCCCGAAATGTTTCGCGCGCTGACCGACTGGGGCATCACCAGCCGGGCGGTGAAGCAGGAGCGGTTCGGTCTGCGCACGTGGAATCCGCGCGATTTCACCACGGACAACTACCGCACCGTCGACGATCGCCCTTACGGCGGCGGCCCCGGCATGGTCATGCTGGCGCGCCCGCTGGAAGACGCGATCCATGCGGCGAAGGCTGCGCAGCGCGAGCAGGGCATCACGTCGACGCGCGTCGTGATGATGTCGCCGCAAGGTGCGAAGCTGGATCACGATCGCGTGATGCGATTCGCGCAGGAACCCGGTCTCGTATTGCTGTGCGGCCGTTACGAAGCGATCGATCAGCGCCTGATCGACCGTGAAGTGGACGAAGAAGTGAGCCTCGGCGACTTCGTGCTGTCCGGCGGAGAACTCCCCGCCATGGCGCTGATGGACGCCGTAGTGCGTCAGTTGCCGGGTGTGCTGAACGACGCGCAATCGGCGGTGCAGGACAGTTTCGTCGATGTGCTGCTCGATTGCCCGCACTACACGCGTCCGGAAGAGTACGACGGCGTGCGCGTTCCCGATGTGCTGCTCGGCGGCCATCACAAGGAAATCGACGCCTGGCGCAGGCGCGAAGCATTGCGCAACACATTCAACAAGCGACCCGATCTGATCGAACGGGCGCGTCGCAGCAAGATGTTGAGCCGTGCCGATGAGGCGTGGCTCGCAGAACTCGCGAAGGAAGCGTCGAAGCCCGCATAGGTTTCGAGCGGACGAGCGGGAAAATGGGGGCGTCGAGTGGTATCGGCGCCTGAAGCAAACCCATCCTCTACCGGGGCCTGACTCAATACAAGGCACACAACTCCGGCAAGATGGCACAAGGAGTCAGTAATGAATCTGATTGAGCAACTCGAGAAGGAAGAGATCGCACGCGTTCTGGGCGAGAAGAGCATCCCCGACTTCGCGCCGGGCGATACCGTCGTCGTCAACGTGAACGTGGTCGAAGGCACGCGCAAGCGTGTTCAGGCTTACGAAGGCGTCGTCATCGCGAAGCGTAACCGTGGCCTGAACTCGAACTTCATCGTCCGCAAGATCTCGTCGGGCGAAGGCGTCGAGCGTACGTTCCAGACCTACTCGCCGCTGCTCGCGAGCATCGTCGTGAAGCGTCGTGGCGATGTCCGCCGTGCGAAGCTCTACTACCTGCGCGAGCGTTCGGGCAAGTCGGCTCGAATCAAGGAAAAGCTGGTGTTCAAGGACAAGTCTGCTGCTTCCGCAGAGTAAGTCCCTCGCCAGACGCAGTACGAAAAAAGCACCCCTCGGGTGCTTTTTTCTTTGGTGTGTTCAAATTGAGGCTTCCACAGAACCGTTCTCGACCCGTGTCCACCGGAAAGACTTCGACTCCCCGCATCCTCGAACCCGAAACGATGCCCGTCCTCTCGACGGGCGAGACACTCCCGCCCGTTCCGCCCGAGCGCCTCACGCCTGAAGGCTTGCGCGCGCGTTTCGCGATGGATCTCGACTGGGCGCAGGAAGAGCGCGAGCAGCGCATCAAGGCGATCGGCGGCGATCCGCGCGTGGCGTCCGTGCTGGTGCCGCTCGTCGTGCGCGAGGGCGGCTTGACCGTGCTGCTGACGCAGCGCGCCGATCATCTGTCGGATCACGCGGGGCAGATCAGTTTTCCGGGCGGCCGACGCGAGCCCGAAGACGCCGATGCCGCCGCCACCGCGCTTCGCGAAGCCTACGAAGAGGTGGGGTTGGGCGCGGAGCATTGCGAGGTCATCGGCGCGATGCCCGAGTATCTGACGGGCACGGGTTTCAAGGTGACGCCGGTCGTCGCGCTCGTGAATCCGCCATTCACATTGAAGGCCGATACACGCGAAGTCGCCGATATCTTCGAAGTGCCGCTCGCGTGGCTCATGAATCCCGCGAATCATGAAGTGCGGGTCTTTCGCTGGGAAGGCGGCGAGCGTCGTTTTTTTGCCATGCCATACAGCCCCGGCGACGGGAAGGCTCCATATTTCATCTGGGGCGCAACGGCTGGCATGTTGCGCAATTTCTATCGCTTCCTCGTGGCTCGCGCGTGACGGCGCGAAAAGTCCGCGCCCTTGTTGCGCGTTGCGCAAATACTTAGCGCATTAAAGGCGTCGGGTGCTGTGCTATCGTTACGCGAAACTCGAACTATCCGACCGTTTCGGCGCTTCGCATGACTTTTTTCTCCGTATTGCTGGCTCTCGTCATTGAGCAGATGCGCGCGTTATCGCCGCACAATCCGATTTCGGCGTTGCTTCAATATCATGCGGAATCCACCGCGCACGGTTTCGATGCCGGCAAGGAGAAGCATGGCATCGTCGCGTGGCTCGTGGTCGTGCTGCCGTGGACGCTCTTCGTCGGGCTCGTCTATTACGTGCTCTATCGGATCAACTTCGTTCTGGCGTTCTTCTGGAACGTGGTGATCGTCTATTTCACGCTCGGTTTCCGGCAGTTCAGCCACTATTTCACCGATATCCATCTCGCGCTCAACAACGACGACGTTCCGCGCGCGCGCGAAGTGCTGGCCGAGTGGACCGGCATCGATACGGTCGACATGCCCGTCAGCGAAATCGTCCGGCATACGCTGGTTCATGCGGTCGTGGCATCGCACCGGCACGTGTTCGGCGTGTTCTTCTGGTTTCTGATTCCGATCGGCCCGGCGGGCGCGGTGCTCTATCGCATCGCCGAATACCTCGCGCGCGCGTGGTCGAAGCCGAATCCCGAGCGCACCGCGGAGTTCTCGTCGTTCGCGCAACGCGCGTTCTTCATCATCGATTGGGTGCCCGCGCGTCTGACGTCGCTCGGTTTCGCGATCGTCGGCAATTTCGAGGACGCCATTTACGCGTGGCGCAATCACGCGCGCCAATGGCCGGACGCAAACGAAGGCGTGTTGCTGGCAGCGGGCAGCGGTGCGCTGGGCGCGCGTCTCGCGGGGCCGCTCGCCGAGCCGCTTTCGGTCGAAGCGCTTGCCGTCGGCGATGCCAGTCCGTTGCCCGTCGGCGACGATTGCACGCCGCGCACGCTGCAATCGGCTGTCGGCCTCGTATGGCGGGCAGTCATTTTGTGGATGTTGCTGCTGCTGATGCTGACGATCGCCGTGTGGCTGGCGTAATCAATCGTCGAGCGGATCGCGCGCCGTCTGGCAATTCCAGCAGACGGTGAACTGCGGCTCCAGCCACTCGCCGCAATGCTTGCACTTCCAAGGCCGGGCGTTCGCGTCCGGCCCTTTTCTCGCGCGCTCCAGAAGGCGCAAGGCCAGCGCTTCGTCGCGATCGTCGACGATCCAGATTTCCGGCGCGCACTGATCGGCCGGAATCTCCCCCATCGCGCCATTCAAATAACGGTTGTGCAACTCGCACGGCACGCCCGCGGCCGACAGCACGTTCACCCAATGCTGCGCCGTGATGAGATCGGGAGCGCGCGTGAGCCGCTTCATCGAACGATCTGGCTGGCTTCGTGCACGAGTTGCGCGTAGAGCGCGTGACGTTCGGGGCGAATCTTTCCCGCTTCGACGGCTTCGAGCACCGCGCATCCCGGCTCGTGCAGATGATGGCAGTTGTAGAAGCGGCAATGTCCGAGATAAGGCCGGAAATCGGCGAAGGCGCGCTCGAGCTGGCCTTCCGACAGATGATGCAGGCCGAATTCCTGAAAGCCCGGCGAATCGATCAGCGAGCCGCCGCCTGGCAGATCGTAGAGACGCGTGAATGTGGTCGTATGACGGCCGCTGTTGAGCGCGGACGAAATCTCGCGTGTGGCGGCGTCGGCATCGGGGACGAGCAGGTTCACGAGCGTCGATTTGCCCATGCCGGATTGACCGAGCAGGATCGTCGAGCGGTCTTTGAGGCGTGCGTCGAGTTGCGGATGAACGTCGCCGGGCGCCATCTTCGCCGAGAGCTCGATCACCGTGTAGCCGAGTTCGCGATACGGCGCGAGACGTTCGCGCGCGAGCGGCAACGCGCTTTCGACATCGATCTTGTTCAATACGATCAGCGATTCCAGACCGTGCGCCTCGGCCGCGATCAGCGCGCGTCCGAGCAGGTCTTCGCTGAAATGCGGCTCGGTGGCGAGCACGATCAGAAGTTGATCGAGATTCGCCGCGAAGAGCTTCGACTTGAACTGATCGGAGCGATAGAGCAGATTGCGCCGTTCGGCGATCTCGACGATCACGCCCTGATCCGCCGACGACTGCTCGTAGAACACGCGATCGCCTACGGCCACTTCGCTTTTCTTGCCGCGCGGGAAGCACTGGAGCATCGCGCCGCCGTCTTCGGGCGTGACGAGATAGTGCCGCCCGTGCGCGGCGATCACCGTGCCTTCGAGCCGTGCCGCCGCACCTGACCGCTTGAACCCGCGCGTCATGCGGCGTGCTGCATCAGGCGGTCGATGCGCTGCGAGGCGGGCGGATGCGAGTAGTAGAACGCGGTGTAGATCGGATCGGGCGTGAGCGTCGACGCGTTGTCTTCATACAGCTTCACGAGCGCGTTCACGAGATCCTTCGGATCGGTCTGGCTGGCGGCGAAAGCATCGGCTTCGAACTCGTTCTTGCGCGATGTCAGGCTGCCGAGCGGCGTGATGAAGAACATGAACACGGGCAGCACGAGCATGAAGAGCACGAGCGCCAGCCCGTTATTGCTGCCGACGAGCGACGGCCGCACGCCGAGACCTTCGTAGAACCACGTCGTCTGAATGAGCCAGCCGAGCAGCGCGAGCATCGCGAGGCTGATGCCGAACATGACGACCATCAGCTTCAGAACGTGACGGCGCTTGAAATGGCCGAGTTCGTGCGCGAGCACCGCTTCGATTTCGTTGCCGGAAAGCCGCGCGAGCAGCGTGTCGAAGAACACGATGCGCTTTGCCGCGCCGAAGCCGGTGAAATACGCGTTGCCGTGCGCCGAGCGGCGGCTGCCGTCCATCACGAACAGGCCTTTCGCGGCGAAGCCCGTGCGCGACATCAGATTCGTGATGCGTGCGACGAGCGCTTCATCCTTCAGCGGTTCGAACTTGTTGAAGAGCGGCGCGATGAAGGTCGGATAGATGATCATCGCGAGCAGCTGGAAAGCCACCCAGACCATCCACGTCCACAGCCACCAGAAGGTCCCAGCGCGATCCATGAGCCAGAGCGTGAGCAGCAAGAGCGGCGCGCCGATCACGATGGCGAGCACCGTGCCCTTGACGAGATCGACGAAGAAGAGCTTCTTCGACATGCGATTGAAGCCGAACTTTTCCTCGATCACGAAATGGCGGATGTAGTCGAACGGCAGATCGATGACGCTCGTGATCGCCACCACCGACGCCACCAGCGCGATCTGTCCGAGATAGCCGCGGCCGAGCCAGTCCGAAATGGCGAGATCGAGCGCCTGGACGCCGCCGAGCAGCGTCAGCGCGACGAGCACGACCGCGCTCGTGACGACTTCGATCATGGTGAGGCGCGTGCGCTCGACGGTGTAATCCGCGGCGCGCTGATGCGCCGTGAGCGGAATCGTGCCGCTGAATTGCGCGGGCACGCCGTTGCGATGCGCGGCGACGTAGCGGATCTGGCGCGATGCGAGCCAAAGCTTGGTCGAAACCATCGCGACGAGGGCGACGACGAAGATCGTCGAGAAGGCGAGAGTGAGGTTGGTCATCCGGGAATTCCGATTGAACTATGCGAGAATTATAGGTTCTAGGCCGTGCCGGCGCGCTCAGAAACTGTGCGGCACGGCTTTCCCATCTTTCAGGCCGCTTTTCATGACCGACATCTCCACCACGCCCGAATCAGAAGAAAACGCGCTCGTGCGCAGCGACATGAACCTCGTGTGGCTCGACATGGAGATGACCGGCCTCGATCCGGACAACGATCGCATCATCGAGATCGCGGTGGTCGTCACGAATTCGACGCTCGACAAGATGGTCGAAGGCCCGGTCCTCGCGATTCATCAGACGGAAGAAGCGCTCGGCCGCATGGACGAGTGGAATCGCAACACGCACGGCCGCTCGGGGCTGACCGAGCGCGTGAAGGCGTCGACGGTCGATGAAGCCGAAGCCACGCGCCAGATCCGCGATTTTCTCGGGGCTTACGTGCCGCCCGGCAAGTCGCCGATGTGCGGCAACTCGATCTGCCAGGACCGACGCTTCATGGCGCGCTGGATGCCCGAACTGGAGACGTTCTTCCACTATCGCAATCTCGACGTCAGCACGTTGAAGGAACTGTGCCGCCGCTGGCAGCCGGCGATTTACAAGGGCTTTCAGAAGCGTGCGATGCACACGGCGCTCGCCGATATCCACGAGTCGATCGACGAGCTCAAGTACTACCGCCAGCATTTCCTGATTCCGTCGGCGAGCGCAGCCGCGTCCTAATTCTTCGGCGGGCGGATCGCGCTCTTCGGACGAAACGCGGCGACCACTTCCGGCCGCGTTTCGATATACGGCCCGCCGATCAGATCGATGCAATACGGCACGGCCGCGAAAATGCCCGGCACTTTCGTTCTGCCGTCTGCGTCTTTCAGACCTTCGAGCGTTTCGCGGATCGACTTCGGCTGGCCCGGCAGATTGATGATGAGCGCAGCGTGGTCTTCCGTTTCGCGAATCACCGCGACTTGCCGCGAGAGAATGGCCGTCGGCACGAAATTCAGGCTGATCTGGCGCATCTGCTCGCCGAAGCCGGGCATCGGCTTGGTGGCGACGGCGAGCGTCGCCTCGGGCGTCACGTCGCGGCGGGACGGGCCGGTGCCGCCTGTCGTCAGCACCAGATCGCAGCGGTGCGTATCGACGAGCTCGACGAGCGTCGCGGAAATGGTCGCGGCGTCGTCGTGAATCAGCCGCGTCTCGGCCCGAAACGGCGTCGAGAGCGCCGCGCCGAGCCACTCGACGAGCGACGGCAAGCCCTTGTCCTCGTAGACGCCGGAAGACGCGCGATCGCTGATCGACACCAGTCCGACTATCAGTTCGTCACGCGTCGTCATCGCGATCGTCCTCGTCGTCTTCGACATCGTCGTCTTGCGCGCCCGACGCGTTCTTGATCCACTGGAAGAGTTCGCGGTAATAGCGCGGCGGCTTTTGCTGCTCGCGCTCCTTGCGCGCGTTGCGGATCAGCGTGCGGCCTTCCTGCGGATCGACGCCCGGATGCGTGCGGATGAATTCGGTGAGCGCGGCGTCATCGGCGAGCAATTGTTCGCGCGTGCGCTCGATCCAGTGCATGCGCGCGGTTTCGGCCTTGTTCACGCCGCGATGGGTGTCGAGCGCGGTGCGCAGCGCGGCGACTTCGTCTTCGGTCAGCGAGCGCATGACCTTGCCGACGTACTGCAACTGACGGCGCTTGCCTTCGTGATCGGTGATGCGGCGTGCCTCGCGCACGGCGTCGCCGAGATCCTCGGGCATCGGCATGCGTTTGAGCGCATCCTTGGGCAGCGCGATGAGCGCTTCCCCCAGCTCCTGCAGCGCGTGCATTTCGCGCTTGAGCTGGGATTTGCTCGGACGGTCGTAGCCGTTTTCGTCGGCCTCGCGATCGTCGTCGCGGCCGGAATCGATCGGTTGAATGCGGGTTTTACGGTTCATCCCGACATTGTAGCTTGCGCCCGCATCGCTTTTGCCGGGTCGCGGCCGGCGCTGCGACAAACCTTGGCGGGTGAATGCACGCCGTCCTTGCTATGATCGCGTGATACGCCGGTCCCGCTTTGCGGTGCTCGACGACGAGCGCATCTGGCAGGGAATCCCGAAGCAATCACGACATGCGCGGGCGCGACACGCCCGACTTCCAAAGGCAACCAAAAATGGCAGCAGACATGGACGTCAAGCAACGCTACTTCCCGCATACGCAGGACGAGCTGAAGGAGATCGCCTCCGACATCCTGCGCTACGCGAAGGAACTCGGCGCGAGCGATGCGGCCACCGAGATCTCCGAGGGCGACGGCCTGTCGGTGAGCGTGCGGCGCGGCGAAGTGGAGACCATCGAGCACAATCGCGACAAGATGGTCGGCGTGACCGTGTTCATCGGCAAGAAGCGCGGCAACGCGAGCACTGCGGACTTCACGCGCGACGCATTGCGCGACACGGTCGCGGCGGCGTACAACATCGCGCGCTTCACGGCGGAGGACAGCGCGGCCGGCCTCGCGGAAGCCGAGTTGCTGGAAAAGTCGCCGCAGGACCTCGATCTTTATCACCCGTGGGACATCGACGCCGAAGAGGCCGCCGAGATCGCGCGCCGCGCGGAGGCCGCAGCGTTCGCCGTCGACAAGCGCGTGACCAATTCGGAAGGCGCGAGCGTTTCCGCGCAGCATTCGCAGTTCGTGCTCGCGACGTCGCGCGGCTTCATGGCGGGCTATCCGTACTCGCGTCACTACATTGCGTGCGCGCCGATCGCCGCGGCCGGCCGCGACATGCAGCGCGACGACTGGTACACGTCCAAACGCGATGCATCCGCGCTTGCGGCGCCCGAAGCCGTCGGCCGCTACGCCGCCGAGCGGGCGCTCGCGCGGCTCAACGCGAAGAGCCTCGACACGCGCAAGTGCCGCGTGCTGTTCGAAGCGCCGCTCGCGGCGGGCATTCTCGGCGCGTTCGTGCAGTCGGTGAGCGGCGGCGCGTTGTATCGCAAGACTACGTTCCTCGTCGATAGCCTCGGCAAGCCGGTGTTCGCGCCGCATATCCAGATCGTCGAGGATCCGCATGTGAAGGGCGGCATGGGCAGCGCCCCGTTCGACGAAGAAGGCGTGCGTACGCAACGCCGTAACGTCGTCGAGGATGGCGTCGTGCAGGGCTATTTCCTCTCGACGTACTCCGCGCGCAAGCTCGGCATGCAGACGACCGGCAACGCGGGCGGCTCGCACAATCTGACGATGACGAGCGCGCACACGAAGCCCGAGGACGACTTCGAAGCGATGCTGAAGAAGCTCGATACCGGCCTCCTGCTTACCGAACTGATGGGGCAGGGCGTGAACTACGTGACGGGCGACTACTCGCGCGGCGCGTCGGGTTTCTGGGTCGAGAACGGCAAGATCGTGCATGCCGTCGAGGAAATCACCGTGGCGAGCACGCTGCAGGAGATGTTCCGCCATATCGAGGCAATCGGCGCGGATACCGTCGTGCGCGGCACGAAGGAAATCGGCTCGGTGCTGATCGAGCGGATGACGGTCGCGGGCCAGTAAGCCGCGCCGGTCGAGAACAGAAAGGCTCCGGAGCGCATCCGGAGCCTTTTTTCATTCCGGCTTCATTCCGACGAGGCGATGCGCTCGTAAGTCACGAAGGCGAACGCGAAATCGTTCGGCGCCGCTGCGCGATGCGGCTCGCGCGACACTTCGCGCCACAACTCGGGATCGGGCGCGGGAAAGCGCGTGTCGCCATCGAAATCGGCGTCGATCTCGGTGACGATCATCTTGTCCGCACGCGCAATGGCATCCTGATACAACTGCGCGCCGCCGATCAGAAACGCTTCCTTCGCCGGTTCGAGCGCGAGCGCCGCTTCGAGGCTCGTCACGACATCGCAGCCTTCGTAGCGCCGGGTGCCGTCGCGCGACACGACGATATTGCGCCGCCCCGGCAGCGCCCTGCCGATGGATTCATGCGTCTTGCGGCCCATGATGATGGGCGCGCCCATCGTCGTGCGCTTGAAGAAGGCGAGATCCTCGGGCAGGCGCCAGGGCAGTTGGTTTTCGCGTCCGATCACGCCATTGCGCGCGCGGGCGACGATCAGAGTCAGCGTCGTCATGGAATAGAAGTCCGGCAAGCTGGCGCGCGCGGGCAGCGCGGCCGGGTGACGATTCTAACCGACGCTTGCGGCGCGGCCAGCGCTCGGCGCGCCGCGCGGGCCTACGCCTCCGGCGCTTCGTCGCCGAGCGGCAGCGTCGTGTGCCATGGGGGCGGCGCGATCTCGTCCCATAGCGTCACGCTGACGCCCGAGCCAGTCGGACGATCGTCGGGCAGGCCCGACGCGGTGGATTCGTCCGCGTTCTCGCCATTTTGATGCGCGTCGGTTGTTTCTCCGCGCCTTAAAGAACTATCGCGTGCCATCGTGACGACATAACCAAGTAATAAATTCCCGCCACGGAAATATCCGGAAATAAAGTAATCGCTTTCTCGGTAAAACGATTAAGCGGGAGTCGAATGCAGGGATAAAGATGAACGCTCGTTCGGCAGCGAGTATTTCTTACCTTCGAGCGCGGTTCTATTGGAGCGAATTGCGTGCCATGTCCGGCAGAGCGTTGCTGCGCAATGAATCGCGAAAATCCGACGAAAGTCCGCAGCAAAAATTCGGCTGTAAACGTTTCACTGCTGAAACATGAAGGCAGAAAAACGTGAACTTCCGGCGAAATCGGTATAAGATTTTGTCTTATTAAATTGTGCGCAATCTCGTTGATAATCGTGTGAGAAATTCTTGCCAAGGCCGTCCTGTCAAGGTTTTCTGGCTAAACCGGCGACTCTCGCGATATTTGTTTCCGGGGTTTCTGGGTTATAGTAGTCTCTCAAAAACGGCGCAGAATCAGACATAAAGGGTTTCGTGGAAGGGTGCGTGGTGTTTCGCGCCGTGTCCCGGGGGCGACGGTTCGAATGGCAAATCCTCTCCAGACGTTTGCGAGCAACGTGCGAGGGCAACGAAGTTTGCGATGTAGCGCGAGCCTTGAACTACGTGACCTTTTCAACGAATGTTGAACAAAGGATCTGAATAATGGACGTCGCTCGGCGGCAACTCATCTATGTGACTCGCGATCCAAGCGAGACGCTGTGCGCGCGATTCGAGGAGCGCGGTTGGCATATCGAAATCGTCGCGAACGCGCGCGACACGCGTAAGGCTTTGCGCAGCGATCTGGCGACCGGCGGGCTGCTCGATCTGTCGAGTCATTTCGAATCTCATGAACTGGCGGCGTTCGAATCGTCGCTGACGATGACCAACGTGGGCTGGGTCGCGGCCACGGTTGCCGGGCAACTGGAAGACGCTGCCGTGCGGCGTCTCATTCGCGACTATTGCTTCGATTACGTGACGCTGCCGACGTCCAACGACCGCATCGTCGATTCCGTCGGTCATGCGTACGGCATGGTTTCGCTGCATGACGCCGCGTCGAACGATGCGCGCAGCGAGGGCCGCGCCGAGGGCGAAATGGTCGGTTCGTGCGACGCGATGCTCGCGCTCTTCCGCTCGATCCGCAAGGTCGCGATGACCGATGCGCCCGTGTTCATCTCCGGCGAATCCGGCACCGGCAAGGAACTCACGGCTGTTGCCATTCACGAGCGCTCGGCGCGCCGCGATCAGCCGTTCGTGGCGATCAACTGTGGCGCGATTCCCGCGCATCTGCTGCAATCGGAGCTCTTCGGTTACGAACGCGGCGCTTTCACGGGCGCGAATCAACGCAAGATCGGCCGTGTCGAAGCGGCCAATGGCGGCACGCTGTTCCTCGATGAAATCGGCGACCTGCCGCTCGAAAGCCAGGCGAGCCTGTTGCGCTTCCTGCAGGAGCGCAAGGTGGAGCGCCTCGGCGGACACGGCTCGACGCCCGTCGACGTGCGCATCATTTCCGCGACGCACGTCGACATGCAGACCGCGATGATCGAAGGGCGCTTTCGCGCGGACCTGTATCACCGGCTGTGCGTGCTGCAGATCGACGAGCCGCCGCTGCGCGCGCGCGGCAAGGACATCGAGCTGCTCGCGAAGCACATGCTCGACCGCTTCAAGAAGGACGCGAGCCGTCGGCTGCGCGGATTCTCGCCGGATGCGATCGCCGCGATCCACAACTACGGCTGGCCGGGCAACGTGCGCGAGCTCATCAACCGCGTGCGGCGCGCCATCGTGATGTCGGAAGGGCGTCAGATCACAGCGCGCGATCTCGAACTCGGCGAATACGTCGAAGTCGCGCCGGTCTCGCTCGCACAGGCGCGCGAGGCCGCCGAACGACAGGCGATCGAACTCGCGCTGCTGCGCCATCGCGGGCGTCTTGGCGACGCCGCGCACGAATTGGGCATCTCGCGCGTGACGCTGTATCGGCTGTTGAGCGCGCATGGCATGCGTCACATCGAGGTCGATGCGCCCTCGGAACACGCCACGCGCGGCTGACAGCCAGGTCGCGGACGAACACCGGACGGGCGCCACAAGGCGCCCGTTTTTTCGTGCCGCTGCACTAAGCGCCCGCATCCATCGCTTGGTAAAATCGATCGTTTACGCCTTCCGCTCGCGAGGGCGCGCAGCGTACCCAGGGAACATCGAATGAAACAGTATCTCGAGCTCGTCCAGACGATTCTCGATACCGGCACTTGGCAGGAAAACCGCACGGGCATCCGCACGATCAGCATGCCCGGCGCGATGCTGCGTTTCGACCTGCAGCAAGGCTTCCCGGCCGTGACCACGAAAAAGCTCGCGTTCAAGTCGGCGATCGGCGAACTCGTGGGCTTTCTGCGCGCGTCGAAGAGCGCGGCGGACTTTCGCGCGCTCGGCTGCAAGGTGTGGGACGCCAACGCCAACGAGAATCCGGAGTGGCTCGAGAATCCGTATCGCCAGGGTCCGGACGATCTCGGCGACGTCTACGGCGTGCAGTGGCGCAAGTGGCCCGCGTACAAGCTCGTCGACGCCTGCGCGGGCGACCAGATCGCCGACGCCACGAATCGCGGCTATCAGCTCGTGACGAGTTTCGTCGAAAACGGGCGCGAGCAGGTGCTGCTGTACAAGGCGATCGATCAGTTGCGTCAATGTCTCGACACGATCATCGAGCGCCCGACCGACCGGCGCATTCTGTTTCACGCGTGGAATCCGGCGAAGCTCGACGAGATCGCGCTGCCCGCGTGCCATCTGCTGTATCAGTTCATCCCGAACGCGGTGACGCGCGAGATTTCGCTGTGTCTGTACATTCGCAGCAACGACGTTGGCCTCGGCACGCCGTTCAATCTGACCGAAGGCGCGGCGCTCCTGCATCTCGTCGGACGGCTGACGGGCTACAAGCCGCGCTGGTTCACGTACTTCATCGGCGACGCGCACATCTACGAAAACCAGCTCGACATGCTGCACGAGCAACTCAAGCGCGAGCCGCTGCCTTCGCCGCAACTGATCATCTCCGATCGCGTGCCGGATTACGCGGTGACGAAGCGCTATGAACCGGAATGGCTGGAGAAGATCGAGCCGAAGGATTTCGCGCTCGAAGGCTACAAGCATCACGACGCGCTCACGGCGCCGATGGCCGTATAAGCCGGGTTTCGTCGGTTTGCACAAGAAAACGCGCGGTCGAGGCCGCGCGTTTTGTTTTTGAGGTCTTAACCGCGATGGTGCTCGTTGCCGCCGCCACGTTGCTGTTGCGGCTGTTGCGGTTGATGAGGCTCCCGATTCTGCATCTGCGGCGGCGGAGCCTGACGAACTTCCTGATGCATCGGCTGACGCGTTGGCTCCTGGTGAGGCTGCGGCCGCTGCGCTTCCGGCTGCGGATGAGGCGGCGGCATCTCATGGCGCGGCTGTTCGACCCGCGCCTGGCGATACGCCTCCGGCGACGCGTGACTGGGCTGCGGCTGCATCGAATGCATCGGCATGCGTTGATCGACGTGCGGCGCATCGTTTGCGCGTTGACGCTGCCACATCGGTTGATGCGCCTGCTGCGGCGCGCGCGGCTCGCGCGAAACGGCATGTCCGCGCGATGAATCCCCATGCGCGAAGCGCGGATCGTTCGCGCCGAATTGCGCAGCCTGCGGCGGATGCGCAACGCCGTAGCCATGCGGCTGCGCAGGCTGAGCGGGAACCGGCGCCGGCAACGCGCCGCCCGCGATGACCGACCGCGCCGGTCCATGCGTGGCGACGAGATGCACCTGTTCGTTGCGCGCGCCGTACCCGCCGCGCGGATCGCGATTCTGCTGCACGTACCGGTCATGAAAAGCCGGCGGCGCGACGGGCGCGCGTGTCGCGACCACCGGTCGTCCGAATCCGGCCTGCGGCGGCTGATAACTCGCGCGTCGCCCACCGGGCGCGAAGCTGTCGCGCGTCGGCGCAATGCCCGGCGCGCCCGCGAAGAAGCGCGGATGGCGCCAGCGCGACGGATCGACCGCGTACGGCTGACGTCCGACCGGCTGGCCAAGCACGAACAGGTTCGTCGGCACGGCCGTCAGCCCGCGCGGCGCGTGATAGTTGACGTACGTATTGCGCACATAGACATTGCGGTTCACGCGTTCGAAATAACGCGGACTCCAGCCATCCCGATGCGGACGCCACGCTTCGCCCGGTCCGAGCGGAAACCACGCGACGCCCGCCGCCGCGATGCCGCCGACCGTCAGCGCGACGTTCCAGTCGGGGCCGCCATCGCCATCGCCATCGCCGACGAAACCGACGAGCGCAGGCGAGTACGCGGGCGGCGCGCTGACGTCCATCGGGCCGGGCACCCACGCCCATCGCGATCCGATATACGCCCAGCGGCCATAGTGATACGGCGCGAAGCCCCACGGCGCGTCGTCGATCCATGTCCATCCCCACGGATCCTGCCAGGCCCAATGTCCCTGACGATACGGCGCCCAGCCGGCGGACACGGCGGTCGGCGTCCAGACCGGCCCGTACGACGGATCGTTGCGCCACGTTCCGTTGGCGTCGAGATCCTGATAACCGGGCACGTCGCGCGATACATATCGCGCCGAAATCGAGCGATCTTCGGATGCGTCGCGCCCGGCGGCCCATTGATCGAACGCGTCGGGCGCGGGCGCCGCATTCGCCGATGCCTGCTGCAGATTCGTGCCCTCGAACGTCATCTGCTGCCCGCCCGCGAGTTGCACGGAGCCACCGTCGCCGTACGCGGTCACGCCGCCGCTTCGCACCGTCACGGTCGTCGCGCGGCCATCGGGCGCGACTTCGACTCGCATCTCGCCGGGCGTCGTGATCGCGAGCGCGGTGTTCGGCGTATCGATCTCGTAGGTCGTGCCGGGCGGGAGTTCGCGCACGCGCGTCGACAGCGTGCCCTGGGCGATCTTGAGTTGCGCGGTGTCGTCGTCGAGCGCGAGGACGGACAGCGCCGTCGATGACCCGAGCCGCACCGCCGTCGAACCGATATGCAGTTCGGAGCGCGCGTTCTCGTCGTTCCAGAGTTGATCGCCCGTCGTCAGCGGACGATTGATCTGCGCGTAGGACCAGTCGGATGCGCCCGCTGGCTCGGTCGTCACCGTGCCCGCCATGTAGTTGAGCCGCGCGATGCGTCCGGGCGGATCGCCTTGTCCGGTTTGCGCAAACGCGTTAAGCCCCGATGCCGACAAAAGCACGCACAAAGCGGCGATCTTGATCTTCATTACGTTCTCCGGCGGCCGCGCGTGCGTTCCGTTCGGCGCACTGAGTTCGCGAGACCTGTCGGATCAATGTATCGCCGGCGCCTGTATCCGTACGATGCCGTTTGTAACGGCTCGCAGGCGCGCGTAACAAAGCTTTATCGCGCGGACAGGAAGCCTTCGAAATGCCGATGCCCCGCGGGCGTCACGCGCAGGACGCGGCGTTTCGCCGTGCGCTCGATCCAGCCGTGCGACTCGCACGCGTCGAGAAACGCCGCGCCGAGCGCGCCGCCCAGATGCGGCCGGCGCTCGCTCCAGTCGATGCAGGTGCACGCGAACCGTCGCCGCCGCGCGCGCTGCGCCTTCAGATCGATGCCGAGTTCGGCGAACGCCTGCGCGCCTTCGGGCGTGGCGTCGAGCGCGGCGGGGCCGTGCGCGGCGTCGTGACGATCGGCGGCGGCGAGCCAGTTGCGCGCGATCATCCGCTCGAAGAGCTGCACGGCGAGTTCGCCCGCCAGATGGTCGTAGCAGGTGCGCGCGAAACGCATTTCGACAGGCACGGCGGAAGGCGGCCGTTCCGGCGCGCGCTGCGGCGCGCTCGCCCGCGCGAGATTGGCGAGCGCTTCGATGGCCGCGGCGATATCCGCCGTCGCGATCCGGTAGTACCGATGCCGTCCGCTCACTTCGAGCGCGAGCAGTCCGCCTTCGGTCAGCCGCGCGAGATGCCCGCTTGCCGCCGATGGCGACAGCCCCGCGATCATCGTCAGTTCGCCGGCGGGGCGCGCGGTGCCGTCCATCAGCGACCAGAGCATGGCGGCGCGGCCCGGATCCGCGATCAGCGCGCCGATGCGCGACAGGCCGGGAAAATGGCGCGCGCGGGAATCGGCGTCGTCGAAAGCGGGGTTCATGGCGATTTCCGTATCGGGCGAAGTAGTCGATGCGTCCACTCTAGCGCGATCGCGCAACCGATGTTTCACCGTGCGCCGAAATGTCGATGCGCGAGGCGCGGCGCTAGAATGACCGCTGGCATTTCGAGGCAGCAGGGGAGAATTCCGTGGCCAGATTCATTCTCGCGAGCGCTATAGGCGTTCTCGTGCTCTGCGCGGGCTGCGCGGGCGCGCCGTCGTCAGCGGCGGGCAGCGGCGGCAGCATCACGATGTACGGCACGATCGATCAGGGCATCACCGTCCACGATTGAATATTGCCGACCCTATAATCGGCATTCATTTTCCGCATCAGACGGGCTTCCCATGAATACGCCGACCTCATCCCCCATTCCAGCCGTCCCGAAAAGCCGTGCGGAAACCACTTTCCGCTTTCTCGCCGAGCCGACTTCGGTGAATTTCGGCGGCAAGGTGCACGGCGGCGCGCTGATGAAATGGATCGACGAAACCGCCTACGCCTGCGCCGCGATGTGGTCCGGGCGCTATGCGGTCACGGTGAGCGTCGGCAACATCCGTTTTCGGCGGCCGATTCTCGTCAGCAATCTGGTCGAGTTGCGCGCGCGCGTCGTGACGACGGGGCGCACCAGCATGCACATCCACATTTCCGTGCATGCGGGCGACCCGAAAGTCGGCGAGCTTGAGCAGACGACCGATTGCCTGATGGTTTTCGTCGCCGTCGATGAAAAAGGCCAGCCGACGCCCGTGCCTGCGTTCGTGCCGGAAACGGAAGAGGAAAAGCGCCTCGCGAAATACGCGATGGACGTGAAGGACGCGCTCGATGCAATCGTCGAGCTGAAGCCGGAAGAGGTGGCAGCGGGGAAGGTGTAACCCGCCGCTCTTCGGGCAAGAACGCGCTTACCTTTTTCCCACCATTTCCTCCGGCTTGACCCATTCATCGAACTGCTGCTCGGTCACGTGACCGAGCGCGAGCGCGGCGGCCTTCAGCGTCGTGCCTTCCTTGTGCGCCTTTTTCGCGATCTGCGCGGCCTTGTCATAGCCGATATGCGGATTCAGCGCCGTCACGAGCATCAGCGATTCGTTCAGCAGACTGTCGATGCGCTTCTCGTTCGGCTCGATGCCCACCGCGCAGTTATCGTTGAAGCTCTGCGCGCCGTCCGCGAGCAGGCGGACCGATTGCAGCACGTTGTGCGCGATCATCGGCCGGAACACGTTCAGCTCGAAGTTGCCGCTCGCGCCGCCGAAGTTCACCGCGACATCGTTGCCGAAGACCTGGCAGCAGAGCATCGTGACGGCTTCGGATTGCGTCGGGTTCACCTTGCCCGGCATGATCGAGCTGCCCGGCTCGTTCTCCGGGATCGACAGCTCGCCCAACCCGCAACGCGGTCCGCTCGCCAGCCAGCGGATGTCGTTGGCGATCTTCATCAGGCTCGCCGCGACCGTCTTCAGCGCGCCGTGCGCGGCGACGAGCGCATCGGCGGCGGCCATCACCTCGAACTTGTTCGGCGCAGTCTCGAACGGCAGGCCGGTGAGCTTGCCGATCGCCTGCGCGACCTTCACCGCGAATTCCGGATGCGCGTTCAGCCCCGTGCCGACCGCCGTGCCGCCCTGCGCGAGCTGATACAGATGCGGCAAAGTCGCCTCGACGTGCTTCATGCTCTGATCGAGCTGCGCGACGTATCCCGAAAACTCCTGCCCGAGCGTGAGCGGCGTCGCGTCCTGCAAGTGCGTACGGCCGATCTTCACGATCTTGTCGAACGCCTTCGCCTTCTTGTCGAGCGTATCGCGCAACGTTTTCAGCGACGGCAGCAGATGCTTCTTGATCGCCACGGCCGCAGCGACGTGCATCGCGGTCGGAAACACGTCGTTCGACGACTGGCCGCGATTCACATCGTCGTTCGGATGCACGAGGCGCTCCTCGCCGCGCGGACCGCCCATGATTTCGCTCGCGCGATTGGCGATCACCTCGTTCAGATTCATGTTGGTCTGCGTGCCCGAGCCGGTTTGCCAGACGGCGAGCGGAAATTCGTCGGGATGCTTGCCGTCGATGATTTCCTCGGCCGCCTGAACGATCGCCTTCGCCTTCTTCGAGTCGAGCACCTTCAGGCCTTCGTTCACTTCCGCGGCGGCGTGCTTGATGATCGCGAGCGCGGTGATCAGCTCGGGCGACTGCTTTTCCGTCGAAATCTTGAAGTTTTGCAGCGAGCGCTGCGTCTGCGCGCCCCAGAGCTTGTCGTTCGGCACGGCGATCTCGCCGAACGTGTCCTTCTCCATCCGTACGTCGCCCTTCGCATCGTGTGACATGGCGTGAGTTTCCTTACGAAGTTGGATCAAAGCTGCTTGTCGACGGGCAGCATCATGAAGAGGCCCGTCATCGCATTGCGATAAAGACCTGCCTCGGGATCGAAATTGTAGGTGACGAGACTGCCGTTTTCCTCGGTGATCCAGACGAGGCCCGACTGCGGTGCGCCCGTGCGCCGAAGCTCCTCCGTCACCGCCGCGCTCGCCAGTTGCACCTGCCAGCTCACCTTCGGCGAAATGCCGTTCTCGAAGAGTTTCGCGGCTTCCTCGGCGATCGGCTTGCTGTGGATCACGAGCGCGAGCTCGGTATTGAGCTTCGCCGAACGCGGATCGAGATTCATCGAGCCGATCACGAGGATACTCCGATCGATCACATAGGCCTTCGCGTGCAGGCTCGCGCGCGACTGAGAGCCGAAGAGACCCGCGCGCGGACTGCTTTCGCCTTCGACCTGAATCGGCTTGAACTCGTACAGTTCGACGCCGCTTTGCAGCATCGGAATGCGATACGGCGCGTAGCCCGCCTGCACGGCGACGGCATCGGTCGCGGCGAGCGAATTCGTCAGCACCGCGACGCGCACGCGGCGCTTCGTCAGACCGGCGAGCGCCTTCACGCCCGCGTCGTGCGGCACGAAGTAGGGCGACAGGATCAGGAATTCGCTCTGCGCGTCCTTCAGCAGAGCGACGAGGCGCTCCATCGGCGGGCTTTTGTAGTCGTCGCTCGGATGCTCGATCTTCGATGGCGAATCGACCCGGAACTCCGTCGGCGCCCACACGAGGCCCATTTCCTCGCGCGCGATCTGCTGCGCGAGCGGCGTCGCATTGAGCGGCTTCGCGTTCAGCGGATCGGCCTGCTCGCGCCAGTGCTTGCGCAAGTCGTCGCGGGTCTTGTCGAGTTCGCGGGCGTCGAACTTCTGCTTGTTGAGCGCGCGCAGCGGGTACGCGAGCGAACTGTTCCAGTAATCGTCGAAGCTCGCGGATATTTCTTGCGTGACCGGACCGGCGGCGAAGACGTCGAGATCGCGAAACTGCAAGGTCGGGCTCGCGCTGAAGTACTCGTCGCCGAGATTGCGGCCGCCGACGATCGCGATCTGGTTGTCCGCGATCATCGCCTTGTTGTGCATGCGGCGCGTGAAGTGACTGAGATTTGTGAAGAAATTCTGCGTGCGCTCGGAGAAGCTGCGTTGCGCGCTGCCGTACGGGTTGAACACGCGAATCTCGATCTTGTCGTGCGAATTGAGCGCCGCCATGATCTGGTCGATGTCCTTGAAGTTCAGATCGTCGACGAGCATGCGCACGCGCACGCCGCGATCCGCCGCATACAGCGCCGCGCCGAGCAGCAGCTTGCCGGTGTTGTCCTCGTTGGCGATGTAGTACTGCATGTCGAGCGTCTTCGTCGCCGCGCGCGCGAGTGCGATGCGCGCCTGCAGCGCGTCGGTGCCGGTCGGCAGCAGGCGCACCGCCGACTCGTCCGGATGCCGTTTTTGCAGCGGCGCGAGGGCGGTCGCGAGGGGCGTCGTTTCCGTCGATGCCAGCGCGTGGCTCTCCGGCCGGTCGAACGCCGTCGCGGGCGGGCGCGTCTCGCAAGCGGCGACGAGCGTCGTCATCGTCACGATGACGGCGATGTTGCGCACGGCGGCGCCGAATGTTCGTGCGCGCGCGTCGCGGCGCGCGATTTCCCGCAATCCCCGGTTTTCCGACACTTCGATTCCCCGTTCTGGTCGCCGCTCGTGAAGCGCTCGGCGACGTTTTCGCGTTTTCGGTCTTCAGCACGAAAGTAGCAAGGAGCGTACTCGCGCCGGATCTCGAAATTATTCTATGGGAAATCGGGAAAGCGCCGAACGTTGCACTGGGCGGTGGCGTACGGACGAAAAAAAGCCCGCTGGCTAGAGCGGGCCTACAACCCCTGTCACAGATGTCTCAAGGAGGAGACGGGTTCATCGTAGCAATGCGCGCCGCGCGGCCCAACCAAGCATTCGTGCTATGCAAATCGGCGCGCGGATCGTGTGCTTATCAGACGTGACCGTGCGGCGCGGCGCTCGCGGCGCCGGCGTCGTCCGGCCGTGGCGTGATGCCGGTTTCGATGAAGCGCCGGCTGATGCGATGGAAGCGCAGCGTCATCAGCACGGCGACGCTCGCGAGCCCGGCCGCGAGGCCCCACCACAGGCCCTTCGCGCCGAGTTCGAAGTGGAACGCGAGCACATAGCCGGTCGGAAAGCCGACGCCCCAGTAGCCGAACGCGGCGGCGAGCATCGGAATGCGCGTGTCCTTCAGGCCGCGCAGGCAGCCGGAGCCGACCGTCTGCATGCCGTCGACGATCTGGAACACCGCCGCGACGCCGAGCAGCGACGCCGCGAGCGCGACGGTATGCGCGTTGGCGGGATCGTCGAGATGCAGATACAGCCCGACGATCGCGCGCGGCACGGCGATCAGCACGAGCCCGGAGCACATCATGAAGCCGACGCCGAGCGCGAGCGCGACGAAGCCCGCGTGACGCGCGGCGACAGGCACGCCCGCGCCGACCCAGTAGCCGACGCGCACGTTCGCCGCCTGGCCGATCGCCAGCGGCACCATGAACGCGACCGACGCGACGTTGAGCGCGATCTGATGCGCGGCGAGCGGCGCTTCGCCGAGCAGGCCGACCATCATGCCGGTGGCGAGAAAGAGCGTCGATTCGACCCCGTAGGTGATCGCGACGGGCCAGCCGATGCTGAACAGTTCGCCCATCAGCGGCAGGCGCGGGCGCGCGCGCGCGACGAAATGCCGGTAGCGCGGCCGCAGATGCAGCACCGCGACGAGCGCGATCGCGATGCCCCATACGGTGATCGTCGTCGCCGCCGCCGAGCCGAGGAAGCCTTCGCGCGGCAGGCCGTACGCGCCGTGGATCAGGCCGTAGTTGAGAAAGCCGTTGACGAACACGCCGCCGATGGAGATCCACAAGAGCCTGCGCGCCGCGCCGATGGCGGGCAGAAACGCGCGCATCATCCCGACGCCGATCAGACTGCCGGGTGTCCCCCAGCGCAGCACCGCGCAGTATTCGCCGACGTTCTTCGCGAGCGTCGCGGGTTCGTGGAACGCGAGCAGGATCGGTTCGGCGTAGCTCAGCAGCACGAACGCGGGCACGGCGAGCAGCAAGGAGAGCACGAACCCGGTCCAGTAGATGCCTGGCACGCGATGATCGGCGTTCGCGCCGCGCGCATGCGCCACCGACACGGAAACGGACGTCAGCACGCCCTGCAGGAGCGTCACGACGACGAAAAAGAGATTCGCGCCGAGGCCGCCCGCGGCGAGGGCATCGGGGCCGAGCGAGCCGAGCAGGATGGTGTCGGTGACGCCCATCGCCATCTGCGAGAGCTGCGCGATGGCAAGCGGCGCGGCGAGACGCGCCGTGTCGACGGCGTGACGCGAGAGGCTCGGCGGTCCTTGATGCGCGCGCGCGGCGCGCGTGACTGGCGGTTGCATGTTGATCGGATCGAAACGAAAAGGCCGCAATGAGTGCGGCCGGACTGGAACGCGAGGGGGCAAGAATCGAAGCGCAAACGCGCTGACGGGAACCGACGCTGAAACCAGAACGAAAGAACAGACCGTCAGCTTATTGCGTCGCGTGCGGCATGTCGATGACGCGTTTGCTTATGCCCGGATTTTCGCAATTGCGCGGCGTGTGCGCGCAAATCGCCGCGCGCTTAAGCGGGCGCGCGCACGTAAATCGTCTGGCCGTCGAGCTTCACTCGCTGACCCGCGCGGATCTTGCAGGTCTTGCGCAGTTCCACCTGGCCGTCGACGGTGACATCGCCCATGGCGACGCGTGCCTTCGCCGAGCCGCCGCTGTCCGCGAGGCCCATCAGCTTGAGCAGATTGTGGAGTTCGATGAAGTCGCCCGTGAGGGTGAATTGGAGTGGCGGCATGAGGCGGGCAACGCGGGAATGCGGGAAGGGCTCAATGATAAACCACGCCGGGCATGCGCCGTGCTCGACACCGCGGGACTATGCCTCGGCTCCCTATACGTTCGGTTCATTGCCATGTGCAGCGGCGAACCCATCCTGCACACTATCGAGGTCGACGCCGTAAAAACCAGCGCTTTGCTGCTGTTCTCGCCCGCGCTTGCGCCACCGGGTCTTGGACAACGTCAAATCATTGATCGACGCCATCTTGGGGAGCTACGGTTTCTATACCTCTATAGGCGCGCTGATTCAGTTTCTGAAATTCACCTGGTTGGCAGGTCTTGTTAAAAACGGTCCTTCCATTTTTCTTTACGTACAGTCCGCTTGGAAAGCCCTGATACAAGACATAGTCAAAACCACTTTGTCTGAATTTTACATGAGTATATTGCGCGTTCCCTCCAGAAGTATCGCTGATCGCAATACGATGTCTGGGCGAAAGCGGCACATCCGGATACTGCAGGTCAAGCTGGTTCACAGTACCGTAACGATATTGGACGTAACCATTATCGGGGGAGATGTTTCCTGACGCACAGATCGATACGATTTTTTTGTCCATTTGACAACTGAAATAAATTTCCTCAAAAGCGTGACAGAGCGTCTGCTCCGTTCGCGCCTCGGCAGATGCAACAACTGGCATCGCTAAAATCGCGAAAACGCAGCAAGAATTCAATGATCGCAGCATTTAGTTGAAATCCCCTCGAATCCAAATCTGTTCAAAGTTCGCCACACGCGCAGCATAGCTGTTGGTATTGCGATTCACAATAGCGGTAATCTCATTTACCTGCGTTGCGGTCGTTCCTCGATCGGCAATCGCTGGCAACCCATTTGCCACCCAAAAATACGCGGCGGACCTCGCAGCGTATTTCGGTTGGCACAATAGATCGGGGCTGTCCTCATAATCAACGCGGTCTTCCGGCCATTCGTCCTGATGCGCCTGATTCCAGCGTGTAAAAGATCGGTAATTGGCGCGGCCTGTCAGTTGTTTCATTCCGCGTCCTCGGTATTTCCAACCGTCTCCGCTCTCGAAGTCGCCATTCCCGAGTTCCGCGCGCCCGCCATATGCGCCGTTTGCAATTGCTTCAAAATCAACTTGATTCATCGGCAAGCCGTCCGCTTTAATCGGTCTGTTAGTCTGGTACCCGTGCGTCGTCGCCTGTTGAGGGTTTCTGCGGAAATACGAGAAGCTTGCAACTAGTGCGCTTGCTTTCCAGACGAAACCTTCTTCGACTGTCATCGATTTCCCTGTTTCCTGCATCACCTGAGCGAAGAAATGAGCTCTTCTGGATGGGGTGTCCAAGGCATACACCTCGAGGTGCGCGTTCAACTCGTCGATCAACTCTTGAAGGACATTTGCTTGGGCGAGAGGAAATACGCGTTGCATCATTTCCAGTGTGAATTGGAATTTGGTCCGAAAATTCCCCACCAATCCCACAGGATGCAGATGAAACACATCCGCCTGAGGAAATCCCGGAACCTTCGCCTTCACCTCATCCCACCACACGAGCTTCTCGATACGCTTCTGCTCTTCTTTGTACTGGGGGTTCGGCGTGGCGTTCTCGATTTCCGTGTAGAGCTGTCGCCACTTCTGCGGATTTGTCCACTCGCTTTCATGCTTCACAATCAATCGGGATGCCGCTTGCATCAGCCATGGATAGTGGCCTGACTCACCTGCATAGGCTAAGCACAAGTCGTCTGCAGCACGGCTGCCATCGCCTTGCGGAAACAGCTTTCGGTACACCGCCTGCATCATGGGACTCAACTTGCTCAAGGCCTTCGCATCTGCAGCACCGGTATGACTGGCAAAGTCCACCCACGCCTTGGTCCTCGAGAACATGGTGTGAGCCGGATCTTGTGCCCCGTCGATACAAGCGAAGTCCACCCATTTCTGGGCGAACTCTCGCGTCACAGTTCCGCCCGCGAACTGCTCTTCACGCACCCATCCCTCGATCGCTTGTCCTCGCTGATCCGCGCTGCCAACGCGCCACCAGTTCATCTTTCGTCCGTTGCGATCCGCCGTCGCTTCAGCGTGTCGCTTGTTCGTATCCCGCGCCAGTTCGGCCAGTGACCACCGCTGCACCACGCCCGTCACCGGCGGTTCACTACCCGCCTGCTCCGCGTTGCGATAGAGCTTAGTCCCCTCCGCGATACGCAATAGCGTCGGCTCGGAAGAAAGCCCCAGCCGCTTCCACTCGTCGGGATGCGCGCTGTGGGACGCGACCCACGTCCTGCTTTGCTCAATGAACGATTTGACGCTGTCGTCACAGAACACCTCGATGTGCGCCATTTTCGTGGCGGACGGCGGATTCGCATTCAATGAATCAAAGCGGCCAAGATGACCTATCAATTCGCCCGCTTTCACGGCGATGCCCTGCGCATTCGCGTCGTCTGCTCCACCGGCCAACAACGTAACCATGACGCGATCGAAGGCATCGTCAGGCAGGATTTCCTGCACCACCGGACCACCGTTCTCGCTACCTAGAAATATCCAACCGCCCACTACTGTGGTGGGCGGAGCATCGCCCACCTGGGCCGCGTACGGTTGCGCACCATGCGCGTCCGTGATCTTGCCCCAGCCATGTTGCCGCTCGCCAATACTCACAGACGCACCTTGGGGCAGAATGCCAAGCGCCGGACTTGCTCCACGGCCCGTCTTCGGAGCGCTGCGGATTCTCAAACCTTGCTGACTAGCATCTGGCGCCTGACCGGTTCGGCTCGGAGCTGCCTTGTCCCGCGCATAGGACGTGACTTTGTACTGAGCAAGCGCAGATAGATACGCCGGTTTGGCCTTGCCCGTATCGCGCTCATACTCCTCGTACGCTTGCAGATGCATGTACAGGCTATAGAAAGTCAGCTTCGTGCCTTTCGGGAACTCCATCGAATGGCGAACCAAAGCGAATCCGGTGCTATAGGGCGCTTGCACGTTTCCGAGTTGGCTCACCGGATAAGTCCGGTCCACCCGGTATGCAATGACGTGGCCATCTGCAATGCATCGCACGCCTTGCTTCAAATCCAGCTTGCTGCCCGCGCCGCTGTCGGTGATGTGGATACCGCCGTGCCAAAAGCCTTTCTTACTCACCAAGAAGGTTCCGCCGGGTTCCTTCTCCGAGAGCAGTTGGTAAATCTCGTGTTCGTCGGTGAACCTGACTGCCGCATCCGTATCCCTCTGCCCCTTCTTCAGGAACGGGAAGGCAAACGACAACTTCTTGACCTTTGTGTCGGGCGGCGTCGCTTGCGGTGCGTTACGAGGGACTGCAGGCGCACTGCGTTGGCCACCTGAAGCGGGCTGGGGTGCAGACGCAGGTTGCGGCGCCGAAGCGGGTCTTGCAGCAGTTGCTGATGTTGCCATCTCGATTCTTATTCAGAAAATCCAAAGGAAATCGGGTTCGCACTGACGTTCAGACCGGGACAGGAACGCGAAGCCTTTCTATCGGCCTGACCGACAGTCAGGTTGCGCCTGCCTCGATTTAAGTGGCAGGACTAATGATTATCATCGTACCGTGCGATAGTTCAATATCGGTGCCATGAACTGTCACCGATTGTCACATCGTTGCCCTGTTGATTGTCTTGTTAGCGTCGGGGCCGTTACCTGCTGTTATGCGGCCCACCGTCTGTTTCTCGCCCGTGGTCGCAACTTGCGCGTCGAGCTTCAACGGATGAAACCCGCTCTGCGGCTGCTGGGAAGAGCGAGATACCGACGATGTGGCCGGGCATGCGCCGTGCTCAGGGATCGCGAGGACCGGTAATCCCCACTCAAGCGCGCTCGTTGGCAAATGTAGCCAGATGAAACCGTCGGTAACAGTGACTGATTTTCGCGAACTTGCCCGATTGACCGCCGGTCCGACCATTTGATCGATGCAGCTTCGGTCATCTTTCCAATCGACAAAAGTCGCGCGGATCGCTCGTTTCATCGTCGTAAGAGCGCCGCCGACGCCAACTAAAGAGAGGACTAGCTCATGACTCGCGCACGAATCCTTTTTATCGGCTCCGCCATCGCCACTTTCGCCACTTTCGCCGCTTCGGGCGCTTATGCGCAAACCGCGACCCAGTCCGCACCGGTGCAGACTCAAACGCAAGCGCAAGTGCAGCCGATGCAAGCCCAACAGCCGATGACGCCGCCGCCGCAGAACCTCGTCGCGCCCGCGCCGACCGATCCGCTCGTCGAGCGCCGCAATGCCAATGCGAAGGCGAACGCCGAATACAGCGCGTCGAAGAAGGCGTCGAAGGCCGAATTGAAGGCGCAAACCGAGCAGGCCAAGGCGCAGTACAAGGAAGAGGTGAAGAACGCGAAGATCAATCGCAAGGCGGACAAGGACGCCGCCAAGGCCGAATTGAACGCGACCGAGCCGAACGCACCGAAGGACACCGGCTTGCAGCATTAAGCGGGCGAACCGGGAATCGCCGCGAGCTCGCGTTTGGCGCGGCTCGCGGCATCGAACAAGGGAGAAGACCATGAATCGAAAAACTCATGCACTGCTGGCCGCGCTGATCGCGGGGACGTTCGCGAGCGCGAGCGTGGCATCGTTCGCACAAACGGCGTCGGATACGCCGACTGCCGCCGATCAAAAGGCCGCGAAGGAACAGAGCAAGGCCGACAAGAAGGCGGCCGTCGCGCAAGCCAAGGCCGACAAGCAAAAGACCGAGGCGCAATCGGACGCCAATGAAGCCGCCGCCGAAGCGAAGCTCAAGAACGCGAAGAAGGCCGACTGACGCAAATCTTTTGCAGCGATGCGAGCCCGGTTCCGTGCGAGCCGGGCTCGTTGCATTTGGGGCCAAAACCCTTGTCGAGCCAAAGGCTTGCGCGTGCGGGTTGTATGGATATACAGTGTGCGTCACTCATTTCCCGCCGCCTTTCTCCCGTGCTCACGCTCCCCGACACCGCCGACGAATCCACCACGAAACAGGTCGCCGACTATCTCGCGAAGCTCAACGAGGCGCAGCGTCAGGCCGTCGAATTCGGCGTCGACGAACCGGGGCGCGCGGGCGGGCCGCTGCTCGTCATCGCGGGCGCGGGATCGGGCAAGACCAACACGCTCGCGCATCGCGTCGCGCATCTGCTGGTGAAAGGCGCGGATCCGCATCGCATCCTGCTGCTCACGTTTTCGCGCCGCGCGGCGCTCGAAATGACGCGGCGGGTGTCGCGCATCGCAATGAACGCGCTCGGCACGAGAAGCGCAATCGCGCAGGGTTTGTCGTGGTCGGGCACGTTCCATAGCGTCGGCGCGCGGCTGTTGCGCGATTACGCCGATCTCGTCGGGCTCGCGCCGTCGTTCACCATCAACGATCGCGAGGATTCGGCCGATCTCATGAACCTCGTGCGGCACGAGCTCGGTTTGTCGTCGAAGGAAAAGCGCTTTCCCGCCAAATCGACGTGCTTCGCGATCTACTCGCGCGTCGTCAACACCGGCGCGTCCCTGGCGACCGTGCTCGATCAGTCGTATCCGTGGTGCCGCGAGTGGGAAGCGGACCTGAAGCGCCTCTTCGCCGCGTACGTCAGCGCGAAACAGGCGCAAAGCGTGCTCGATTACGACGATCTGCTGCTCTACTGGTCGCATCTCGCGGCGGAGCCGTCGATTGCCGCCGATCTCGCGAGCCGCTTCGATCACGTTCTCGTCGACGAATATCAGGACACGAACCGTCTGCAGGCATCCATTCTTCTCGCGATGAAACCGGACGGGCGCGGCCTTACCGTCGTCGGCGACGATGCCCAATCCATCTACTCGTTTCGCGGCGCGACGGTGCGCAACATCCTCGATTTTCCCGGCCACTTCGATCCGCCCGCCGCGACCGTCACGCTCGACCGCAACTATCGTTCGACCTTGCCGATTCTCGAAGCGTCGAACGCGGTGATCGGCCTCGCGACCGAGCGCTACACGAAGAATCTGTGGACCGACAAGGCATCGGCGCAAAAGCCGCGCGTCGTTGCCGTCGCCGATGAAGCCGATCAGGCGCGCTATGTCGTCGAAAAAGTGCTCGAAGCGCGCGAAGGCGGCATGAAGCTCAAGGCGCAGGCGGTGCTGTTTCGTGCCGCGCATCACAGCGCGGCGCTCGAAATCGAATTGACGCGCCGGAACATTCCGTTCGTGAAGTTCGGCGGACTGAAGTTTCTCGATTCCGTTCATGTCAAGGACGTGCTCGCGGTGTTGCGCTGGGCCGAGAATCCGCGCGATCGCGTCGCGGGCTTTCGCGTCGCGCAGTTGTTGCCGGGCGTCGGACCGGCGATCGCCGGGCGCCTGCTCGACAGCGTGAGCGCGCCGGACGCGGTGGCGTCGAATGCGATCGCCGCGTTTCAGGCGCCCGCGCGCGCGTCGGAGGACTGGCCGCGTTTCGTCGGCCTGATGGCGAAGCTCTGCGGCCGCGACTCCGGCTGGCCCGCCGAGTTCGAAATGATCCGGCGTTGGTACGAGCCGCATCTGGAACGCAATCACGAGGACGCGGCGATCCGCATCGGCGACGTGTTGCAGATGGAAAGCATCGCGGCGACGTATCCCACGCGCGAGCGCTTTCTCACCGAACTGACGCTCGATCCGCCCGACGCGACCAGCGACGAATCCGGCGTGCCGCTGCTCGACGAAGACTATCTGATTCTCTCGACGATCCATTCGGCGAAGGGCCAGGAATGGCGCAACGTGTTCGTGCTGAACGGCGTCGACGGCTGCATTCCGTCCGATCTCGGCACGGGCAGCGACGAAGAACTCGACGAGGAACGGCGGCTGTTATACGTCGCGATGACGCGCGCGAAGGAAGACCTGCACATCATCACGCCGCAGCGCTTCTACGTGTACAACCAGACGCATCTCGGCGACCGTCACGTATGGGCGCAGCGCACGCGTTTCATTCCGCCGCATCTGATGCAGAACTTCGAAGCGGCCGCGTGGCCGCCCGTCATCGCGCCCGCTGCGCCGACGGCGGCGGGGCTGGCTGCGGCCGCGAAAGCGAAGATCGATATCGCGGCGCGCCTAAAGGGAATGTGGGACTGACCTGAATCTCAGCGCTGCGCGCGCGATGCACGCGGCGCGCGCGGCGACGGCGAGAAGATGCTGCGCAGCCATGCTGCGAAGCGTGTGTAGCCGTCGTAAGGCTCTTCGACGAAAAGCTCGGGCCGCAGCGAGCGCAGATATTCCAGCACTTGCTGCGCTTCCTGCTTCTGGATCGAGCCATAGAAGATGCCGAGCCGCAGCAGGCAGCGCAGTTCGCCGAGCTTCTCGCGCGCGGTCGAACCGATGCTCGTCTCCACCGAAATTTTGGTTTCATACACGCGCTGACGTAGCGAATCGGCGAGACGCCATGCGGGCGTCTGCATCTTTTCCTCGACTTCGCGAATATCCGCCGCCGCCGATTTGATCTGCGAGGCGAGCATGTCGACTTGCGATACGTCGCCGTCCGCTTCGGTGACGATCGCCGTCGCCCACGCGCGCGATGCCTTGACGAGATCCTCGGCGGTCCAGTCCGCGCGGATCGCGAACGCGAAGCCGTGCTCGGCTGCCTGCCGGATCAGGATCTCGACGACGTCCGGAAACTCCTTGTCGAGCGCGCGCTTCGCCCACGCGTACTGGCCGTGCGTGAGCATGCGCTGCACCGCCTGCTCGGTGAGCGGCGTGTTGTTGTCCAGGAGCTTCGCGCGCAGGAAGTCCTCGAACGAAGGCGTGACGAATTGCGGATCCAGCTTCAGCGACAGACGCGTGAACGCTTCGAAATCGCGCTGCAGCGAAGCGATGGTCTCGTCGCGTAACGATAAGGTGATTTGACGCATGTTGGTTCCCGGTTCCGCCTTCGATCTCCGAAGGCGGGAAAAGCTGTCGGCGCCGCGTCTCAGGCGGAGTCCATTCGTTTCTGTTATCGGCGCGCGCTTCGGGAACTTGAGGATTCTTCGATGCTCTTTGAAAGCCGTTTAACGGCTGATGGAGAGAAAACGTTTAGCGCAGCACGGCGAACTGCCACGCGAAAAACACCGCGAGCGACACGGCAATCGTCAAAAGCGGCCGTTTCGTGAACGCGCAAACGATGATCGCGACGATCGCAGCCACGAGCTGCGGATTGCGCCAGGTGATTTCCGCGCCGTTGCCGTGCGGCGAGACGGTCATCGGCACGATGATCGCGGTGAGCACCGTCACCGGCACGAACGAAAGCGCGGTGCGGACGATCGGCGGAAAGGGCAGGCGTTCGCCCAGCACGAACACGGCGGCGCGGATCGCGAACGTAACGGCCGCCATGCCGAAGATCAGCGTGACGTAGTTCATTGCGTGCGCTCCTTCGCGTTCTTCAGACGATGTTTCGCGTGGCCCTTCGCTTGCGGACGGTTTTCCATCAGCGTGAGCACCATGCCGACGGCCACGCCGACGAACACCGCCGCGAGCAGGCCGAGCTTGTACGGCCAGTCTTGCCACGCGAAGGACAGCACGCCCGATGCGAGCGCCGCCGCGACGAAGCGCACGGCGACGAGCTGCGGCACGATGATCGCGATGAACGTCGCGACCATCGCGAAGTCGAGCCCGAGCGATTTCAGTCCGGGAAACGCGGCGCCGAACAGGAGGCCGAGGAGCGTCCACAACTGCCAGTTCAGATACATCGCGACGCCGGAGCCGAAGAAGTAGTGCGGCCCGATCTCGCCCGGCGCGCGCTTCTGATAGTGCGCGTAGGCGACGGCGAAAACTTCGTCGGTGAGCATGCCCGCGAGCGCCCAGCGCCAGCGGCGCGGCAGATGCGCGACATACGGCGCGAGCGTCGCGGAATAGAGCACATGACGCAGATTGACGACGAGCGTCGTCGCCAGAATGACGGCGAAGCTCGCGTGCGACGCGATCAGGCCGACCGCGATGAACTGCGCCGCGCCCGCGAACACGACGAGCGACATCAACTGGCCGTGCCAGAGCGTGAGCGGACTTGCGGTGACGAGCGTGCCGAAGATCACGCCGAAGGGCGCGGCGCCGATCATCATCGGGATGGTGTCGCGTGCGCCGGCGGCGAATTCGCGCAAAGGTGTTGCTTTCAAGATTTCCTCCTATGGAAGCGAGGATACGCAAAACGTCGATGAGAATGCTTGTACGTTCTTGCGCTTTCCCGAGGCCGGACCGCCTAACGCCAGCGGCCGGGCGGCACGCCGAACGTGCGCTTGAAATGGCGCGTGAAGTGACTCTGATCCGTGAAACCGCTCGCCGCCGCGACATCCGTCACGGATGCGCCCGCGCGCAACGCCGGCAGCGCGCGCACGATCCGCAGCTGATTGCGCCACGCATGCGGCGCGAGACCGGTTTCGCGCGTGAAGAGGCGCGCGGCGTGGAAGGTCGAGAGACCGACCGTCTGCGCGAGTTCGGCGAGCGTGACGGGTTCGAGGAGATCCTCGGCGAGGCGGGATTTCATCGTCGTGACGCGGTGCGCGTCGGCGGCGAGCGGCGCGATGCGCGGACGTTCGAGCGCGTGGCGTCCGAGCAGCGTCGTCACTGCATCGACGAGCGCCAGTTCCGCGGCGAGCGGGTCGGCGCCGTTTTCCAGCAGGCGATGCGCGATCTCCAAACGCCGCGCGAGATCGGGATCGCGGATGATTTCATCCGGAAACCACGGCGACGATTCCGGCCGCCCCGACAGGTCGCGCGCGAGAGTTTCGACGAACGGCACCGGCAGATAGAACACGCGATAGCGCCAGCCCGCATCGACGGCCCGCGCGCCGGTATGCACTTCGCCGGGATTGATCACCGGCACCGAACCGGCTTCGGCGACGTGATGCGCGCCGCGATAGTCGAAGCACTCCGCGCCGGCCTCGATCACGGGCACCGTATAGGCGTCATGCCAGTGCGGCGAGAATTCGTGATCGTAGTATTCGGCCGTGACCATGTCCGCGTCCGGCACGAGCGGCGAGCGCCAGTAGCGTGCGGCGTTGCGGAAACGGTCGGCGTGCATGATCGAGCAATTCTGAGATAAGCGGAATCGCCCAGTTTACAACTTTGCTTCGCGCCCGGCCGGACAGTTGCGTGTCACTTCACCGGTATGGTCGTGCCCTCGGGCATCGGAACCGCCGTCACGCTGTTTTTCGGGCTGCCGGTCGCGATGCGGTCGCTGTAAGTCAGATAGACGAGCGTATTGCGTTTCGTATCGACGACGCGCACCACATGCAGCGTCTTGAAGATGAAGGACATGCCGGCCGAGAACACGTCGGTTTTCTGCTTGAGCGGTTCGGCGATCTTGATCGGCCCGACCTGGCGGCACGCGATCGACGCTTCGGTCGGATCTTCGGCGATGCCCAGCGTGCCTTTCACGCCGCCCGTGCGCGCGCGGGACACATAGCAGGTGACGCCCTGGACGAGCGGATCGTCGTACGCATCGACGGTCACGCGGTCCGATCCGGTGAAGCGGAAGTTGGTGTTGACGCTCGCGATTTCCTCCGCGTGCGCGAGTCCGGCGCCGGAGAAAAGTGCGAGCGATGCGGCGAGCGCGAGGACGGAGCGGTTCATCGTCATCCTTCGGAAAAGAGAAAGGGCGTCGTATTGTATCGACGCCCTTGGCTCTTCGATGCATCTCGTGCCCGCATGCGGTCAATGAAAGATCAGATACAGAATCACCAGCACGATGACCGGCACGCCGAGCAGCCATCCGAGTAGATAAGGCATGTTGTCCTCCTTCGCATGTTGTTTTCGACGGTTTCAGTATCGCGAGGATGCGCCGCCCGCGTTAGCCGTGCGTGTCCGAAATGCGTGTAGGCGACGTCCTATCATCACTTTCTTGCGGCTTACAGATTCGTAATGTGATTGGATCAGGCCGCGCGGTTTTTCTTCGCGGGAACATCGCGATACAGCGTGCGCACGTAATCGAGATGCGCGCCCGCGCACTCCCGCGCCCGCGCCGGATCGCGCGCTACGATCGCATCGAAGATCGCGCGATGCTGCGTCATCAGGTTCGCTTCGACTTCGTCGTCGTAATCGACGAGACGGTGCGACGTGAGCATCGATTCGCGCACCAGTTCATTGAGTCCGTGCATGACGTGCGTGAGCGCGACGTTGTGCGTCGCGTCCGCGATGGCGAGATGGAACGCCGCGTCTCTCTCCGCGATGCGCGTGCTTTTTTCGGCGACGGCGTTTTGCAGCGCGTCGAAGGCAGCGGCGATGCGCGCCAGATCGTCGTCGGTGGCGCGCTCGGCGGCGTAGGCGGTCGAGAGCGTTTCGAGGCCGTGGCGAAGTTCGAGAACGTCGGCGCTCGCGTTCGGCTGTTGCTCGAGCAGGGCGGCGAGCGGATGCGACACGAGCGGCGCGGTCACATCCGATACGACAAAACCGCCGCGCCCGGCCGCGCGGATGAATCCGTCCGACTCCAGACGGATCAACGCCTCCCGCAGCGACGGACGCGACACGTTCAACTGCTCCGCCAGATCGCGCTCGGCGGGCAGGCGCTGGCCCGGCAGCAGCGTGCCGTTCGAAATCAATTCCCGGATCTGTCCCGACACGACATCGGAGAGACGCACGCGGGCGTAGGAATGCGCATGGACGGGCTGGAAAGTCATCGTTCGACGTGAATGCGAGGTGAAAGCCGGGGAATGCCCGAGTTTGACACGAAAGAGGCATCTCATTAAAGTCTTGGTCAGACCAAGCTTACCAAATCGCCGAACCCGTCATGAAAGTCGCCTTGTTCGTCCCCTGTTTCATCGACGCTTTTTATCCGCAAGTCGGCATCGCCACGCTCGAACTGCTCGAACGGCTGGGCGTGGACGTCGACTATCCGCAGGATCAGACCTGTTGCGGCCAGCCGATGGCCAATAGCGGCGCACACAAGGAGGCTGCCGGCGCCGAGCGCGTGTTCGCGCGCAATTTCGCCGACTACGACTATGTCGTCGGGCCATCGGCGAGTTGCACGCATCACGTACGCGAGCATTTCACCGCGATCGAGCAGACGAGCGCCGTGCAGAAGGTGCGGCGCAATACGTTCGAGCTCGTCGAATTCCTGCACGACGTGCTGAAGGTGCGCGAGTTTCCGTGGGCCGAATTTCCGCACAAGGTCGGGCTGCACAACAGTTGCAGCGCGGTGCGGCATCTGCGCGAAACGTCGAATTCTGAAGTGGCCGGAACGCCGTATTCGAAGCCGCGCACGCTGCTCGAACGGGTGAGGGGTATCGAGTTCGTCGCGCCCGCGCGTCCCGACGAATGCTGCGGATTCGGCGGCACGTTCTCGGTGACGGAAGAGGCCGTCTCCGTGCGGATGGGTCAGGACAAGGTGCGCGATCACGTCGGCGCGGGCGCGGAGTACATCGTGTCGGGCGACATGTCGTGTCTCATGCATCAGCAAGGCTGCGCCGAGCGCATGAAAGCCGATGCGAAGTTCATCCACATCGCGCAGGTTCTGAACGGAGCGCGCGCATGAGCAAAAGCGTTCGTATCGATCACGCGAAGGCGGCGGGCGCGTTCCTGCAGAAGCCAGATCACGTCGCGTTCCACGACAAGCGTCTGTGGGACTTGCGCAGCAAGCGCGACGCGCAGGCGCACGGCATCCCCGAATGGGAGACGATGCGCAATCTCGCATCGGCGATCAAGGAACACACGCTGTCCAATCTCGCCGATTACATCGCGCAGTTCGTCGATCAGGCCGAGAAAAACGGCGTCGTCGTGCATTTCGCGGCGAACGCCGAGGAGCACAACGCGCTCGTCTTCAAGCTGATGAGCGAGCGCGGCATGACGTCGCTCGTGAAGAGCAAGTCGATGCTCACCGACGAGTGCTACATGCGCGACTATCTCGAACCGCGCGGCATCACGGTGATGGAAACTGATCTCGGCGAGCGCATCCAGCAACTCGATCATCAGGATCCGAGCCATATGGTCGTGCCGGCCGTGCACAAGCTGCGCGCGGACGTGGCCGAACTGTTCGGCAAGACGATCGGCACCGATCCGCGGAACAGCGACATCCACTATCTCGCGGAAAGCCAGCGCATGAACACGCGGCCATATTTCGTGCGCGAGAAGACGGCGGGCATGACGGGCTGCAACTTCGCGGTCGCGGAGACGGGCACGGTCGTCGTGTGCACGAACGAGGGCAACGCGGATCTTTCGGCGAACGTGCCGCCGCTGCATATCGCGTCGATCGGCATCGAAAAGATCATTCCGACGATCAGCGATCTCGGCGTGTTCGTTCGAATGTTGTCGAGAAGCGCGCTCGGCTCGCCGATCACGCAGTACACGTCGCATTTTCGCGCGCCGCGTCCGGGCACGGAGATGCACTTCATCCTCGTCGATAACGGCCGCTCAGAACGCCTTGCGATGGACGATTTCTGGTACTCGCTCAAATGCATCCGCTGCGGCGCGTGCATGAATACGTGTCCGGTGTATCGCAGAAGCGGCGGGCTTTCGTATGGCGGGACGTACTCCGGTCCGATCGGCGCGATCATCAATCCGACGCACGACTTGAAGCGCTATAGCGCGCTGCCGTTCGCGTCGACGATGAACGGCAGTTGCACGAATGTCTGTCCCGTGAAGGTGAACATTCACGAGCAGATCTACAAGTGGCGCGAGGTCATCGCCGAGAAGCACGAAGTGCCGTTCGTGAAGCAGGAAGTGCTGAAGATGGCGGGGCGCCTGCTCGCGAGCCCGACGCTCTATCGTGCGACGGTCGCATCGCTCGGCGGCGCGTTGAAGCGCCTGCCCAACTTCGTGCTCTACAACCCGCTCAATATCTGGGGACGCGGCCGCGATCTGCCCGAAGCGCCCGCCGAGACTTTTCACGAGTGGTACAGGAAAAACCGGAAGCTCGATAAATGACGACTCGCGAAGCTTTTCTCTCGAAGATCCGCGCGGCGCAGCCCCCATCGCGTCCGCGTCCGGACGTGCCCGTGTTCCCGTCGCCGGAAGGCGAACTGAAGGCGCGCTTTACGACCGCGCTCACCGCGATGGGCGGCACATGCGTCGAAGCGGCCAGTCTCGAAGACGTGAACGCGCTGATCGCGACACGCTTTGCCGATGCGAAGGTGATTGCATCGGCGGTTCCGGGCGTCGACGGCACGCGGCCGCTTTCATCCGATACCGTGCCGGCATCGCTTCAGGATGTCGATGTGGGCATCGTGCGAGGGCGCTTCGGCGTGGCTGAAACGGGCTCGGTGTGGTTCAGCGAAGAAGAGTACGTCGTGAACGCGATCGGCTATCTGTCGCAGCATCTCGTCGTGCTGCTCGACCCGGCGCAACTCGTCGAGGGCTTGCAGCAGGTGTATCGACGCGACGATTTCAAAGCGGCGCGCTATGCGGTACTCGTGACGGGGCCGTCGGCGACGGCGGATATCGAAGGCGTGCTGATTCGCGGCGCGCAGGGCGTGCGCTCGCTGACCGTCGTGTGGCTTGCGTGAAGCGATGAAGTCAGCGCACAAAGCAAAAAGCCCAGTCATGCGACTGGGCTTTTTGACAGAAGCTTTTGGCTCCCCGACCTGGGCTCGAACCAGGGACCTACGGATTAACAGTCCGGCGCTCTACCGACTGAGCTATCGGGGAACAACTGAAACATCTACAACTGAAATAAAAACTCAGCCAATTGACCGAGTTCTTTTGAAACCGACTTGCTGGAGTTTTTGGCTCCCCGACCTGGGCTCGAACCAGGGACCTACGGATTAACAGTCCGGCGCTCTACCGACTGAGCTATCGGGGAACATCTACAGCAGAGAAGCGGAATTATAGGGGGCTGCTTTTGGCGTGTCAACGCTCAATCTTCATTTGATACGCATTTTTTGCAATCAAATGAAGCGCGTGCGTCGGCGAGCGCAACAATCAACGCTCGAGCAGACTCAGCTTTTCCTTGACGTCCTTGAACTCGTCCGCTTCCGGAAGCGAGCCTTTCGTCTTCGTGATGCTCGGCCAGTTACGCGCGAGTTCAGCGTTCAGTTCGGTGAAATGCTGCTGGTCGCCAGGCACATCTTCTTCGGCGTAGATAGCGTTCACCGGGCACTCGGCGACGCACACGGCGCAGTCGATGCACTCGTCGGGATCGATCGCGAGAAAGTTGGGACCTTCGCGGAAGCAATCCACCGGGCACACGTCCACGCAATCGGTGTACTTGCACTTGATGCAGCTTTCGGTCACAACGTGAGTCATTCAGGCTCCTGCATGCGGAATTCGTGGGGGCGGCGCCCTGGCGGCTGCATGGGCCGGAAGGTGCGCTTGCCGAAACGCATATTGTAGCGTAACGGTAAAAGTGGGCGCGCGGCGCGCGAAGCGCTCTTTATATCGATTCGTGATGTATGTATGCGCGGCGTCGCAAAAGGGCAGGGCGCGGATCATGTCCGCGCGGACATTCGGGTAACATGACCCTAAAGGCCTCGGGCTGCGCGCTGGCAAGCAGGCAAAGCGCGCGGTCCATTCGCGTGGATGTTCCCGTCAGAACCATGATCATCAATTCGCTGCTCGATACCGACCTCTACAAGTTCACGATGATGCAGGTCGTGCTGCATCACTTCCCCGCGGCGCATGTCGAATATCGCTTCCGCTGCCGCACGCCGAATGTCGATCTCGTGCCGTATATCGATGAAATTCGCGACGAAGTGCGCCAGCTTTGCAATCTGCGCTTCAAGGAAGAGGAACTGGATTATCTGCGGCGCATGCGCTTCATCAAGAGCGACTTCATCGATTTCCTCGCGCTCTTCCATCTGAATGAAAAGTCGATCCGCATTTCGCCGTCGCCCAAGAAGAACGGCGAGATCGACATCGAGATCGAAGGGCCGTGGCTGCACACGATTCTCTTCGAGATTCCGGTGCTCGCGATCGTCAACGAAGTCTATTTCCGCAACACGCAGCGCAAGCCCGAGTACGAAACCGGCCGCGAGCGCCTGCGCGACAAGATCAAGCTGCTCGCCACGCCACCCGAATATTCGGACTGCAAGATCGCCGATTACGGCACGCGCCGCCGTTTTTCGGGGCAGTGGCACGAGGAAGTCGTGCTCACGCTGAAGGACAAGCTCGGCGCGCAGTTCGCCGGCACGAGCAACTGCTTCTATGCGATGAAGCACGGCTTGCGGCCGCTCGGCACGATGGCGCATGAGTACTTGCAGGCGTGTCAGGCGCTCGGCCCGCGTCTGCGCGACTCGCAGATCTTCGGCTTCGAGATGTGGGCGAAGGAATATCGCGGCGACCTCGGCATCGCGCTGTCGGACGTCTACGGCATGAAGGCGTTTCTGCGCGACTTCGACATGTACTTCTGCAAGCTGTTCGACGGCGCGCGCCACGATTCGGGCGATCCCTTCGATTGGGGCGAGCGCCTCATCCGGCATTACGAAGAAAACCGCTGCGACCCGCGCACCAAAGTGCTCGTGTTCTCCGACGCGCTCGATATCCCGAAGGTGCTGCAGCTGTACGAGCGTTTTCGCGGACGTTGCCAGCTCGCGTTCGGCGTCGGCACGAATCTCACCAACGATCTCGGCTATCAGCCGCTGCAGATCGTCATCAAGATGGTTCGATGCAACGGTCAGCCGGTCGCGAAACTCTCCGATTCGCCCGGCAAAAACATGTGCGACGACAAGGCGTATCTCGCCTATCTGCGTCAGGTCTTCGGCATCGAGCAGCCGGTCGGCGACGACTGAGCGACGCGCATTCGTCCATTCGGCCTATGCCGTTCGGCCGAGGTTCGTGCGTGTATGCCGCTCGCTATAATTCGGACGCGTCGTAAATCATCGCGGCGCGCACGAATCTCAAGCACGCCAACACGAGGACGGCACCATGGATACATCGGACGCGCGCCGCAATATTCTCGCGCGCATTCGCAGCGCGCAGGGCCGTCGCGGCACGGCTACGGATGCCGAGCGCGCTGGCGCAGACGAGTATGTCGAGCGACATCCGGCGGGTCCGCGTCCTCCGTTGCCTCAGACGCGTGACGAGCTCATCGCGCGCTTCACGCTCGAAGCGGAGCGTCTTTCCACGACCGTCGCCGAAGTCGAATCGATCGACGATGCGCCCGCCGAAGCCGTGCGCTATCTCCAATCGCTGAACCTTCCCGTCAATGTCGTCGCGTGGCCCGCGCTTGCTCATCTGCGCTGGTCCGAAGCGGGCATTCGGGCGGCGTTTCGCAAGCCTGCCGATGAAGATCTCGTCGGCATCACCGGCTGCTTCTGCGCGACTGCTGAAACCGGTTCGCTCGTGCTGCTCTCGGGCGCGCAGACGCCCGCATCCGGCGCGCTCTTGCCGCAGACGCATATCGCGATCGTGCCGGCGTCGCGCATCGTCGCCGCGCATGAAGATGCATTCGCGTTGATGCGCGCCGAGCGCGGCGAGTTGCCGCGCGCGGTGAACGTCGTGTCGGGTCCGTCGCGCACCGGCGATATCGAACAGACCATCGTGCTCGGCGCGCATGGGCCGTATCGCGTGCATGTGATCGTCGTGCGCGGAGCGTGAGTCAGATGCGGCGTCTGGTTTTGTACGTGCCTTGCGCGATGCTGGCGCTGATCGCGGCGCCGGCCGCTGCTGCGACGCTCGACGGCGCGACGCTCCCGGCCACATGGGGCATACCGTTCGTCGGCATCCTGCTTTCCATCGCGGTGTTTCCGCTCGTCGCGCCGAAGGTTTGGCATCACCATTTCGGCAAGATCGCGGCGGGGTGGGCGATCGCGTTCCTCGCGCCGTTCGGGCTTGCGTTCGGTGTCGACACGGCGGGCAGCGTGCTCGTCCACGCGATGCTCGAAGAGTACGTGCCGTTCATCATTCTGCTCGCAGCGCTGTATACGGTCGCGGGCGGCATTTGCGTGCGCGGCAACCTGCACGGCTCGGCTCATCTCAATACCGGACTGCTCGCGCTCGGCACCGCGCTCGCGAGCGTCATGGGCACGACGGGCGCGGCCATGCTGCTGATCCGTCCGCTTTTGCGCGCGAACGACAATCGCAAGCACGTCGTGCATGTCGTCGTGTTCTTCATCTTTCTCGTCGCGAACGCAGGCGGCTCGCTCACGCCGCTCGGCGATCCGCCGCTTTTTCTCGGCTTTCTCAACGGCGTCGGCTTCTTCTGGACTACCGTGCATCTCGCGCTGCCGATGCTCTTCGTCTGCGCCGTGCTCCTCGCGGTGTTCTTCGTGCTGGACAGTTTCTACTGGCGCAGGCACGACGCGCGGCCCGCGTTTCTCGACCCGACGCCGGATACGCCTCCGCTCGGCATCGACGGCAAGATCAATTTCGCGCTGCTCGCGGCGATCGTCGTGCTCGTGCTGATGAGCGGCATCTGGAAACCCGGCATCACGTTCGACATCTTCGGCACGCATGTCCAGTTGCAGAATCTCGTGCGCGACGTGCTGCTCGTCGCCGTGCTGCTCGCATCGCTCGCGCTCACGCCGAAAAGCGCGCGCGCGGGGAACGCGTTCGACTGGGCGCCCATCGAGGAAGTCGCGAAGCTCTTCGCGGCGATCTTCATCACCATCGCGCCGGTCATCACGATCCTGCGCGCGGGTGAATCGGGCGCGTTCGCGGGCATCGTGCACGCGGTGTCGGATGCGCAGGGCAAGCCCGTCGACATCGCGTATTTCTGGGCGACCGGTCTTCTGTCGTCGTTTCTCGACAACGCACCGACCTACCTCGTCTTCTTCAATCTCGCGGGCGGCGACGCACGCACGCTCATGACCAGCGACGCCACGACGCTCGCCGCCATCTCCGCGGGCGCGGTCTTCATGGGCGCGAACACGTATATCGGCAATGCGCCGAATTTCATGGTGAAGGCGATCGCCGAATCGCGCGGCGTACGCATGCCGAGTTTCTTCGGTTTCATGGCGTGGTCGGGCGCGATTCTCTTGCCGCTTTTCGCCGTTCTGGGCTGGCTATTTTTCTAGGAGCAACCGATGAAGAAGAAAGTGCTGGTAGCGCGTCCCACTTTTCCCGACGTGATCGAGCGACTGAAGCAGCATTTCGATGTCGATGTGAATCTCGGCGACGTGCTCCCGCAGGAAGAGTTCGCGCGGCGTCTCGCCGACAAGGACGGCGCGTTCACGGCGGGCGAGATGGTCGGCGAGAAAGAGCTTTCGGGCGCGCCGAATCTGAAGGTCGTTGCGAACATGGCGGTCGGCTACAACAACTTCGACATGCAGGCGTTCGACGCGCACAAGGTGCTCGGCACCAACACGCCCAACGTGCTGAACGAAACCACGGCCGATTTCGGCTGGGCGCTGATGATGGCGGCGGCGCGTCGCGTCACCGAATCCGAGCACTTTCTGCGCGCGGGCAAGTGGCAGAAGTGGTCGTTCGACTCGTTCCTCGGCACCGATGTCTACGGCTCGACGCTCGGCGTGATCGGCATGGGGCGCATCGGGCAGGCGCTGGCGCGGCGGGCGGCCGGCTTCAACATGCGCGTGATGTATCACAACCGTTCGCGCGTCGCGCCGGAAATCGAGCGCGAGCTGAATGCCGAGTACGCGTCGAAGGAAGATCTGCTCAAGCGCGCGGATCATGTCGTGCTCGTCGTGCCTTACTCGAAGGAAAGCCATCATACGATCGGCGCGGCCGAACTCGCGCTGATGAAGCCGACGGCGACGCTGACGAATATCGCGCGCGGCGGCATCGTCGACGATGCGGCGTTGATCGCGGCGTTGCGCGACAAGCGCATCGCGGCGGCGGGCATCGACGTGTTCGAGGGCGAGCCGAATTTCAACCCGGATTTCCTGCTGCTCGACAACGTCGTGCTGACGCCGCATATCGCGAGCGCGACCGAAGGCACGCGCCGCGCGATGGCCAATCTCGCGGCCGACAATCTCATCGCCGCGCTGGGCGAAGGGCCGCGCGCAGGCAATCCGCCGAACCCGATCAATCCGGACGTACTGAAGAAATGATGGAACTGCTGCTTGGCGCGATCGCCGTGCTGGCGATCGCGCTGGTGGTCTCGCTCGTCGCGCTCGTCATGACGATGCGGCGCAATTCGAACGCGGTCATCTTCGACGAGTTCGAAGCGCTCACCGATCGCGTCAACGACATGGGCGAGGCACACGCGCGCGCGCAGGAACGGCTCGAACGCGGCTTGCGTGGCGATATCGCGGAGAGCGCGCGCGTCTCGCGCATGGAATCGCAAAGCGGCTTCGCGCAATTCCATCAGACGCTTTCGACGCAACTGGCGAGCACGTCGAACGTGCAGAACGCGCAATTCGACGCGCTTGCGCAGCAGCTCGCACAGCAAAGCCAGCAGGCGCGCGAGGATCAGGGCAACGCGTTGAAGCGCTTCGCCGATTCCATGTCGCTGCATCTCGCGCAGCTTTCCGAAGCGAACGAGCGGCGGCTCGGCGAAGTGCGCGCGACGCTCGAAGCGCGCCTGAAGGACATCGAGGCGAACAACGCGACGAAGCTCGACGAGATGCGCCGCACCGTCGACGAAAAGTTGCACGCGACGCTGGAGCAACGGCTCGGCGAGTCGTTCAAGCTCGTCTCCGACAGGCTGGAGCAGGTGCATCGGGGACTCGGCGAGATGCAGACGCTCGCGGCGGGCGTCGGCGATCTGAAGAAGGTGCTGACCAACGTCAAGACGCGCGGCATCTGGGGCGAAGTGCAGCTCGAAGCGCTGCTGGAACAGTTGCTCACGCCCGATCAGTACGCGAAGAACGTCGCGACGGTTCCGAAGAGCAACGAACGCGTCGAGTTCGCGATCAGGCTGCCTGGCCGGCACGACGCGCCGGGTGCGCCGGGCGACGTGGCTACGCCCGTGTGGCTGCCCATCGACGCGAAATTTCCGCGCGAGGACTACGAGCGTCTGATCGATGCGCAGGAACGCGCGGACCCGGCCGGTGTCGAGGACGCGTCGCGCGCGCTGGAAGGGCGCTTGCGCGCGGAGGCGAAATCGATCGCGCAGAAGTACGTCGCGCCGCCGCACACGACGGACTTCGCATTGCTCTTCCTGCCGACCGAAGGTCTCTACGCGGAAGTCTTGCGCCGTCCTGGCCTGAGCGATTCGTTGCAGCGCGAGTTTCGCGTGACCGTCGCGGGACCCACGACGCTGACCGCGCTCCTGAACAGCCTGCAGATGGGCTTCCGCACGCTGGCCATCGAGAAGCGTTCCAGCGAAGTGTGGCAGGTGCTCGGCGCGGTGAAGACCGAGTTCGGCAAGTTCGGCGAAGTGCTGGCGCGAACAAAGTCGCAGCTCGAAACGGTGACGCGCTCGATCGAAGCGGCGCAGACGCGCACGCGGCAGATGGGCAAGCGCCTTCGGGATGTCGAGGCGTTGCCCGGCGAACAGGCGGCGGGGTTGTTGGGCGAGGCGTTCGGCGATCCGTCATCGCCCGAAGGCGACGACGAGCCGTGATGCAGGACGCGATTCAGGACGCGAGGCGTTCGAGCGGCTCGCCCGTCACGCGCACGATGCGCCAGTCGGGCAGCACGGTCGCGCCCATCTTTTCGTAGAAATCGATGGCGTTCTGATTCCAGTCCAGCACCGACCATTCGAAGCGGCCGCACTGGCGCTCGACCGCGAGCGCGGCGAGCTTTTTCAGCATCAGCGTCCCGAGGCCGCTGCCGCGCATCGAAGGACGCACGTAGAGGTCTTCGAGATACAGGCCGCGCTTGCCGAGGAAAGTCGAGAAGTTCTGGAAGAAGAGCGCATAGCTGACGATTTCGCCTTCGACTTCCGCGACGAGCGCTTCAGCGGCCGGTCGTGCGCCGAAGAGCGCGTCATGCACGCCTTGCTCCGTCGCGATGAACAGATGCGTGAGCTTCTCGAACTCGGCCAGCTCGTACATCAGGCCGAAAATCGCGGCGACGTCGGCGGGCGAGGCCGCGCGGATGATCGGGGCGCTCACGCTTCCTCCGGCGCGTCGGAGAGCACGATCTCGATGCCGCCGAAACGCGAGGCCACCCAGTTGTACGCGTGGCACGCGATCCACAGCAGGATGAAACCGAGAATCGCGTTCAGGAGCAGCGCGCTCGTGACGGTGCTCACTTCCACCGAGCCGTATCGCACGAACGCGACCACGACGCCGAGCAGCACAATGGGCACGCTGAAAGTCAGGTACACGAGAATCAGCGCCTTGGCGGTCTGTCCCGGTGCGATGAATGAAATCTGCTTTTTCATGGAAGGAAAGCCCCGTCTATCGATGTAGGAATGTTTGTACCGGCTGGCGGCGGCGCCGGATCAGATCAGGCCGTCGAACGGCACGATTTCGACTTCGTCGCCCGCTTCGACGTCGCCGCGCGCGTGCTCGAGCACGATGAAGCAGTTCGCTTCGCTCATCGAACTCAGCACGCCGGAACCCTGCGGACCGGTAGTGACGACGCGAAAGCGCCCGTCGTCGTCGCGCGTCGCGATTCCGCGCTGGAACTCGGTGCGGCCCGCGCGCTTTTTCATCGGCTCGGCGGCGCGCGCGCGGATGACGGTGAGCGGCTGGCGCATCGCGCCCGACATCGCCAGAAGCGCCTCGCGCACGATGAAGTAGAACGTCGCCATTACGGCGACCGGGTTCCCCGGCAACCCGAAGAAGAGCGCCGACTCGCCCGCGCCCGGGCGCTCGCCCGACCACAGCCGGCCGAATGCCAGCGGGCGGCCGGGGCGCATCGCGATCTTCCAGAAGGCGACGTCGCCGAGCGAATTCATCAGCGCGCGCGTGAAGTCCGCATCGCCGACCGACACGCCGCCCGAACTGATGACGACATCGGCGCTTTCGGTCGCATGACGCAGCGCCTTTTCGAGCGAGGCGCGATCGTCGCGCACGATACCCAGATCGACGGTTTCGACGCCGAGCCGCTTGAGCATTGCGAAGAGCGTGTAGCGATTACTGTCGTAAAGGCTGCCAGCGCTCAGCGTTTCGCCGACCGAACGCAATTCGTCGCCCGTCGAAAAGAAGGCGACGGTGAGCCGCCTGCGAACCGACACTTCGCCGATACCGAGCGACGCGAGCAAACCGAGATCCGACGCCCGCACGACGCGACCCGCGAGCAGCGCCGGCTTGCCTTTCGCGAGATCCTCGCCGGAGAGGCGGCGATTCTGGCCGGCACGGATCGTCGCCGGCGAAAAGCGGATCGCGTCGCCTTCGCGCGTGACGAACTCCTGCGGCACGACCGTGTCGCAGCCGGGCGGGATGAGCGCGCCCGTCATGATCCGCACGCATTGATCCGCGCCCGGCGCGCCTTCGAACGGCCGCCCGGCGAGCGCCGTGCCCGCGACGGACAAGCCGACCGTATCGCCACCGCGCGAGAGCACATCGCCGGCGAACGCGTAGCCGTCCATCGCGGAATTGTCGTAAGCGGGGACGTCGATGGGCGAGATCACATCCTCGGCGAGCACGCGGCCGAGCGCGTCAAACAGGCTCACGCGCTCGATCTGCGCGTCCCGCATGCGCGGCATGGCCCACTGACGCACGATTTCCTGCGCGGCTTCAACGGGCAGCGCATTCGGATCGTAGTGGGCGACGCAGGCGGAAAAATCCTTGGACGTGGTCATGAATCGGCGTGGATCGCGGCCGGAATCCGGCGAAGCAGCACATGGCCGCGCGGTGGTTGAGCGCCCGCAATGGCGATGTGAGCGGGCAGCCGGTTGAACGAGTCAGCGGCGTTCCAGATCGGCGAGCTGCTGTAAATCGTTGATATTGTAAAACGCGCGTTCGTCGTGAAATTGCACTTCCACCGCCTTGTGGCGCGCGTACCACGCGCGCACCTTGCGCTCGCCCGCGTCCAGCCAGGCGTCCAGGTCGTCGGCGAGCGATGTACGCAGCAACGCGAAAACGGGGTGGGCCATGACTTCGCCCGACGCGTCGATTGTTGCTGCGTATGCAACGTCGCCGCCGTGCGCGTCGAGTGCTTGCATCAACGCGGCGCCGATGTGTTCGTCGACGAAAGGGGCGTCGCAAGGCGCGGTCAGAACGAATTCGGTGCTCGCAACGCGCAACGCAGCGGCGATGCCGGCGAGCGGCCCGGGGAAATCCGCGCGCGCGTCCGCGACAACGCGCGCGCCGAATGCCGCGCCGAGGCGCGCGTAGTCTTCGATGGAACGATTTGCGCTGATCAGAAGCGCGCCCGCCTGAGGCGCGATGCGCCGCATCACATGCAACGCGAGCGGCTCACCGCGAAACGGCTGCATGCCCTTGTCGATGCCGCCCATGCGCGAGCCGCGTCCGCCCGCGAGCACGAGCGCCGTGACGCTGGACGATGAATGAGCGCTCAGCACGAACGATCCGCCGCGCTCAGCCGCCGATGTACGACATCTCGACGCGACGTGCATCGTCGCGAGATGGCGCCGATGCGCTGCCGCGCAATTGCGAATACCGGTCGCCGCGCGCCTCCCAGATTCGCGCGATGGCTGTGGCGACTTCGTCGTCGCCCGCGCCGCTGCGGATCAGTCCGCGCAGGTCGTGGCCGGAAACCGCGAAGAGACACAGATACAGCTTGCCTTCCGTCGAGAGCCGGGCACGCGTGCACGAGTCGCAAAACGCGCGTGTGACGCTCGAAATCACGCCGATTTCACCGCTGCCGTCGCGATAGCCCCAGCGCTGCGCCGTTTCCGCGGCCGTGTGGGCTTCGAGCGGTTCCAGCGGAAAGTGCGCGTCGATGCGTTCGACCACGTGCGCCGAAGGCAGCACTTCGCTCATGTTCCAGCCGTTCGACGCGCCGACATCCATATATTCGATGAAACGCAGAACCGCGCCGCTGCCTTTGAAATGGCGCGCCATCGGGACGATTTCCTGATCGTTCGTGCCGCGCTTCACGACCATGTTCACCTTGATCGGAGCGAGCCCGGCGGCTTGCGCCGTCTCGATGCCGTTCAGCACGTCGGCGACCGCGAAATCGGCATCGTTCATGCGGCGAAAGAGGGCGTCGTCGAGCGCATCGAGGCTCACTGTGACGCGCGACAAACCCGCGTCCTTCAGCGACTTCGCCTTGCGCGCGAGGAGCGAGCCGTTTGTCGTGAGCGTCAGATCGAGCGGGCGGCCTTCCGGCGTGCGCAACAGCGCGAGCCGCTCGATCAGGAATTCGATGTTCTTGCGCAGAAGCGGCTCGCCGCCCGTAAGGCGAATCTTTTCCACGCCGTGGGCGACGAATACGCGCGCGAGGCGCTCGATTTCCTCGAACGAGAGCAGGGCGGCGTGCGGGAGAAACTGGTAATCCTTATCGAACACTTCGCGTGGCATGCAGTACACGCAGCGAAAGTTGCAGCGATCTGTCACGGAAATGCGCAAATCCCGCAATGGGCGCGCGAGCGTGTCCGTGAGCAGCCCGGACGGCGATGTCGCGGCGCCGGAGAAATCCGGGATCGCGCTGACATCGGCGAGAGGAATGATGCGTCGGGGCATGATGACTCGGGGCTCGGCTCGGCCGCTTCGGCCTTGTTCGAATAATGGTTGGATCGTTCCATTCTAACGGAAGCGGGACATCGGGACGCACTGCCACGGAGTCGCGGTTTTCCCTCGGTTCAGCCGTTTTACGACGCAAAAAAACGCCATCGATCGGGGATCGATGGCGTTTCTGGCTTTTGCCCGTTCACCGGAGTGAACGGGACGCGCGCGCTTAGTGGGCCTGCTTGCTGGTTTCCACTTGCTGCATCGGCGCGGTGTCGGCCGGCGGAAGTGCCTTGCGTTCGCGCGGCACGCGCACCGCAGCCGGCTCGCGTGCGGCGGCGGCATTGGCTTCGCGCAGCTTGCCTTCGTCGGTGTTCACCCAGACGAGGCCCGCACGCTCCAGCATCGGCTGAAGGGTGTCGACGGCGATCGGCGTCGACGTTGCAGGCGCGGCGGGCGCAGCGACCTTCACCGGCTCGGCGACGACTGCGACAGGCTCCGGCGCGAAGACCGGCGCTTGCGTCTGCGCTTGCGCGATCTCGACCGGCTTCACTGGCTCGACGGCCGTCGCTTCGGGCGTCGATGCGACAGCGGCGGTCTTCACCGGCTCGGCGACTTCGGCAGGCTCGGCCGCGACCGGCTCGACGGGCGTCGGCGCCGTTTCCACGGGCTTCGGCTCTTCGGATGCGACCGGCGCGAACGCGGGTGCGAACGGATCGGCCAATTTCGTCTCGGCGACCTTCGGCTCCGGACCGAACGGATTCTCGACCTCCGGTGCCGGAGCGGGCTTGGCGAAGAGATCGAAGTTCGTCGGTTCGGGCGTTTGCGCCTTCAGTTCGAAAGGCTCGGCCTCAACAGTCTTGGCGACCGGCGCTTCCTCCGCAGCGGCGGGCGCTTGCTCTTGCGGCTTCGCTTCGAGGGGCTGAGCGGCCGGTTGCTGCACCGACGCTTCCACCGGTTGCGGCGCGGCCGGGCGGGGTTCGCGACGTGCAGCCGCTTCCTGCGCGGCTTCCGCATCAAACACGCCGGCTTGCGCCGAGGTGCTCTCTGCTGCGCCTTCTGCTTCGGCGACGTCCGCCGCGTGATTCACCGTCATGCCGTCTTCTTCGCGCTCGCGACGACCGCCACGACGCCCACGGCGACGGCGACGACGCTCTTCGCCGTCACGTGCGGCCGCCGCGTCGGATGCCGCATCGATGCCGGCCACTTGCGCGTCCGCATTGGCTTGCGCCGCTTCGACGATTTCCGACGGCACCGTTTCGCCTTGCGTCAGCGCCTCGACGGCGGCTTCCGGTTGCGGCTTGCGACGCTCGCCGCGTTCCGCGCGCTCGGTTCGTTCAGCGCGGTCGCCACGCTCGGCGCGTTCGCCACGATCCGGACGCTCGCGGCGTTCCGGACGTTCGGTTGCTTCCGGACGCGCTGCGCGTTCCGCGTTGCGGTCGCGCGCTTCACGCGGTTCGCGTGCCTCGCGTGCCTCACGCGGCTCGCGTGCTTCGCGTGCCTCGCGCGGTTCACGAGCCTCACGCGGCTCGCGGACTTCGCGCAGTTCACGACCTTCGCGTCCGCCACGCGCCTCGCGATCCTCGCGACGGCCGCCCTGGCGCGCCGCGCCGTTGGCGCCCGCCGCCGTGCCTGCCGCAGCGCCTTCGCGCGCGGCGCCGCCGCTACGGCGATTGCGGTTGCGATCGCCGCCGCCGGTGCGTTCACCGCGTTCGCGCGGCGCGCGCGTGGCCGGTTGCGCTTCGACCGGAGCCGGCGCGGGTTGCGGCGCAGGCTGAATGCCGAACAGATTCTTGATCCACGCGATGAATCCGCCGCTCGCCGGAACGGGCGTCGGCGCGGGCGCGGCCTCGACGGGCGCGGGCTTCACCGGTGCGCTCGGCGCGGGCTTCTCGGGCGTGATGCCCTTCACGGCGGCTTCCTGCTTCGGCTTCACCTCTTCGGTGCGCTTGCTGTAGCCGGTCTCCGATTCGAGCTCGCTCGCCGCTTCGACGGCCATCTTCCACGACGCGCGCGGATCGTCGAGACGCGCATCGTCGTGACGCAGACGCTCCAGCTTGTAGTGCGGCGTTTCGAGATGCTTGTTCGGAATCAGGACGACATTGACCTTGAAGCGCGACTCGATCTTGTTGATTTCCGAGCGCTTTTCGTTGAGCAGGAAGGCGGTCACCTCGACCGGCACCTGGCAATGGATCGCCGCGGTGTTTTCCTTCATCGCTTCTTCCTGAATGATCCGCAGCACTTGCAGCGCGGACGATTCGGTATCGCGGATGTGACCCGTGCCGTTGCAGCGCGGGCACGTCACGTGGCTGCCTTCCGACAGCGCCGGACGCAGGCGCTGACGCGACAGTTCCATCAGGCCGAAGCGCGAAATCTTGCCCATTTGTACGCGGGCGCGGTCGTGCTTCAACGCATCTTTCAGGCGCTGCTCGACTTCGCGCTGGCTCTTGGCCGATTCCATGTCGATGAAATCGATCACGATCAGCCCGCCCAGATCGCGCAGACGAAGCTGACGCGCGACTTCGTCGGCGGCTTCGAGATTGGTGCGCGTCGCGGTTTCCTCGATGTCCGCGCCCTTGGTCGCGCGCGCCGAGTTCACGTCGATGGCGACGAGCGCCTCGGTGTGATCGATCACGATCGCGCCGCCCGACGGCAGCGGCACCGTGCGCGAGTACGCGGTTTCGATCTGATGCTCGATCTGGAAGCGCGAGAAGAGCGGCACGTCGTCGTGATAGCGCTTCACCTTCGAGAGGTTGTCGGGCATCACGATATCCATGAAGGCGCGCGCCTGGTCATGGATTTCGGTCGTGTCGATGAGAATTTCGCCGATATCCGGCTGGAAGTAGTCGCGAATCGCGCGGATGACGAGGCTCGATTCGAGATAAATGAGCATCGGCTGGCCGGCGACGCCGCTCTGCGACGCGGCTTCGATCGCGCGCCACAGTTGCATCAGGTAGTTCAGGTCCCACTGGAGCTCTTCCGCCGAACGGCCGATACCCGCCGTGCGCGCGATGATGCTCATGCCTTCCGGCAGTTCGAGCTGCGCCATGGTTTCGCGCAGTTCCTGCCGTTCGTCGCCTTCGATGCGGCGCGACACGCCGCCGCCGCGCGGGTTGTTTGGCATCAGGACGAGGTAACGTCCGGCCAGCGAGATGAACGTGGTCAGCGCGGCGCCCTTGTTGCCGCGCTCTTCCTTCTCGACCTGGACGATGAGTTCCTGGCCTTCGCGCAGCGCGTCCTGAATGCGCGCGGAGCGCATCTCGACGCCATCGCGGAAATACTGGCGGGCGACTTCCTTGAACGGCAGGAAGCCGTGGCGGTCTTCGCCGTAGTTGACGAAGCAGGCTTCGAGCGACGGCTCGATGCGGGTGACGACTCCCTTGTAGATGTTGCCTTTGCGCTGTTCGCGCCCGGCGGTTTCGATGTCGATATCGATGAGCTTCTGCCCATCGACGATGGCGACGCGCAATTCCTCTTGCTGCGTCGCGTTAAACAGCATTCGTTTCATGAAACGGCTCCAGAATGGCTCCGTCCTCCCTCGTCGTGCGAATCGGCGTCGGTGACTGATACATCACGCGCGCGAAGCGGGAAGGTGGGCGTGCCACGCTTTTTTGTGTGTTGTCACAAAGCACGCTGGAGCGGGACTTCTGGCGGGAGAATTGCCGAAAGCAGGCCGCGGCTTCCGCATCGGACAGCCGCGCCGTGGGGCGCATTGCGAAGCAACTGCGAGACGTACGACAGATCGCTCGGCTCGTGGCGAGGATGAACGGCGGCGCTGCGGCTCCGCGTCTCAAAATGGACGCGCCGAACCGGCCTGCGCTCTTGCAAAGAGCCTGATTCCTCCCAACGGCGGCCGCGAGGAAGAGCGGTCTCGCGCAAACCGGCGCGATGCTTCGTAACCGATCCTCCTTGCTGCCTTGCCGCGCCGGCACGGCCGCGGGCCCGACTTGTTTCTGTCGGCTCCCGTCGGCTCGCGGCCGCATGTCTCGCCTCGTTTGCGGCGTTGTCGCGCTTCGCAGAAATCAGCGCAGCAGCGATTTCGCCGTCAGTTGTTCGCAAAATCGGCGAGCGTCGATTTGCCTTTTTCTCCCGCTCGACGGCAGGGTCGATCCGGGCTGGCATCCGGTTTTGCCGGGCGCCGTCGCTTCTCGCCGATAAAATTCTTTTTGACCAAAAATCCGTTACCGTCGGCGATCGACTCGACCGAACGCGCCTGTGGGCTCCGTCCTTGCCGGTGATATCGCCGTGCGTGCAACTCGTCGCTCTCGATTTTCCGGGTGAGCAACCGACCTTGGGCGCAAGTAAAATGATGGTTTATCGCTTGCACCGATACAGTCTGAATAATTCGGCCGCTGCTTGATCCTAAGCGTCGACCTTTTCAGGCTGCTCGCAAATTATATTCAGAATGAATGAGTTAGGCAAAACATCCCATAAACAGGTCGCAAGCGAACAAGTGTCGATGATCGAAGTCGACGAAACGGCCGCCGGTCAGCGGATCGACAATTTTTTGCTGCGCGTCTGCAAGGGCGTCCCGAAGAGCCATATTTACCGCATTCTCCGAAGTGGCGAAGTGCGCGTGAACAAGGGACGCATCGACGCGGCTTACCGGCTCGAACTGGGCGATCTCGTGCGCGTGCCGCCGATCCGCATCGCGCAGCAGGACGCGGCGCCGGTGTCGTCGAACGCGCCCGCCGCCGAATTCCCGATTCTCTTCGAGGACGACCATCTGATCGTCATCGATAAACCGTCCGGCGTCGCGGTGCATGGCGGCAGCGGCGTCGCGTTCGGCGTCATCGAGCAGTTGCGCAATGCGCGGCCGCACGCAAAATTTCTCGAACTGGTGCATCGGCTGGATCGCGAGACGTCGGGCGTGCTCATGCTCGCCAAGAAGCGCCAGGCGCTCGTCGGGCTGCACGAGCAGATTCGCGAAAATCGGGTCGACAAGCGCTATTACGCGTGCGGTCACGGCGACTGGCAGAGCGACTGGGGCCGCCGGCGCATCGTCAAGGCGCCGTTGCATAAATATGTCGCAGCGGATGGCGAGCGGCGCGTGCGAATCCAGGAGAACGGGCTGCCGTCGCATACGGTCTTCAATCTGATCGAGCGCTGGCGCGACTACGCGTGGGTCGAGGCAGAGCTGAAAACCGGCCGCACGCACCAGATTCGCGTGCACATGGCGAGCATCGGCCTGCCGATCGCGGGCGACGCCAAATACGGCGATTTCGCGCTGAACAAGGAATTGGCCCGCCCGAGCGCGAAGCCGTCGCTGAAACGCATGTTTTTGCACGCGTATCGACTGAAAATCACGCACCCGGCGACGGGCGAGCCGCTGCAATTCGAAGCGCCGCTGCCCGTCGAGTGCAAACGGTTCATCGAACAACTGAAAAACCGGGAGACCGAGTAAATGGCGCGGCAGCAATTCGATCTGATCGTTTTCGACTGGGACGGCACGCTGATGGATTCGACCGTCCACATCACGCGCAGCATTCAGGCCGCGTGCCGCGACCTCGGGCTGCCGGTTCCCGCCGATGAATCCGCGAGCTATGTGATCGGCCTCGGCCTGAAGGACGCGCTGCAGATATGCGCGCCGACGCTCGATCCGTCCGACTATCCGCGCCTGGCCGAGCGTTACCGCTTCCATTTCCTGACGATGGGCCAGAAAACCGAACTCTTCGGCGGCGTGCGCGAACTGCTGCAGGAATTGCGCGATCTCGGCTATTTTCTCGCGGTCGCGACGGGCAAGAGCCGCGTCGGGCTGAATCGCGCGCTCGACGAATCGCGGCTCACGAGCCTCTTCGACAGCACGCGCTGCGCGGACGAAACGTTCTCGAAGCCGCATCCCGCAATGTTGCAGGAACTCACGCGCGAGCTCGGGCAGGATCTCGGGCGCACGGTGATGATCGGCGACACGACGCACGATCTGCAGATGGCGATCAACGCGGGCGCGGCGGGCGTCGGCGTCGGTTATGGCGCGCATCCGGCCGATTCTCTCGCGGCGCTCAAGCCGCAGTACTGCGCCGACAGCGTCGCGTCGCTCGCCGGCTGGCTGCGGGAGCACGCATGAGCGAACCGGTGCGGGTATGCGCGTCCGACGAACTCGTCGATGGCGGCGCGGGCGTGCGCGTCAACGCGACCGAAGCGAGCGGCGACGCGGTCGTGTTCTTCGTCCGATACGGCGGCGAAGCGTTCGGTTATCTGAACCGGTGCGCGCACGTGCCGATGGAGCTCGACTGGAACGAGGGCCAGTTCTTCGAAAGCTCGGGCCTATACTTGATGTGCGCGACGCACGGGGCGATCTACGAGCCCGATACCGGCAAATGCGTCGGCGGTCCTTGCCGCGGCGCGCGCCTGCGGGCCGTGACGGTCGAAGAGCGCGACACGCCGGAAGGGCGCGCGGTCTTCTGGCTGCCCGACGACGCCGTGCGTCCCGCCTGATTCAATCTCTACACATCCACGACGCATGTCCGACAACATTCCGCCGCGCAATAACGACAACTGGGAGCGCGAAGCGCTCGAACGCATCGCGCTCGCCGCGATTCGCGAGCAGCGCGCCGCGCGTCGCTGGCGCATATTCTTTCGCTTCCTGTTTCTCGGCGTGATCGCGCTGATCGCCTGGGGCGTGTTCGATTTCACCGGCGATCGTGCCGCGAAGGCTGGCAAGCACACGGCGCTCATCGATCTGCAGGGCGAGATCTCCGCGAACAGCGATGCCAGCGCCGACAACATCGACGGTGCGCTACAGAGCGCGTTCGAGGACGAGAACACGGCGGGCGTGATTCTGCGCATCAACAGTCCGGGCGGCAGTCCGGTGCAGGCAGGAATCATCAACGGCGAAATCCGGCGGCTGCGCGCGAAGTATCCGAAGACGCCGCTGTACGTGGTCGTCGACGACATGTGCGCGTCGGGCGGCTATTACGTCGCGGCGGCGGCGGACAAGATTTACGTCGACCGCGCGAGCATCGTCGGCTCGATCGGCGTGCTGATGGACGGCTTCGGCTTCACGGGCCTGATGGACAAGCTCGGCATCCAGCGCCGCATGCACACGTCGGGCGCGAACAAGGGCGCGTTCGACCCGTTCTCGCCGGAAACGCCCGCGATGAACGCGCACGCGCAGGAAATGCTCGATCAGATCCACACGCAGTTCATCGATGCCGTGAAGCTCGGGCGCGGCAAGCGTCTGAAGGACGATCCGGAGCTGTTCTCGGGCATGTTCTGGACCGGCGAAAAGAGCGTCGAACTCGGTCTCGCCGATGGTTTCGGCGACGCCAGCTATGTCGCGCGCGAGGTCATCAAGCAGCCGGATATCGTCGATTACACGCAAAAGGAAAGCATTAGCGAGCGTGTGGTGCGGCGCTTCGGCGCATCCGTGGGCGATGCCGCCATGCGCGCGCTCACGCTCGGCGGCAAGCCCCAGTTGCGCTGAGTTTTACGAAGCCAGCAAGAGGAAGATCGCCGGGCGCTTATGCAGGTCCGGCGCGGCCTGCTTCTTCCAGTCGGCCGCCGTGCGCGTGACGATGTTTTCGCCCGGCAGCGTCAGATCGACGGCGACGCAAATGAGCGTCGACGGCGCGCAGCCAGCGATGAGCGCGTCGAGCATCGCCTTATTGCGATAGGGCGTCTCAATGAAAATCTGCGTCTGATTGGCCTTGCGCGACAGTTGCTCCAGCTCGCGCAGCCGTTTCGCGCGTTCGCCGGCATCGACCGGCAGATAGCCGTTGAACGCGAAGCTCTGGCCGTTCATGCCGGAAGCCATCAGCGCGAGCAAGATCGAGCTCGGTCCGACGAACGGCACGACCTTCACGCCACGCTGATGCGCGCGCCGCACGAGCAACGCACCGGGATCGGCGACGGCGGGACAGCCCGCTTCGGAGACGAGGCCGGCGTCGGTGCCGGCGAGGATCGGCGCGAGCAGCTTGTCGATTTCCGCTGGCGGCGTGTTCACATTCAGCTCGCGCACCTCGATTTCCTGAATCGGACGTTCGGTGCCCACTTTCTTCAGAAAGGCGCGCGTCGTTTTGGCGTTTTCGCCGATGTAGTACGCGAGGGCGGCCGCCTGCCCGCGCACCGGTTCGGGCAGAACTTGGGCGAGCGCGTCGGCGTCGCCTTCGCCGAGCGTGTTCGGAATCAGATAGAGAACGCCGCTCATGCCGCCTCCAGCACCGGATAGCCGGCGTTCGCGAGCATTCCGGTCAGCGCGATCAGCGGCAGGCCGATCAGCGCGGTGGGATCGTCGGATTCGATCGCTTCGAGCAACGCGATGCCCAGGCCTTCCGCCTTGGCGCTGCCGGCGCAGTCGTACGGCGTTTCGGCGCGCAGGTACGTCTCGATCTGGGCGTCCGAATAGCGACGAAACCGCACGCGCGTGACGATATCGGCGGATTGCGCGTCGCCCGTGCGGCTGTCGAACAGGCAAAGCGCGCTGTGGAATTCGACGCTGCGTCCGCGCATCGCCTGGAGCTGGGCGAAGGCTTTCTCGTGCGTGCCGGGCTTGCCGATCTGCTTGCCGTCGAAGGTCGCCACCTGATCGGAGCCGATCACGAGGGCGTTCGCGTCGTTGTCGCTCCGTCCGGCCGCCGCACGCGCCTTGGCGATCGAGAGCCGAACCGCGGTCGCTTCGGGCGTTTCGTTGGCGAGCGGCGTTTCGTCGATATCGGGCGACACGACGTCGAACGAAATGCGCAAGCGTTCGAGCAATTCGCGCCGATAAGGTGAACTGGACGCCAGAATCAGGCGTGGCGGCGATTTCGAAGCTTCAGACATGAGACGAACCGGACAAAAAAGGGTGTAAAAACGACGGGCTGCGATTCAGCCCTTAAGTATTTGACTCGAAAGAACAAAGCCGATATGATTTTGGGCTTTTCATCGGTACGTGCGCGGGCGAAGGCTCTCCTGTCATCGATGAAACCGGTCGAGCCGAAGAGTCAGAAAGCACGAGGTCAGACAGCATGATGCCGGCCAGATGCAAATTGGGGCAAATTCGGGCAAGTCGGGCCTGCATCGAAGCTGCATTTAAGCCGAGCCGCGGTGCATACTGAGCACTCACCGGTAGCACTAACCCAAGTAAGGCCAAGCAGGAGCGCACATGACTCAGAATCCTGGCAAACCTGTGAGCCCCGCCGATCCGCGCGCGCTCGACATTTACGAATTCGCCAAGAGCGGCAGGCAATCGGCCGGCGCGCTGCGTGTGTCGCAGATGCCGCGCATGTTAGCCGAAGTGCCGGCTGATGTGCCAGACGGCGATACCGTGTTCACCTGGCAAGGCGAGGGGTCGACCCAGCCGGAATTGCAGGACGACGGCACGGAGGCGCCGCAGCCGTATCTGCGTCTTGCGGTGCACGGTTCGGTGTGGCTCACGTGCCAGCGCTGCCTTCAGCCGTATTCGCAGCATCTCGATGTCGATGCGACATATCGGATCGTGGCGACGGAAGAAGAAGCGGACGAATTTCCGCTCGACGACGATGAAGTCGAAGTGATCGTGGGCTCGCGCCAGTTCGATCTCGTCGACTTGATCGAAGAGGAGTTGTTGTTGTCCTTGCCGCTCGTGCCCAAGCACAACGTATGTCCCGAGACGCACGAAAGTCTGCTTCCGGGCACGGAGGACGACGAGCCGGATGAAAGCGGTGTGACGGATGAGGACGAAAAGCCGAATCCGTTTGCCGTGCTGGAGAAGCTCAAGGGCGGCTCCGACGGCAAGAAGCACTGAAATGGTTTTGTAGCACGCAACAAACTGGTAGCGCGATGTGCGCACCCGATGGCCGAACGGCCGAGGGCTGTCGGCGGATCGGGCTGTGTTAGAATTCGCAAAATTTTTCTGGAGTAATCATGGCAGTTCAGCAAAACAAGAAGTCGCCGTCGAAGCGCGGCATGCACCGTTCCCACGACTTCCTCCCGACGGCTCCGCTGGCTGTCGAGCCGAGCACGGGCGAGGTGCATATGCGCCACCACGTGAGCCCGAACGGCTACTATCGTGGCAAGAAAGTCATCAAGACGAAGAACGACTAAGCGTTCATCGACGCTCGATGCGCCCGCCGGAATCATTGCACGGGCGCGCGGGCGCAACTCGCTCTTGACACTTTCCCGGTACGACGAGAAGGCGGCATTTCACTGCCGCTTTTTTGTGTCCGAAATTCGTCGCGTTCCATGACTGTAAAGATAACCATCGACTGCATGGGAGGCGACCACGGTCCGGCCGTGACCGTTCCCGCTGCCGTCAATTTCGTGCGCTCGCATCCCGACGCGCACCTGATGCTCGTCGGTCTCGAGCAGCCCATCCGCGCTCAGCTCAAGAAGTACAAGGCTTCCGACGAGCCGCGTCTGACCGTCGTTCCCGCCAGCGAAGTCGTCGCGATGGACGACCCGGTCGAAGTCGCGCTGCGCAAGAAGAAAGATTCGTCGATGCGCGTCGCGCTCAATCTCGTGAAAGAGGGCGAGGCGCAGACCTGCATTTCCGCCGGCAACACCGGCGCGCTCATGGCGGTGTCGCGCTATGTGCTGAAGACGCTCGCCGGTATCGAGCGGCCTGCCATTGCGTTCGCGATGCCGAGCCAGAAGGGCTACACCACGGTGCTCGACCTGGGCGCCAACGTGGATTGCGAACCCGAGCATCTGCTGCAGTTCGCGGAGATGGGCCACGCGCTCGTATCGGCGATCGAAGGGCGCGAACGGCCCACGATCGGTCTGCTCAACATCGGCGAAGAAGTCATCAAGGGCAACGAAACGATCAAGCGCGCGGGCGAACTGCTGCGCGCGAGCACGCTGAACTTCTACGGCAACGTGGAAGGCAACGACATCTATAAAGGTACGACCGATGTCGTCGTGTGCGACGGCTTCGTCGGCAATGTCGCGCTGAAGACCTCCGAAGGTCTCGCGAAAATGCTCGCCGACATGATCAAGGAAGAGTTCAGCCGCAACTTCGCCTCGAAGTTGATGGCGCTCGTCGCGCTGCCCGTGCTGAAGCGTTTCAAGAGGCGTGTCGATCCGGCGCAATATAACGGCGCGGCCTTGCTCGGCCTGCGCGGGCTTGTAATCAAAAGTCACGGTTCGGCCGAGGCCTTCGGGTTTGAGTGGGCCATCAAACGCGGGTATGATGCCGTCAAAAATGGCGTGCTCGAACGCCTGGTGCGCGCGATGGAAGAAAACGCTCCCGCCGCGCGCGAGGCGGACGCGAAGGGTCCCGCGTCGGCGGCCGCGGATCAATCGATCCAGCAGGCCGCTTCACAGCCGAACCCACAGCCAAACTCGCAGCCGAACCCGCCGGGCGAGTCCGGTACTGCGCTACATTCGAAGGCATAATGGCTCAATCCAATCTTTACTCTCGCGTGCTGGGCACCGGCAGCTATCTGCCGTCCGAGCGTGTCACGAATCAGGACTTGGCGGACCGTCTCGCGAAGCAGGGCGTCGAGACCAATGACGAATGGATCGTCGCGCGCACCGGCATTCACGCGCGACATTTCGCAGCACCGGATCAAACCACGAGCGATCTCGCGCTGATCGCTTCGCAGAAGGCGATCGAGGCGGCGGGCATCGATCCGCAATCGATCGATCTGATCATCGTCGCGACTTCCACGCCTGACTTCGTGTTCCCGAGCACGGCGTGCCTGTTGCAAAACAAGCTCGGCATCAAGAACAACGGCGCGGCCTTCGACGTGCAGGCGGTGTGCTCCGGCTTCGCCTACGGCGTCGCGACGGCGGACAGCTTCATTCGCAGCGGCCTGAACCGCACGGCGCTCGTCGTCGGCGCGGAGACGTTCTCGCGCATTCTCGATTTCAACGATCGCACCACATGCGTGCTGTTCGGCGACGGCGCGGGCGCGGTCATCCTCCAGGCGTCCGATGAGCCGGGCGTGCTGTCGAGCGCGCTGCACGCGGACGGCAGCTATTCGGACATTCTCTGCACGCCGGGCAACGTGAACGGCGGCGTGGTTCAGGGCAGCGCGTTCCTGCACATGGACGGGCAAGCGGTGTTCAAGCTCGCGGTCAACGTGCTCGAAAAGGTCGCGCTCGAAGCGCTCGACAAGGCGAAGCTCACGCCTGAAGACATCGACTGGCTGATTCCGCATCAGGCCAACATCCGCATCATGCAAAGCACGGCGCGCAAGCTGCATCTGCCGCCGGAGCGCATGGTCGTGACGGTCGGCGAGCATGGCAACACGTCGGCGGCATCGATTCCGCTCGCGCTCGACGTCGCGGTGCGCGACGGCCGCATCAAGCGCGGCGACAACATTCTCATCGAAGGCGTGGGCGGCGGCTTCACGTGGGGCGCGTCGGTCATCCGCTACTGATTCGCCGATCAGATCCCTCTACCCAATTCGTAACTGATCCCTCTTCATCGCTGACCCCGCGCGCTCCTCCAGCGCGCGGTCCATGAGGACATCGCGGATCATTCCAATCAACGAGGACGATATGAAATTTGCGTTCGTTTTCCCCGGACAAGGCTCGCAGTCCATCGGCATGCTCAACGCATTCGCCGATCACGCGATCGTGCGCGAGACCGTGCAGCAGGCTTCCGACGCGCTCGGCCAGGATCTCGGCAAGCTGATCGCCGAAGGCCCGGCAGAAGAGCTGAACCTGACGACGAACACGCAGCCCGTCATGCTGACGGCCGCGTATGCGATTTATCGCGTGTGGGAAAAGGAAACGGGCCTGAAGCCTGCGCTCGTCGCTGGTCACAGCCTCGGTGAATACACCGCGCTCGTCGCGGCGGGCGCGCTCGCGTTCGCGGACGCCGTGCCGCTCGTGCGTTTTCGCGCGCAGGCGATGCAGAACGCGGTGCCGGTCGGCGAAGGCGGCATGGCCGCGATCCTCGGCCTCGACGACGACACCGTGCGCGCCGTGTGCGCTGAAGCCTCGTCGGCGGGCGTCGTCGAAGCGGTGAACTTCAATGCGCCGGCGCAGGTGGTCATCGCCGGTTCGAAGGCGGCCGTCGAGAAAGCGTGCGAGCTGGCGAAGGCGAAGGGCGCGAAGCGTGCGCTGCCGCTGCCGGTTTCCGCGCCGTTCCACTCTTCGCTGCTCAGGCCCGCATCGGATCAGTTGCGCGACTATCTCGCCAACGTCGAAGTGAAGGCGCCGCAGATTCCGCTGATCAATAACGTCGACGTCGCGATCGTCTCCGATCCGGCCGCGATCAAGGACGCGCTGGTGCGTCAGGCCGCCGGTCCGGTGCGCTGGGTCGAGTGCGTGCAGGCGATGGCGAAAGACGGCATCACGCACGTCATCGAATGCGGTCCGGGCAAGGTGCTCGCGGGCCTGACGAAGCGTATCGACGGTAATCTCGTCGGCGGCTCGATCTTCGATCCGGCATCGCTCGAAGAAACGCGCAAACTGATCGCTGGCTAAGGACGAACAACATGAATCTGCAAAACCAGGTAGCAATCGTCACGGGCGCGTCGCGTGGCATCGGACGCGCGATCGCGCTCGAACTCGCGAAGCAGGGCGCGACGGTCATCGGCACGGCGACGAGCGAAAGCGGTGCTGCGGGCATCAGCGAAGCGTTGCAGCAAGCGGGCGGAAAGGGCCGTGGCGCGGTGCTGAACGTGAACGACGCCGCCGCGGCGGATGCGTTCATCGACGGCATCGTCAAGGAATTCGGCGGGCTGAACGTGCTCGTCAACAATGCGGGCATCACGAAGGATCAGCTCGCGATGCGGATGAAGGACGACGAGTTCGACGCCGTCATCGATACGAACCTGCGCGCGGTGTTCCGTCTTTCGCGCGCGGTGCTGCGCCCGATGATGAAGGCGCGCGGCGGCCGCATCATCAACATCACGTCGGTGGTGGGTTCGTCGGGCAATCCTGGCCAGGCCAACTACGCGGCGGCAAAGGCTGGCGTCGCCGGCATGACGCGCGCGCTCGCGCGTGAGATCGGCAGCCGTGGCATCACCGTGAACTGCATCGCGCCCGGTTTCATCGACACCGACATGACCAAGGTCCTGCCGGAAGAGCAGCGCACCGCGCTCACCGCGTCTATCCCACTTGGCCGACTGGGCGCGCCCGAAGATATCGCGCATGCTGTGGCATTCCTGGCCTCGCCGTTCGCCGGTTACATCACCGGCACGACGCTGCATGTGAACGGCGGCATGTACATGTAAGGCCTTAATAGGCATTTCGCAGAATTTCGCTTAATATCCGCGCCGGAACGGGCGCGCAAAATGCTCGAAGGAGCAACGTGCGTACCGCTTTCGCGCGGCAGTGAAGAAACGATGCAATGCCGGCCGCCGCCCTCTTGATGAAGGGCAGGACACGGTGGAGCATGGAACTGACGCGTCGTATTTTGCGGGTCCAAACCTGATAAAATGCGCGCACTTGTATTTTTGAACTTTTTTCCCCTCGGAGGGCTGCATGGACAACATCGAACAGCGCGTGAAGAAGATCGTCGCCGAACAACTGGGCGTGGCGGAAGCCGAAATCAAGAACGAAGCTTCGTTCGTGAACGATCTGGGCGCTGACTCGCTCGATACGGTCGAACTCGTCATGGCGCTGGAAGACGAATTCGGCATGGAAATTCCCGATGAAGAGGCCGAAAAGATCACCACGGTTCAGCAAGCGATCGACTACGCGCGCGCCAACGTCAAGGCCTAAGGCCGGACGCGCCAGCGACTCATCGTCAATCAGCTCGATGCATCGTCGCTGCAAACCGATTTGACAGCCACAGGGCACACAGGGCGGTTTCCTGTGGCCGCTGTGGCTTTTGTTTTTCGTCATTTTATGGATAAGGGGTTACCGTGAGCCGTCGTCGAGTTGTTGTTACAGGCCTTGGGCTCGTATCGCCTGTCGGCAATACTGTTGCCGACGGCTGGGCCAATCTGGTCGCGGGCAAGTCGGGCATCGCCAATATCACGAAGTTCGACGCGACGAACTTTTCCACGCGTTTCGCCGGTGAGGTGAAGGGCTTCAATATCGAAGACTACATGCCCGCCAAAGAGGCGCGCCATATGGATACGTTCATCCATTATGGTTTCGCCGCGGGCGTGCAGGCCATGCAGGACAGCGGCCTCGAAATCACCGATGAAAACTCGGAGCGCGTGGGCGTCGTGGTCGGCTCGGGCATCGGCGGTCTGCCGATGATCGAAGTCACGCAAACCGAACTGCTCAATCGCGGCCCGCGCCGCATTTCGCCGTTCTTCGTGCCGGCGTCGATCATCAACATGATCTCCGGCCATCTTTCGATCCGCTTCGGTCTGAAAGGCCCGAATCTGTCGATGGTCACGGCCTGCACCACCGGCCTGCACTGCATCGGCGAGGCGTCGCGACTGATCGAATACGGCGACGCGGACGTCATGATCGCGGGCGGCGCGGAAGCCACGGTTTCCCCGCTCGGCATCGGCGGTTTCGCGGCAGCGCGCGCGCTCTCGCAGCGCAATGACGATCCCGCGACGGCGAGCCGTCCGTGGGACACCGACCGCGACGGCTTCGTTCTCGGCGAAGGCGCGGGCGTGATGGTGCTCGAAGAGTACGAGCACGCGAAGAAGCGCGGCGCGAAGATCTACGCGGAAGTGCTCGGCTACGGCATGAGCGGCGACGCGTATCACATGACCGCGCCGCCGGAAGACGGCGACGGCGGCCGCCGCGCGATGGTCAACGCAATGAAGAACGCGCGCATCAATCCGGATGAAGTGAACTACGTCAACGCGCACGGCACGTCGACGCCGCTCGGCGACATCGCGGAGACGATCGGCATCACGCGTGCGCTCGGCGATCAGGCGAAGAAGGTCGTCGTGAACTCCACCAAGTCGATGACCGGCCACCTGCTGGGCGGCGCGGGCGGCCTGGAGTCGGTGTTCACCGTGCTGGCGATCCACAATCAGGTGTCGCCGCCGACCATCAACATCTTCAATCAGGATCCGAAGTGCGACCTGGACTACTGCGCGAACACCGCGCGGGAGATGAAGATCGACGTGGCGGTCAAGAACTCGTTCGGCTTCGGCGGCACGAACGGCTCGCTCGTCTTCAAGCGCCACTGAGCACGGCGCGCTCGTCATCGCGGGGATCCATATGGCGAGCGTGTGTGTGAATCGGCCGCATCGTGACGCAGGCGTCGCGATGCGGCCGTCGCGTTTCTTGCGGGGCGCAATGCTCGGCTTCGTAGCCGTTGCGGGAGCGTCGGTGTTCCAGTGCGTTTTCGCGCATGCGGAGCACGCGGGGCACGCCGCCGTGGCTTGCGCGGCGGCGCTGGCGGTGCTCGGGCTGGCGTCGTACCGGTGGATGAACGCCCAGCCATCGGCGATTGGCCTTCTTTCCGACGGCATCACGATCTGGAACCGAAGCGGCGAGATGCGCCACACGAGCATCGCTGGGTGCGCGCAATGGAGCGGACGCCTCATCGCGTTGACGCTTTGCGATACGCGCGGGCGGCGCGAAACGCTCGTCGTCGCGGCCGATTCCGTCGATGCCGACACCTTCCGCCAGCTCTCGGTCCAGGCTCGCCGCGCCGCAGCGTCCCACCTGTAACGACTGTAACGGCGCATGAGCGTTCCGGTAGCCTTACAGGCGGTAACGCTACAATAGCCGTCCGCGCAACTTCCCCAAGCTAATCGGATTTCCCAGGTGAGTGAAAAAGAAATCGACCAATTGCTGGTCGAACGTGTCCAGAAGGGTGACAAGGCCGCGTTCGAACTGCTGGTCGCCAAATACCACCGCAAGATCATTCGACTGATCTCGCGCCTCGTGCGCGACCCCGCCGAGGTCGAGGACGTCGCCCAGGACGCCTTCATCAAGGCCTACCGCGCGCTGCCGCAATTTCGCGGCGAATCGGCGTTTTACACCTGGCTATACCGCATTGCTGTCAATACGGCAAAAAACTATCTTGCAACTCAGGGCCGCCGCGCTCCCACTTCTACCGAAGCCGATGCAGAAGAAGCGGAAACTTTCTCCGACGCGGACCAACTAAGGGATATCAACACGCCCGAGTCGATGTTGATGAGCAAGCAGATCGCTCAGACTGTCAACGCCGCGATGGCGTTGCTGCCCGAGGAATTGCGCACCGCCATCACGCTTCGGGAGATTGAAGGACTGAGCTACGAGGAAATCGCCGAAATGATGGATTGCCCGATCGGCACCGTCAGATCGAGAATTTTTCGTGCTCGCGAAGCCATTGCGGCAAAATTGCGTCCGTTGTTGGACACTCCCGAAGGCAAACGCTGGTAGGCGGCGAAAACCCTCGGGGCAGGGACGCGATATCTGGGTTGGTGGTGTCACAACGGGGTGTGGTCAAAGATGGGGAGCATCATGGGGTCGGTCTCGGTGCAGAATCAAACACAGGCGGGTTCGCGCGGCGAGCGCATGTCGGCTTTCGTCGACGGCGAAGCGCTCGGCGAAATTGGCAGCATCAGCCAGTTTCTCGCGGATCTGAAAGGCGACGAACGCGCGGCGTGGTCGGAATATCACCTGATCGGCGACGCCTTGCGCTCCGACGATCTCGCGGTCAGCCCGGCGCGCAGCAGCGCGTTCATGGCCGCATTCTCCGAACGTTTCGAAGCTGAGGCGCACGTACTCGCGCCGGCTGCATTGCCGGGCGTGACGACGAAAGCGCGGGGCGGCATGTTGCGCCGTCGCGTGATGCCGGCCTTCGCGGTTGCCGCGGCGGCCGCTACGCTGACATGGATCGTCGTGCCGCAGCTGCAAGGCGTCGATCGCAACTCGGGCGCGCAGGTGGCGAGCGTCGCGCCGGCGGATTCGTCGATGCAGCGGGTGGCGCTCGCGTCGGTGCCCGCGGTGACCACGCGTACGCCGATCGTCGAAGCGAACATCATCCGCGACGCGAATCTCGATCAGTATCTCGAAGCGCATCAGCAGTTCTCCCAGCAGCCCGCGATGCCCGGTTCGATGCCCCTGATTCGCGCGGCGGCTATAACGCAAGGCCAATAATTTGATGCTGAGTGTGCGGTTGAATAAAACAAGATATTGGGGGCGGCTGCCGGCATTGATGCTCTGCGCAGCCGCGCTGTTGACGGCGGCAACGAGCTCGTTCGCTCAGGGAGACGATCCCGCCACCGCCCGCAAGACAGCCGCCACTCTGCTCAACCGCATCCACGAAGCGGCCCAGCAGCAGAATTACGAGGGCACGTTCGTCTACCAGCGTGGCGCGACGGTGCAGTCGTCGCGCATTACGCACGTCGCCACGCGCGGTGACGGCGAATACGAATCGCTCGAAAGTCTCGACGGCGCGCCGCGCAAGATGCTGCGTCACGACGACGACATGTTCACCTTCGTGCCGGAGCGTCATCTGCTCGTGGTCGAGCATCGGCAGAACCGGGATTCGTTCCCGGCGCTGTTGTCGACGAGTGGCGATCAGGTGCTTTCCGTCTACGATCCGAAGCTGTTGGGCACGGACCGCGTCGCGGGTATCGAAAGCCAGGTGCTGGAGCTCGATCCGAAAGATTCCTATCGTTTTGCCTACAAGCTGTGGGCCGATGCGAAAACCGGCTTGCTGCTGCGCGCGCAAACGCTCGATCCGGACGGGCAAGTCCTCGAGCAGCTTTCTTTCTCTCAGGTGCGTATTGGCGGGCCGATCGACAAGGCGCCGATCGCGAACGGCATTCGCAACACGTCGGGCTGGACCGTCGTGCGGCCGCCCGTGCAGCCGGTCGACATGGAAGCGCAGGGCTGGCAACTGACGCCGACTATCGCGGGCTTTCGCAAGATTCGCGAGTTGCGCCGTCCGATGGCGTCGAGCCAGCAAGGCCAGCCGCCGATTCCGGTCGATCAGGCCGTGTTCTCCGATGGCCTCGCGACGATCTCGGTTTTCGTCGAGCCGGTGGAGAAAAATACGCGCAAGGAAGGCGCGGGCAATAGCGGAGCGACGCACGTTCTGGTGAAGCGCCGCGGAGATTTCTGGATCACCTTGCTGGGTGAAGTGCCGCAAGCCACATTGCAGCAATTTGCTTCTACCATAGAATACAAGCCTTCCAAGTAATCCAGATCCCGGCCTCCAACCTATGAGCAACTTCTCGCTGCGCAAGTTCATCGCGGCCGCGGCGCTCGCCGTGTGCCTGCCGTTCGTATCGCAATCTGCGTCAGCGGTGCCCACGGTGAACCTGCCGGACTTCACGACGCTCGTCGACAAGGTGGGGCCCTCGGTCGTGAACATTCGCACGACCTCGCGCGTCGGTTCGGGCAGCGATCTGCGCGGCCTGCCGCCCGGTCTCGATGAAGGCGACATGTCGGAATTCTTCCGACGCTTCTTCGGCATTCCGATGCCGGGTCAGCCGCCTCGTGGAGGTGGCGGCGGCGGAAATAACGGCGGCGGAAGTCAGGGCGATCAGGGCAAGGGCGGCAGCCGCAACGCGCCCGACGACAACCAGGACAACTCGGAGCAGAGCAGCGGCGTCGGCTCCGGCTTCATCCTGTCGACCGATGGCTACGTGATGACCAACGCACACGTCGTCGACGATGCCGACACCATCTACGTCACACTCACGGACAAGCGCGAATTCAAGGCGCGTCTCGTCGGCGTCGACGAGCGCACGGACGTCGCCGTCGTGAAGATCAGCGCATCGAACCTGCCGGCGATCACCATCGGCGATTCGAACAAGGTGCGCGTCGGCGAGTGGGTGCTCGCAATCGGTTCGCCGTTCGGCCTCGACAACACCGTGACCGCGGGCATCGTCAGCGCGAAGGGGCGCGATACGGGCGATTACCTTCCGTTCATCCAGACCGATGTCGCCGTGAATCCGGGCAACTCGGGCGGTCCGCTCATCAACATGGCGGGCGAGGTGATCGGTATCAATTCGCAGATTTACAGCCGCACGGGCGGTTTCATGGGCATCTCGTTCGCGATTCCGATCGACGAAGCCATGCGCGTCGCCGATCAGCTTAAGACGTCGGGCAAGGTGGTGCGCGGGCGCATCGCGGTGGCGATCGGCGAAGTGACGAAGGACGTCGCGGATTCGCTGGGCTTGCCGAAAGCGCAGGGCGCGCTCGTGTCGAGCGTCGAATCGGGCGGGCCGGCCGACAAGGCCGGCGTGCAACCGGGCGACATCATCCTCAAGTTCAACGGTCAGAACGTCGAGACCGCGACCGATCTCCCGCGCATGGTCGGCGATACGAAGCCCGGCACGAAGACCACGCTCACGATCTGGCGCAAGGGCCAGACGCGCGATCTGTCGATCACGGTCGCCGAAATGCAGCCGGACAAGGTCGCGAAGACCGAGCAGAAGAAACCGCCGCAGCCGAAGGAGCGCGCGAGCAATTCGCTCGGCATGGCGGTGAGCGACATTCCGGCAGATCAAAAGAAGGCGCTCAAGCTGTCGAGCGGCGTTCAGGTCGATGCCGTCGAGGGACCGGCGGCACGCGCGGGCTTCCAGAAGGGCGACATCATCATGCGTATCGGCGATACGGATATCACGAGCGCCAAGCAGTTCCAGGAAGTCGCGCAGGGCCTCGACGCGAGCAAGATGGTCGCGATTCTCGTGCGTCGCGGCGACAACACGCAGTTCGTGCCGGTGCGCCCGCGCGTGCCGGCGCAGAAATAAGCGCGATGACGTCGAAGCCAGGCGCGGCCTTCATTCTGTACGGGCGCGCCTGGTGTCATCTGTGCGAGGACATGCGGGCCGAACTCGAGCCAATCGCCGCGCAACACGGCATTCCGATCGAATGGATCGACATCGACGAAGATCCGCTGCTCGAAGCGCGCTACGACGAACGCGTGCCGGTTCTGGCGCTCGATGGCGTCGAGCTGTGCCAGTACCGGCTCGACGCCGACGCGGTACACGCAGCGCTGCTCGCGCGCGGTCGGTGAGGGCGGCGCAGGCGAAATCCGCCGGGGCACCCCCGTTTTCGGCTAAAATGCTCAAGTTTTCCCCAAATTTTCAAGGCGTGCTCCGCGTTGGTGAGGGCGCGCCTTTTTCGCTTTTTTTGGCACGATCGGCACTGAATGGATCATATTCGTAACTTCTCGATCATCGCGCACATCGACCACGGCAAGTCGACGCTCGCTGACCGCATCATCCAGTTGTGCGGCGGCCTGTCCGACCGTGAGATGGAAGCGCAGGTGCTCGATTCGATGGACCTCGAGCGCGAACGTGGCATCACGATCAAGGCGCAGACCGCGGCGCTGACCTATAAGGCGCGCGACGGCCGCGTCTACAACCTCAACCTGATCGATACGCCGGGGCACGTCGACTTCTCCTACGAAGTCAGCCGCTCGCTCTCCGCGTGCGAAGGCGCGCTGCTCGTCGTCGATGCGTCGCAGGGCGTCGAAGCGCAGACGGTGGCGAACTGCTACACGGCCATCGAACTCGGCGTCGAAGTCGTGCCGGTGCTCAACAAGATCGATCTGCCGGCCGCGAATCCCGAAAACGCGATCGCGGAAATCGAGGACGTGATCGGCATTCAGGCCGCGGACGCCGTCCATTGCAGCGCGAAGACGGGTCTCGGCGTCGAGGACGTGCTCGAATCGCTGATCGCGAAAGTGCCGCCGCCCGAGGGCGATCCGGACGCGCCGCTGCAGGCGCTCATCATCGACTCGTGGTTCGACAACTACGTCGGCGTCGTGATGCTGGTGCGTATCGTCAACGGCACGCTCAAGCCGAAGGACAAGATCAAGATGATGGCGACCGGCGCGCAATACCCGGTCGAGCATGTCGGCGTGTTCGCGCCGAAGTCCACGAATCTCGCGCAATTGTCGGCGGGGCAGGTGGGCTTCGTGATCGCGGGCATCAAGGAACTGACGGCCGCGAAAGTGGGCGATACCGTCACGGTCGCGAGCCGTCCGGCCACCGAGCCGCTGCCGGGCTTCAAGGAAGTGAAGCCGCAGGTGTTCGCGGGGCTTTATCCGGTCGAGGCGAATCAGTACGACGCGCTGCGCGAATCGCTCGAAAAGCTGAAGCTCAACGACGCGTCGCTGCAGTTCGAGCCGGAAGTGTCGCAGGCGCTCGGCTTCGGTTTCCGTTGCGGCTTCCTCGGCCTTCTGCACATGGAAATCGTGCAGGAGCGTCTCGAGCGCGAATTCGACATGGACCTCATCACCACCGCGCCGACGGTGATCTACGAGGTCGAGCAGCGCGACGGCACGACCATCATGGTCGAGAATCCGGCGAAAATGCCGGAGCCGCAGAAGATCGAGGAAGTGCGCGAGCCGATCGTCACCGTGAATCTGTATATGCCGCAGGAATATGTCGGCTCGGTCATCACGCTGTGTACGGCCAAGCGCGGCTCGCAGATCAACATGCAGTATCACGGCCGTCAGGTGCAGCTGACCTACGAAATCCCGATGGCGGAAATCGTGCTCGACTTCTTCGACCGCCTGAAGTCGACGTCGCGCGGCTATGCGTCGATGGACTACGAGTTCAAGGAATATCGCGCGGCGGATGTCGTCAAGGTCGACATGCTCATCAACGGCGACAAGGTCGATGCGCTGTCGGTCATCGTGCACCGTTCGCAGAGCCAGCATCGCGGCCGCGAAGTGGCGTCGAAGATGCGCGAACTGATTCCGCGTCAGATGTACGACGTGGCGATCCAGGCGACCATCGGCTCGAACATCATCGCGCGCGAGAACATCAAGGCGCTGCGCAAGAACGTGCTCGCGAAGTGCTACGGCGGCGACATCTCGCGCAAGAAGAAGCTGCTCGAGAAGCAGAAGGCCGGCAAGAAGCGCATGAAGCAGGTCGGCTCTGTCGAAATCCCGCAAGAGGCTTTCCTGGCGATTCTGCGCGTCGACGAGTAACGCGCGCACGGCGAAGCAAACAACGATAACAACCGGAAGCGATTGATGAATTTCGCATTGATTCTTTTGATCCTCGTCGTATTGACGGGTATTGCCTGGGTGCTCGACAAGCTGGTGTTTCTGCCGCAACGGCGCCGCGCCGCCGACGCCGCGGTGGCCGAGTTCGATCGCCAGCAGGAGCGCGTCGGCGAGCGTTTCGCCGATGAAAACGCCCCGCAGACGCGCGCCCGCCTGCACGACGACAAGCTGCGCCAGCCGTGGTGGCTCGAATACACGGCGAGCTTCTTCCCGGTGATTCTCGCGGTATTCGTCGTGCGCTCGTTCATCATCGAGCCGTTCAAGATTCCGTCCGGCTCGATGGTGCCGACGCTGCTCGTCGGCGACTTCATCCTCGTGAACAAGTACGAATACGGCCTGCGCATGCCGATCACGAACACGAAGATGACCAACGGCAGCCCGCTCAAGCGCGGCGATGTCGTCGTGTTCCGCTATCCGAAGGACGAATCGGTCGACTACATCAAGCGCGTGATCGGCCTGCCGGGCGATACCGTCGCGTACGAAGACAAGAAGCTCACGATCAACGGCAAGCCGGTGCCGGAGACGCCGCTGCCCGATTATTTCGACGACGAGCGCATCGGTTACGCGAAGCAGTTCGAGGAAGATCTCGACGGCCGCAAGAACGCGATCCTGAACAATCCGCAAGTGCCGCCGTTCATCGTCGGCGCGGACGATTTCCCGTTCCGCGACAACTGCAATTACAACGCTCAGGGCGTGACGTGCAAAGTCCCGCCGGGCAACTACTTCATGATGGGCGACAACCGCGACAACAGCGCGGATAGCCGCTACTGGGGCTTCGTGCCGGACAAGAACATCGTCGGGCGCGCCTTCTTCATCTGGATGAACTTCAGCAATCTCAAGCGCATCGGCGCTTTCCAGTGAACACACATCACGCCGGCTCGTCTCCTGAGACAGCCGGCGTTGCTCATTCTTAAAACAAGCTTCGAAACGGCGTGAAGAAGCGCGGCTAACACCGTCTCGCCACGCGTTTTCCGGCGCGGTCCGGCGGAATCGTCCGCCCGCGCGCCCGCGTTATACTCTCTCCATGCCATCTTCTCCGTTGGAAAGCCGGCTGCGGTACGAATTTCGCAATGCGGAATTGCTGCGCCAGGCGATGACCCACCGCAGTCACAGCGCCACGCACAATGAACGGCTCGAATTTCTCGGCGATTCCGTTCTAAATTGCGTGGTGGCCGCGCTTTTGTTCCAACGATTCAGCAAACTCGACGAAGGCGACCTGTCGCGCGTGCGCGCGAATCTGGTCAAACAGCAGTCGCTTTACGAAATCGCGCAGGCGTTGAACGTGTCCGAAGGCCTGCGGCTCGGCGAAGGCGAATTGCGCAGCGGCGGCTTTCGCCGTCCGTCGATTCTCGCCGACACGCTCGAAGCAATCTTCGGCGCCATCTTCCTCGACGGCGGTTTCGACGCCGCCTTCACAGTCATCAAGCGGCTGTACACGCCGGTGCTCGATCACATCGATCCGCGCACCATCGGCAAGGATGCGAAGACGCTTCTGCAGGAATATCTCCAGGGCCACAAGATCGCGTTGCCGACTTACACCGTTATCGCAACGCACGGCGCCGCGCACAATCAGCAGTTCGAAGTCGAATGCACGGTGCCGAAACTCGACGTGAAAGTGTCCGGTTCCGGCGCGAGCCGCCGCGCCGCCGAGCAGGCTGCCGCGAAGAAGGCGCTCGACGAAGTGATGGCCGCTGCACCGACGCTCGGCATGAAGCCGAAGCGCAAGGGCGCGCGCGCGGCGAAGCAGGTCGAGCCCGAAGTGGTGCCCGGCGTCACCGGCATTCAGGCGGCGCTCGATCTGCGGTCGCCCGATCGTCGCGAGCGTCAACATGCACCGCACGGCACGCAGCAGGCGCCGCAGGAACGCCCGGCCACCGCGCCGCTCGCCGTGATTCGCGCGACGCACGTCGAGCCGTCGGCGGGCGCTTACGCAGCCGCCGACAAGCCCGAACGCGCCGTCATTCACCGGCCGGAGAAAGCGGCGAAAAGCGATGCGACGCAAACGTCCGAACGCAGCGCGAATGCGGACAAGCCCGCGCCGTCCGACGAACGCGACGACGACGCCGGCACGCGCAACAGCGCCGCCGCGGATGCGCCCGCGGGCCGCGTCGTGCGCGCCGCCGACGCCGGTCACTGACGCGCGCATCGAGCGCACATCGCGCCCCCGCGCCCCAACGACTTCTTGCCGCACACATCTATGAACGCTCCTACTTCTTCCGGTTTCCGCTGCGGCATGGTCGCGATCGTCGGCCGTCCCAACGTCGGCAAGTCGACGCTGATGAACGCGCTCGTCGGCCAGAAGGTGAGCATCACCTCGCGCAAGGCGCAGACGACGCGCCACCGCATCACCGGCATCAACACGTTCGACGACGCGCAGTACATTTTCGTCGACACGCCCGGTTTCCAGACACGTCACAGCGGCGCGCTGAATCGCTCGCTGAACCGCGCGGTGACGTCGACGCTCACGTCCGTCGATGCGATTCTCTTCGTGATCGAAGCGGGCCGCTTCGGTCCGGACGACCAGAAGGTGCTCGATCTGATCCCGACCGGCACGCCGACTTTGCTGATCGCAAACAAGCTGGATCGCGTCGGCGACAAGAGTTCGCTCTTTCCCTTCATGCAGCAGATGTCGGCCTTGCGGGACTTCCGCGAGATCGTGCCGCTGTCGGCGAAAAACGTCGACGACATCAAGCGCCTCTTGTCGGTCGTGAAGCCGTATCTGCCGGAAGGCGAGCCGATCTACGGCGAGGACGATCTGACCGATCGCAGCGAACGCTTCCTCGCCGCCGAAATCCTGCGCGAGAAGGTGTTCCGCTGGACCGGCGACGAACTGCCGTACACGAGCACGGTGCTCATCGACAAGTTCGAGACCGAAGGGCGTCTGCGCCGCGTGTTCGCGACGATTCTCGTCGATCGCGACATGCACAAGGCGATGATCATCGGCCAGAAGGGCGCGAAGCTGAAGCAGATCAGCACCGAGGCGCGGCTCGACATGGAGAAGCTCTTCGACGGTCCCGTGTATCTCGAAACCTTCGTCAAGGTGAAGAGCGGCTGGGCGGACAACGAAGCGGGCCTGCGCGCGTACGGCTACGAGTGATGCATGGACGACGGCCCGAACGACGCCCGGATGATTCCGCCCGCCGATGATCGTCCCGACGACGATTTCGACGCGGAAGAGCGCCCGGCCGCGCGCGCCGTGCCAAAGCGGCGGCGCGCGGCGCCGTCATCGACATCCGATGCCGAGTCTGCGCCGAGAAAGCCGCGTTCGGATTTTCGCGTCGCCGAGCAGCCGGGATTCGTGCTGCATAGTTATCCGTATCGCGAGACGAGTCTGATCATCGACGTGTTCTCGCGCGATCACGGGCGCGTCGCGCTCGTCGCGAAGGGCGCGAAGCGTCCGCATTCCGCGCTGCGCGGCGTATTGCAGACGTTTCAGCCGCTGGGACTTTCGTGGACCGGCAAGGGCGAAGTCCGCACGCTGACGACCGCCGAATGGGTCGGCGGCATGTTGCCGCTCGCCGGCGACGCGTTGCTATGCGGCTTCTACGTCAATGAATTGCTGGTGAAGTTCTGCGCCCGCGAGGACGCGCATCCGGCGCTCTTCAACCATTACGTGCTGACGCTCTCGCGCCTCGCGCACGACGAACCCGCCGCTCAGGTGTTGCGTTCATTCGAATGCGTGCTGCTGCGCGAAACCGGCTACGCGATGAATCTCGTGCGCACGGTGACACGCCAGCCGGTCCTCGCCGACGCCCGCTATGTCTTCGATCCAGACCGCGGCGTGCGCGAGGCGTCGGACGATCTTCCGGCGCAATGGCCGATGATTTCGGGGCAAACGCTCATCGACATGGAGCGCGACGACTACACGAATCCGCAGACCGCCGCGCAGAGCAAGACGCTGATGCGCTTTCTGCTGAATCACTACCTGGGCGGCACGCCGCTCGCCACCCGTCAGATATTGATCGACCTGCAAAAACTATGAGCTTCTTTCTCACATCGCCTGCGAATGTGATCGATCTGGGCGTGAACATCGATCACGTCGCCACGTTGCGCAACGCGCGCGGCACGTCGTATCCCGATCCGATCCGCGCGGCGCTCGCCGCCGAGGAAGCGGGCGCGGACGCCATCACGCTGCATCTGCGCGAGGATCGCCGTCATATCGTCGATGCCGATGTGCGCACGCTGCGTCCGCTCCTCAAAACGCGCATGAACCTCGAATGCGCGGTGACGCGCGAGATGCTCGACATCGCGTGCGAGATCAAGCCGCACGACGTCTGTCTCGTGCCGGAAAAGCGTCAGGAAGTGACGACTGAAGGCGGCCTCGATGTCGCCGGCCGCTTCGAAGAGGTCAAGGCCGCGTGCAGGCAACTCGCCGACGCGGGCGCGCGCGTGTCGCTTTTCATCGATCCTGACGAGACGCAGATTCGCGCCGCGAAAGAGGCGGGCGCGCCCGTCATCGAACTGCACACGGGCCGATATGCCGAAGCGCACGACGAAGCCGAACAGCAACGCGAATTCGAGCGCGTCGCGGCGAGCGTCGATGTCGGCAACGCGCTCGGGCTGAAGGTGAACGCGGGCCACGGCCTGCACTACACCAACGTGCAGGCGATCGCGGCGCTGCCGGGCATCGTCGAGCTGAACATCGGACATGCGATCGTCGCGCATTCGATCTTCGCGGGCTGGGACAACGCCGTGCGCGAGATGAAGGCGATCATGGTCGCGTCGCGTCTCGCGTCGGCCAACGCGCGCTGAGCGGGCACATCATGACGATCTACGGCATTGGCACGGATGTCGTGCAGGTGAGCCGCGTCGCGGCGGTCATGAGACGCACCAAGGGCCGCTTCGCCGAAAAGGTGCTCGGCCCCGATGAACTGCGCGTCTACCACGCGCGCAACGCGCGTTCGGAAGTGCGCGGTCTCGCGTTTCTCGCGACGCGCTTTTCGGCCAAGGAAGCGTTCTCGAAGGCGATCGGCCTCGGCATGCGCTGGCCGATGACGTGGCGCGCGCTGCAGACGCTCAACGAGCCGAGCGGCAAGCCGATGATCGCGGCCTCCGGCGAACTCGCGCAATGGCTCGAGCAACGCGGCATCACGGCGAAAGTCACGGTCAGCGACGAGCGCGATTACGCGGTGTCGTTCGTGATCGCGGAAGTGACCGACAGCGCGCCCGGCCAATCCTGAATTCAATCCAACCAAGACTAAAAGCCAATTGAATCCGATGAAACGCACTCCCGGCCCCGTCATGTTCGACGTCGCCGGCACGACGCTCTCCGACGCGGATATCGAACGCATCACGCATCCGATGACGGGCGGCATCATTCTCTTCGCGCGGCATTTCACCGACCGCGCGCAACTCGTCGCGCTGACCGATGCGATCCGCGCGGTACGCGATGACATCCTCATCGCCGTCGATCACGAAGGTGGCCGCGTGCAGCGTTTTCGCACCGACGGCTTCACCGTGCTGCCCGCGCCGGGCAAGCTCGGCGAGCTGTGGGACAAGGACGTGCTCGCCGCGACGAAGGCGGCGACCGCGTTCGGCTACGTGCTCGCGTCGGAGTTGCGCGCGTGCGGCATCGACATGAGCTTCACGCCCGTGCTCGATCTGAACTACGGACAGTCGAAAGTGGTCGGCGATCGCGCCTTTCACGCCGATCCGCGCGTCGTGACAATGCTCGCGAAGAGCCTGAATCACGGCCTCGCGCTCGCGGGCATGGCGAACTGCGGCAAGCATTTTCCGGGTCACGGTTTCGCCGAAGCCGATTCGCACGTCGCGCTGCCGACCGACGATCGCACGCTCGACGAAATCCTCGCCGCCGATGTGCGCCCGTACGACTGGCTCGGCATGTCGCTGGCGTCGGTGATTCCGGCGCATGTGATTTACACGAAGGTCGACGACAAACCGGCGGGATTCTCGCGCATCTGGCTGCAGGACATCCTGCGCGGCAGGCTCGGCTTCAACGGGGCGATCTTCAGCGACGATCTGTCGATGGAAGCCGCGCGCGCGGGCGGCACGCTCACCGAGGCCGCGACGGCCGCGCTCACGGCGGGCTGCGACATGGCGCTGATCTGCAATCAGCCGGAAGAGGCGGGCAAGGTGCTGGAGCAGTTGCGCTATACGCCGCCGAAGGCGTCGGCGCAGCGTCTCAAGCAGATGCGTCCGCGCGGCAAGGCGCTGCGCTGGAGCAAGCTGCAGGCGCAGGCCGAATATCAGGCGGCGCGCGCGCTCGTCAAAGAGATGCTCGGGTAAACGAAAAACGCCACGGATCTCGTGGCGTTTTTTTGTGGCAGGTGAAATCAGGACGATTCCAGCTTCATCCGCTGCAGCTTGTTGTAGAGCGTCTTCGGGCTGATGCCGAGCAGCGTCGCCGCGCGGTGACGCGTGCCACCGACCGCTTCGAGCGTCGCGCGAATCAGCATGTCCTCGACGTCCGCGAGCGCGGTGCCGACCGTCACCTGCACGCTGCTGCCGTTGAGACCGCGACCGCCGAGGCCGCCCGGCTCATCGACGCGCAATGTCTCGATCGTCTCGCCCGACGCATGATACGCGCGCCGCACGCGCTCACGCAACTCGCGCACATTGCCGGGCCATTCGGTCGCGATGCACTCGCGGATAAACGCCGGGCTGATACGCTTCGGCGAGCCGCTCGTGATCCCGGCGATGTGATTCTCGCGGTTTAATTCGTCGACGAGCGTTTCGGCGATCAGCGCGATGTCGTCGTCGCGATCGGCGAGCGGCGGCAGCATGATCGACGACGCCGACAGACGCTGAAACAGATCCTCGCGCATCGCGCCGCTCGCGACGGCTTCGCGCATCGGCGTGCGGGACGCGGCGATCAGGCGGAAGTCCGTCATGATTCGATTGCTGCCGCCGACGCGCATGAACGTCTGCGAATCGAGCGCGCGCAGGAGCGCTTCCTGTTGCGCGGCGGGCAGCAGATCGATCTGGTCGAGGAACAGCGTGCCGCCGCCCGCCTGTTCGAGCAGACCCGGCTCGCGGTTCTCGGCGCCCGCGAAGGCGTTGCGCTCATGGCCGAAGAGAATGCTTTCCATCGAGCGCTGCGTGCCGTCGGGCGCCTGGCGGCTCGCGGAACAATCGAACGTGACGAACGGGCCTTTGCGACGGCGGCTCAATTGATGGATCGTGCGCGCCGCGATCTTCTTGCCCGTGCCCGGATCGCCGCAGATCAGCACAGCGGCTTCGGTCGGCGCGGTGTGCTCGATCAGATCGTAGACGTGCTGCATCGCTGCGCTGCGGCCGATCATGTCGCCGAAATGGCCGAGATCGCGCAGCGTCGTTCGCAGCGACTGGACTTCCTCGGTGAGCTCGTACGGCCGCGGAATGCGCGCAAGCAAGCTGCGCAAGCGCGGGATGTTCACGGGCTTCAGCAGATAGTCCCAGATGCCGTGTCGCAAGCCTTCGATCGCGCTTTCCACCGTCGCATTCCCTGTCATCACGATGACCGGCAGCGCGCCATCGGGCGGTTGCGAGGGCAGGCTCGGCAACAAGTCGAGACCGCTGCCGTCCGGCAGATTCAGGTCGATCAGCACGACATCGGGGATGAAGCGGGTCAGCGCGGAGCGCGCCTCGGCGAGCGTCGTCGCGGTATCGACGGAAAAGCCGTCTGCCGTGAGGATCGCGGACAGGCCGGAGAGGCTATTGGGATCGTCTTCGACAATCAGTGCGTGTGGCATGGCGGACCAACGTATCAAAGTGGACTGTAATGCGCCGTTTCCGCATGGGATCGGGCGTGTCGTGGGCGGAATACCGCGCCGCTTTCCGGCGTTCGGCGCGTACCCCGCTGCGGTTTTTTGTCCTGCGTTACTCGTTCGGCATCGTTGTGCTGCAAGCGCGTCATTGCGGTCTGAGATGCAGTTCGTTGCTGACCGACTGCACGCCCGGGACACTGCGCGCCACGGCCAGCGCTTTCTGAATCTGCACCTCCGAATCTGCGTATCCCGACAACTGCACGACGCCGCGATACGTCGCGACGCTCACCGGCAATGGCTTCAACTGCGGATCGGCGGCGAGCGCGGCTTTCACGCGAGCGGCGAGCGCAGCGTCGTCGGTTGCGATTTCGCCGCCGGTGTTCGCATTCGCCGATGTTGCCGGACCCGACTTGCAGCCGGCGATGAGAGCAAAGGCGGGCAATGCGAGCGCCGCGACGATCAGAAACCTGCTCCGGATGAAAGGCGTGCTTTGCATGTCGGCTTGGAAATCTTGATCTGGTTGACCGAGCAGAAACCGTGCCAGGCAGTTAATTTTTCCGATGTGCGTCGCGCACGCGGGGCCAGCGCGGGCGGCTGGGGGAATCGGCGGTGGAGCGTGTCGGGGCGCGACCGGTAAAGTTTGCCTGAAATTGTCAAAAAATTCATGCAAAAGAAAAAGCGCCCGCGATGGGGCGCTTTTTTGGACCGATCGGGCGGTGCGCTGCACCGGCCGTTCGGCTTACGACGCAGCGGTGTAAGGCTTACGCGCGGCTGCGATATTCATTCGTGCGGGTGTCGATTTCGATCTTGTCGCCGATGTTGCAGAAGAGCGGCACTTGCAGTTCGAAGCCGGTGTTCAGCTTGGCGGTCTTCAGCACCTTGCCCGACGACGTATCGCCCTTGACGGCCGGTTCCGTGTAGACGATCTCCCGAACCAGCGTGGTCGGCAGTTCGACCGAGATGGCCTTTTCGTTGTAGAACACGACTTCGCACGCCATGCCGTCTTCGAGGTAGTTGAGCGCGTCGCCCATCATTTCGGCTTCGACTTCGAACTGGTTGTAGTCGGCGTCCATGAAGACGTACATCGGATCGGCGAAGTACGAGTACGTCACTTCCTTGCGATCGAGCACGACGACGTCGAACTTGTCGTCAGCCTTGTAGACGGTTTCCATGCCCGCTGCTGTCAGCAGGTTCTTGAACTTCATCTTCACGACCGCGGCGTTGCGGCCCGACTTGTTGTACTCGGCGCGCTGCACGACCATGGCATCGTTGCCGATCATGACGACGTTGCCGACGCGGAGTTCTTGTGCGGTCTTCATAAAACTGGGTCCTGTACGAATGGATTTGGCTTGAATGCCTGAAATGAATCGATCCGGCGGCGGCGGTGCCTCGGTTTTATGCCGCCGCCGTGCGAGTGTTCGGGCTAACGAGGGATCTGCCGCGAACGGCTTGAGCAAATGGCTTGATCTTCGCGGCGCAAAACTGGACGAACTGCGCCTTGCTTCCTCGGATAACCGCTTATTTTAACTGACTTTTTGCTTGTTTGGCCAGTCGATTGGCGCTCCTGAAACGCGTCAGCGCGAGTTTCATCTGCTGATTCGCGAGGCCACATGCGCGGCGAGATTGCCGGCCAGATCGCCGATGCCCGCGAGTTCCTTCGCCCACTTCACGGCGCGGCGCTCCCATTCTCGCCGATGCGCCCAAAAGTCCGCCCAGTCGGGAACGCCCACGCCATTCCACGCGTGCCAGAAGCGTGCGGCCGCCTCGCGCGCGGACGGATCGAGCGTGCGCGTGTAATGCGCGAGCGCGGCGTCGAGCTTGGGCAGATGGGCGTCGTCGGCTTGCGGGTAGATGTGCCAGACGAAGGGCTTCATCGCCCATTGCGCGCGCACGAACGAATCCTCGCCGCGCACGAAGTTGATGTCGGCGGCCCAGAGCAGTTCGTCGAAACGCGTTTGCTCGACGAAGCCGAGCGCGTGCGCCTCCAGCGCGCCGGCGCGCGCCGTCGTGCCGGCGATGAAGTTCGGCACGTCGAAAAAGCGTGCGACCGCGCCCGAGATGCGGCCTTCGGGAACGAGCAGCACGACGGGCGCATCGCCGTCGCGCCATTGCGCGAGGAGCGCGTCGACAGCCGGATTCTCATATGCGAACAGCGACACGACCGTATGTTCGCCGCCCGGCCGCTCGATCCCGACGCGCTCGCGCCACCACGCGTTCGCATCGTAGCGCTCGCGGCGCGCGTCGAGATCGCGTTCCTTCAGCACGCCGCCCGTGCCCTTGCCGAGCCCGGGAAAGAAGAAGCTCTTGTCGAGCGGATAGCGCGGATGCGGCGACGGGCGCATGTGGAAATCGGCGACCCAATCCTCGCCGCTCAGATATTCGAGATTGATCCAGACCGGCTTCGGATCGCGGCGTGCCATCGCGGCGATGTACGCATGCGGCAATTCGCACGCGAACGCCTCGATCACGACATCGGCGATGGCAAGCGTGTCGCCCGCATGCGCAGGCTCGCGCCAGTGCTCGATCGCGATGCCCATCGCCTCCTGGCGCGGCAGCGTCGCATCGACGTCGGGGCAGAGCGCGTGAAAGACCGTCAGATCGTCGACGAAAAGACGCACGCGCCAGCCGTGCTCCGCGTGCAACTGCCGCGCGAGACGCCAGCACACGCCGATGTCGCCGAAATTGTCGACGACCGCGCAGAAGATGTCGCAGGCGAGTTCCTGATTGGCGGCAAGCGTAGTCATGAGGACGAAGGCGCGCGGTTTAATGTTCTAAACTGGCGATTCTAAGATAACGCTCCAGGCACGGCTCACCGTCGTGCCGATGCCTTTCGTCCCCTTGCTGCATGACTGACACCGACGCCCTCCAACCGGATTTCGACCCGAAAACGACGCTCGCGCAATTGCCGCATCTGCCCGGCGTGTACCGCTACTACGACGGCGACGGCAACGTGCTCTACGTCGGCAAGGCGCGCAATCTGAAGAAACGCGTGTCGAGCTACTTCACGAAGACGCTGCATTCGCCGCGCATCGCGATGATGGTCACGCGCATCCGCAAGATCGAGACGACCGTCACGCGCTCGGAAGCCGAAGCGCTGCTGCTCGAAAACAATCTGATCAAGGCGCTCGCGCCGCGCTACAACATCCTTTTTCGCGACGACAAGTCGTATCCGTTTCTCAAGCTCACCGGCCACAAGTTTCCGCGCATGGCGTATTACCGCGGCGCGGTCGACAAGAAGAACCAGTATTTCGGCCCGTTTCCGAGCGCGTGGGCGGTGCGCGAGAGCATCCAGATCCTGCAGCGCGTCTTCCAGTTGCGCACCTGCGAGGACTCGGTGTTCAACAACCGCACGCGGCCGTGTTTGCTGCATCAGATCGGGCGCTGCACCGCGCCGTGCACCGGCTTGATCAACGAAGAGGATTACGCGCGCGACGTGTCGAATGCGTCGCGCTTTTTGCTCGGGCGTCAGGGCGAGGTGATGAAGGAGCTCGAGCAGAAGATGCACGCGTTTGCCGCGGATCTCAAGTTCGAACAGGCCGCGGCGGTGCGCAATCAGATGAGCTCGCTGTCGACCGTGCTGCATCAGCAGGCGATCGAAGTCGGTGGCGAGAGCGATGTCGATATCCTCGCGGTCGTCGCGCTCGGGGGCAAGGTATGCGTGAATCTCGCGATGGTGCGCGGCGGCCGGCATCTGGGCGACAAGGCGTATTTCCCGGCGCACGTCGAAAGCGCGATGGCGCTCGGCGACGAAGACGAGCTTGCGGATGCCAACGAAACGGTAGATGCGCCCACCGAAACGGAAACCGAAACCGAGTCCGAAGAGCCACGCGAAAGCTCGCTGGAATCCGAAGTGCTGGAAGCCTTCATGGCGCAGCATTACATCGGCAATCGCGTGCCGCCGGTGCTCGTCGTGAGTCATGCGCCGTCGAGCCGCGAGCTCGTCGATCTGCTGATCGAGCAGGCGGGGCACAAGGTCACGCTGCTGCGTCAGCCGCAAGGGCAAAAGCGCGCGTGGCTCTCGATGGCCGAGAACAACGCCAAGCTCGCACTCGCGCGCCTATTGTCGGAACAGGGTTCGCAGCAGGCGCGCACGCGCGCGCTCGCGGACACGCTGTCCATGGAGATGGACGATCTCGCGCAACTGCGCATCGAGTGCTTCGACATCAGCCATACGATGGGCGAGGCGACGCAGGCATCGTGCGTCGTGTATCACCATCACAAGATGCAGTCGGGCGAATACCGGCGCTACAACATCACCGGCATCACGCCGGGCGACGATTACGCCGCGATGCGGCAGGTGCTCACGCGCCGATACGAGAAGATGGTCGCGCAGGCCGCCGCGAACGCCAACGATGAAGCCGCGACCCTGCAACCCGACGACGCCGCCGATCCCAACGTCACGCCCGATGGCGCCGAACCGGTCGCGGCGGGCGGCACGCTGCCGAACATCGTGCTGATCGACGGCGGCAAGGGCCAGGTGGAAATCGCGCGGCAGGTGTTCTCCGAGCTCGGTCTGGATCACGGCATGCTGGTAGGCGTAGCGAAAGGAGAAGGGCGCAAGGTCGGCCTGGAGACGCTCGTGTTCGCCGACGGCCGCGCCGCGCTCGAACTCGGCAAGGAAAGCGCGGCGCTGATGCTCGTCGCGCAGATCCGCGACGAGGCGCACCGCTTCGCCATCACCGGGATGCGCGCGAAGCGGGCAAAGGCGCGCCAGACTTCGCGGCTGGAGGAACTGGAAGGCGTCGGCGCGAAACGGCGTCAGCGGCTCCTGTCGCGTTTTGGCGGATTGCGCGGCGTGCAGGCGGCGAGCGTCGAGGACCTGGCGAGCGTCGAAGGCATTTCGCTCGCGCTCGCGCAGCAGATTTATCGTCAGTTGCATTGAGCCGCAAAGCCGGCCGCGCGGCGCGCCACAGCGGTGCGCCGCCTTGTGAGCGCCGGATCGACGCGGCACAATGGCGGCTTCCTTACATGTCCCTCAACCGCTTTCGCCCATGCCGTTCAATCTACCGATCTTCCTGACGTGGCTGCGAATCGTGCTGATTCCGCTCGTCGTGGGCGTGTTCTATCTGCCGGACATGATGATGAGCCCGGAGCATCGCAACCTGCTCGGGATGGTCATCTTCGTGCTCGCCGCACTCACCGATTGGTTCGACGGCTTTCTCGCGCGCAAGCTCAATCAGACGTCGTCGTTCGGCGCGTTCCTCGATCCCGTTGCCGACAAGCTGATGGTCACCGCCGCGCTGCTCGTGCTCGTGCAACTGTCGCGGCTCAATGCGGTGATCGCGCTCATCATCGTTGGACGGGAAATCACGATTTCCGCGCTGCGCGAATGGATGGCGCAGATCGGCGCATCGAAGAGCGTCGCGGTGAATCAGCTCGGCAAGTTCAAGACCGTGTGCCAGATGGTCGCGATCCCGATGCTGCTGTTCTACGGGCCGCTGAAGATCGCCGGCACGCAATGGATCATCGACACGCGCGTGTGGGGCCTGTGGCTCATCTACGTCGCCGCGTTCCTCACCGTCTGGTCGATGCTCTACTACATGAAGCTCGCGTGGCCGCAGATTCGCGAGCGCGGCGGCATGCTTTGAGGCGGAAAAGGCGCTCATTGCAAAAATTGCGTCGAAGCGAAAAAATCCTCTCACAAAACAGTTGACAGCCTTCTTTGGCTTCTACATAATCTCGTTTCTCTGATGCACGACGCGACGCAGCAAGCGAAGCAAGAGTAAAAGAAAGCAGTAACACGCGGGAGTAGCTCAGTTGGTAGAGCGCAACCTTGCCAAGGTTGAGGTCGCGAGTTCGAGACTCGTCTCCCGCTCCAGATTTTGAAGGTTCTGAGGTCGTCGGCGCTGAATTGGCAAAGCGCAACGCGGCAGCAGTACCGGCAGTAGTTGTATCGCAGGATATTGCGGGAGTAGCTCAGTTGGTAGAGCGCAACCTTGCCAAGGTTGAGGTCGCGAGTTCGAGACTCGTCTCCCGCTCCAGTCAAAGGGGAAGCCAAGCTTCCCTTTTTGTTTGGTGGCTCAGCCGGTCAATTGCCGGTGGCACCAGAACCGCTTGTGGCGCGGTAGCAAAGCGGTTATGCAGCGGCCTGCAAAGCCGTTTAGACCGGTTCGACTCCGGTCCGCGCCTCCACTTGAAAAGCCCTGATCCGTCAGGGCTTTTTCTTTTTCGGAACGCCGGTAGCCACCGATTCTGCGTCCCGTGGCGGCACGGCATAATTGCAACGTTTCTGCCACACCTACTCCAATGACCGACTCACTCTCCCAACTCGAATGGCGCTGGAAGCGCTTCGACGATCTGTCGACGACCGAGGTCTACGACATGCTCGCGGCCCGTAGCGCCGTGTTCGTCGTCGAGCAGAATTGCGTGTATGGCGATATCGACGGCCTCGATGTCGACGCGTGGCATCTTCTCGCATATGGCGAAGGCGAGAAGCGCCCGGCGCTCGCGGGTTATCTGCGCGTGCTGTTGCCGGGTCATCCGGACGAGGGCGAGAAGGACGTGCGCATCGGCCGCGTGCTGACGACCGCGAAGTTTCGCGGCCTGAAGCTCGGCAACGCGATGCTCGAACGCGCGCTCGAGCAGATCCTGAAGCAATGGCCCGATCAGCCGGTCAGCCTTCACGCACAGGCGCACTTGCAGCGCTTCTACGGCGCGTTCGGCTTCGTGCCGTCGTCGGGTGTGCATGACGAAGACGGCATTCCGCACGTCTGGATGCGCCGTCCTGGTTTTCCTTCATGACGCGCTGACGTTGACGGGCGCCGCGATCGCGACGCTGCGTTCCTTGATGAGCCGCGAGCGCGCCGACAGCCGCAGCCAGTGACGCAGCGCAATCAGCGCGCCGATCACGCTCATCATCGATCCGGGAATCCACAGCAACAGGCCGCCGATCTGCTGATCGCGCATCGGCGTGATCCAGGTGAACGCGCGGCCGCAAATCGAATAGATCGGATACAGCTCGTGCGGCGTGAAGAAGATGTACGCGCCGAGAATGATCTGCGGCGGAATCGCGGCGATCACGACGAGAATCCGTCTGCCGGGCGCGAGGCGCGCGGGCGGCGCGGGCCGCGGGTCGAGAATGAGCCACCAGAACAACAGGCCGTCGATCACCATGCTCCAGTTCATTACGCGATAGAGCCGGTAATCGAGCATCGCCTTGAAGTGGATCGGCGACAGCAGCCAGAAATAGATCAGCCCGACGAACAGCGCGACGGCGATCACGGGATTGAACACGACATCGCAAAAGACGCGCGCAATGCGCGTTTGCGCGGCCGGACGCAACCAGCGCTGCCGCCATCCGAACGGAATGCCCGCACGCAGCGCCGCGCCCGGATACGACAGCGCGATCAGAAACGGACCGAGATGATGCAGCACGAGATGCTGCAATCGATGCATGAAGAATTCGTGCTCGAAGAAGTAATCGAGCCGCGTGTGCAGCGCCACGTAAAGCGCGACGAGGCCGAACCAGAACGCGATGCGCCGCGACACCGACACGCGCGCATGCCGCGCCCCGCGCGCGAACAGAATCCCCGCGACGAGCACCGCGATCACGACCGTCGGCGACGGCTCCCACGGATCGAGCCAGTAAAGCAGCGTGCTCATCGTCAGGCGTCCTTTGCGTGGATCACGCGCTTCAGATCGGCCGCGATGGCGTCGATCGAATCGTGATCGGTCGCGAGCAGGCGCGCGTGACCGGCGGCATCGAAGATATAGACGGCCGAACTGTGCGTGACTTCATACGCGCCGTCCGGATCGCGCTTTTCCATCTGATACGCGACGCGATAACGCTGCGCGACTTTCTCGATCGCGCGATCCGTGCCGGTCAGGCCGACCGCGTGTTTGTCGTCGAAGGCGCGCACGTAGGAGCGCAAAAGCGCGGGCGTGTCGCGCGCCGGGTCGACCGAAACGAAGACGATGCGCGTCTCGTCCGCATCCGGCCCAACGCGTTGCAGCACTTGCATCAGGCGCGCCATCGTTTCCGGGCAGACATCGGGGCAATGCGTGTAGCCGAAGTAGACGAGCGTCGTCTTCCCGGCGAAGGATCGTCCGGTGACGCTCGCGCCGCCATCGTCGATGAGCGAGAAATCGAGATCCGGCAGATGGCCCGATACATCCGTCAGATGCCACGGCTCGGCGGGCTTCGAACAGGCGGCGAGGGCGCACAGCGAGAGAAGGGCGACGAGGCGCCGCGCGGGAAATTCGAGGAACGAAGCGTGCATCGGGAATGGCGTTGCAGGATGATTCGATTTGAACTTCGTCGCAAAATACACGCCTTTCACGCGTCTCCAGCGCATCATGTCGCTATCGGACTATTTTTGAGACGATTTGCCGCATGGTTCAAGCGCGCTGAAAGGCCGCACGTCGAAAGCTGAAAGTTCGGAGCTTTCTGAATTGAAAGCATTCGCGCGGTAAGATTCGCACGCATTGCGTCGTCCAAAACGGACCGCGCGCCACATCACAGGCAAACCACAGGCCAAAGATCGATGCAAATTCTTCCCGATTCCCTGTCTCTTGCCGAGACCGCCTTTTTCTTCGATTTCGACGGCACGCTCGTCGAACTCGCCTCGACGCCCGATGGCATCTTCGTGCCGCGCTCGGTGCCCGACATCCTCGCCGCGTTGAGACGCGCGACCAACGGCGCGGTCGCGGTCGTATCGGGGCGCGGCATCGACAATATCGATTCGTTCCTGCAGATGGACGATCTGCCCGTCGCGGGCATGCACGGCGCGGAACGGCGCGATTCGAACGGCGATGTGCAGCGCATCGGCTTCAACGACGAGCGGCTCCTGCGCATGGAGCACGCGCTCGAGAAAGTCGTCAGCGCGAATCCGGGCATGCTGCTCGAAATCAAGGGCGCGGCGCTCGCGCTGCATTACCGCAATGCGCCCGACCGCGAGCCGGCGGCGCGCGCGGCGACGCAAAAGCTCGTCGCGGAATATGCCGATGCCTACGTGCTGCAGCCGGGCAAGATGGTCTACGAGATCAAGCCGAAGGACGTCGACAAGGGCCGCGCGGTGCGCGCGTACATGGGCGAGCCGCCGTTCACGGGGCGCAAGCCGGTGTTTATCGGCGACGATCTCACCGATGAAAAAGGTTTCGCGGTCGTGAACGAGTTCGATGGCCTGTCGATCAAGGTCGGCCCCGGCGATACGGTTGCGCGCGCGCGCATCGAATCGGTCGAGTTGCTGCTCGACTGGCTGCAAGTAATCGCGGGCACGGCGGGGAAGCACGCGTGAGCCGGCTGATCATCGTTTCGAATCGCGTCGCGCCGATTTCCGAAGGCGGGCCCGCGGCGGGCGGGCTTGCGGTCGGCGTCTACGACGCGCTCAAGGAAACCGGCGGCATGTGGTTCGGCTGGAGCGGGGACGTGCTCACGTCCGCACCTGACGACATCAAGCTCGAAGAGCACGGACCGGTGACGTTCGCGACCATAGGACTCGTGCGGCGCGATTACGACCAGTACTATCGCGGCTTCTCGAATGCGACGCTCTGGCCCGCGTTTCACTATCGGCCGGACCTGATCGAGTTCGACCGGCACGAATACGACGGCTATTGCCGCGTGAATCGCTGGCTCGCGGCGCAGCTCGCGCCGCTGCTCAAGCCCGACGACGTGATCTGGGTGCACGACTATCACCTGATTCCGTTCGCGCAGGCGCTGCGCGCATTGGGCGTGAAGAATCGCATCGGCTTCTTTCTGCACATTCCGTTTCCGGCGTCGCAGATTCTGTTGAGCGTGCCGCGTCATCGCGAACTGGTCGAGGCGCTGTGCGCGTTCGATTTGCTCGGTTTTCAGACGGAGCCGGACCTGCGCGCGTTCTGCGATTACATCGAAACAGAAGCGGGCGGCGCGTTGCAGCGCGACGGCGCGAAGCCGGTCGCGATTCGCGCGTTCGGTCAGACGCTGCGTGCGGCGGCGTATCCGATCGGCGTCTATCCGGATGAAATCGCCGCGCTCGCGAAAGACGGCGAGCGCGGACGCGACGTGGAAATCGTCAAGTCGACGCTGCATCATCGCAAGCTCGTGATGAGCGTCGATCGTCTCGATTATTCGAAAGGGCTCGTCGAGCGTTTTCGCGCGTTCGAGCGGCTGATCGAACACGATCCGCAGCAGCGCAACAACGTGTCGTTCCTGCAGATCGCGCCGCCGACCCGCTCCGATGTCGATGCCTATCGCGACATCCGCTTGCAGCTCGAAGCGGAATCGGGCCGCATCAACGGCCGATACGCCGAACTCGACTGGACGCCGATTCGCTATATCCATCGTCAGTACGAGCGGCCGGTGCTCGCCGCGCTGTTCCGCGAGGCGCACGTGGGTCTCGTCACGCCGTTGCGCGACGGCATGAATCTCGTCGCGAAGGAATATGTGTCGGCGCAGAATCCGGACGATCCCGGCGTGCTCGTGCTGTCGCAATTCGCGGGCGCGGCGCGCGAGCTGACGGCCGCGCTCATCGTCAATCCGCTCGATATCGATGGCATGGCCGATGCACTCGCCATCGCGCTCAGCATGCCTTTGAACGAGCGAAAAGCGCGCTACGAAGAGATGATGGCGCAATTGCGCGACAACAATGTCTCGGTGTGGCGCGACAACTTTCTGCGCGACCTCAAGACGTGAAAAAGGCCGCGTTCCTTGCGGAAAACGCGGCCTTTTTGCTTGATGACGCTTACGCCGGCTGCTTGTGCGGCGTCGCGACGATCGACGGCACCTTGCCGTGCTGCTTCGCCAGCAACTCGCGATACAGCCCCGGCCGCTCGCGCAATTCTTGCGGCGGGCCGTCGTCGATGACCTTGCCCGCGCTCATCACGATGATGCGGTCGAAATTCTGCAGCGTCGACAGACGGTGCGCGATCGCGATCACGGTGCGGCCGACCATCAGCCGGTCGAGCGCCTGCTGAATCGCTTCTTCCGATGCGCTGTCGAGCGCCGACGTCGCTTCGTCGAGCAGCAGAATCGGCGCGTTCTTCAGAATCGCGCGCGCGATCGCGATGCGCTGACGTTGACCGCCCGACAGCTTCACGCCGCGGTCGCCGACGATCGTGTCGAATCCTTCCGGCATCGCCTCGATGAAGTCCGTGCAGCGCGCCTCGCGGGCGGCGGCGAGCACTTCCTCGCGGCTCGCATCCGGACGTCCGTACGCGATGTTCTCGAACACGGTGCGATGGAACAGCGAAATATCCTGCGGCACGAGCGCGATCGCGTGGCGCAGGCTGTCCTGCGTGATCGCGCTGATATCCTGGCCGTCGATCTTGATGCTGCCCTTTTGCGGCTCGTAGAAGCGTTGCAGCAGCGCGAGCACGGTCGATTTGCCCGCGCCCGACTTGCCGATCAGCCCGACGCGCTGTCCCGGCTCGATATGCAGATAAAAATTGTCGAGAATCGGACGGCGGCGCGGATAGGCGAACGTCACGCCCTCGAAATCGACGCGCCCGCCTTGCGGCACGAGTTCCGTCGCGTCCGAGCGGTCCGGCATGCCGTGCGGCTCCAGCAGCGTCTGTACGGCTTCGGCGAGACGCGCGACGTGTTGCGTCACATCGACGAGCGCCACGGCCAAGTCGCGCGTGCCGTGCAGGATCGTGAAACCGAGCGAGCTGACGAGCACGATATCGCCCGACGTCGCGCGGCCTTGCGACCACAGCCACAGCGCCCAGCCGAGCAGGCCTGCGGAAAGGATCGCCGTGACGACCGCGTGGAACAGGCGCAGCTTTTCGAGGTACAGCAGACTCTGCTGACGCGCGACCATTTCGGCCTTGACGGTCGAGCCGAAACGCTTCTGCTCGCGGAACGTCATGCCGAACGCGCGCACGAGCGCCATGTTGCCGATCACGTCGACGAGCTCGCCATCCACCGACGCCGCCTTCGACGCGAAACTGTGATGCCGCGCCGAGCCGCGCTTCGCGAGCCGGTACAGGATCAGCGCGAGGATCAGCGATGCGGTCATGAGACCGGCCGCCATCAGCGGATTGACGGAGACGATCATCACGATCGCGCCCAGCACCGCGATGCACGGCGGCAGGACGTTCCACGCCATCACGTTCTCGGAGGTGTAGATCGCGTTCGACGTCGCCGTGATCCGGCTCGCGAGCATGCCTGGCTGCTTCTCGGAGAAGTACGTCGGCGAGTGGCCGGACAGATACGAGAAGAGGTCCTTGCGCAAGTCGCCGGTAACGATCACGAAGACGTGCGCGCCGACCCAGCCGCCGACCCGCCACAGCAGGTTGTCGGCGGCGATCAGCCCGACCAGGATCATGAACGCGCCCCACAGCGGGCCGGGATGCCCGCGGCCTTGTCCGAGGACGTCGATCAGATGCTTGATCGCGTACTGCGAGGCGAGGGCGCAACCCACCGCGGCGAACACGCTGAAGAGCACGATGGCATGCGCGACGGGGTGACGGCGGATGTAGCGCATCAGGAACGCGAGCGGCCGATGCGCGTAGCTCGAAAGCTTCGCGTTGTGCGCGTTACGCTGGGAAACGGTGAGTTGGTCCAATGGTCTTTTTTGGTCGTAGAGCGGTTGAGCGTGTGTTGCGCCTTCGGGCAGTGCCATGCGCGGTACGAGATGCGACTGCCGGCATGCGATGCGTCGCCCGATCCGGCGCGACTGACGTCAAGCGAGGCGACGCTGCGCCGTCTCCATCACTGGATTGTAGCCAGTATCGCGCTGCGGCATCGCGACTTCGGGCATGTGACGCTCGGCGCGTGTGGCCATCCGAACATCATCCACGGCAAAAATCGGGCGTCGCCTCAGCCTTTCGGCCGCCGAGCGCGGCTGACGGCATGGGCGCGCATTGTAAGCACATTGCACGACTTTTTGCGATGGAACGCTCGTCTGAAGGATCTGCGCCAATCGCGCCAGCGAACACAAAAGCACGTGTCGCGCCCGATAACGGAACCGATGCCGCAATCCGGCCTACGCAGCGGGTCAGACGGCGCGGAGTGCGTGCTGCCGCCCGGGCATCGTCAAAGCCCGTGCTCAAATGTAGAACAACCTTAATAAACAGTGGTTTGCAAAGTGTATCCCCCTTGTAACAAGGTAAATAAGTTGAAATGACTGCCGGCGCCGCTCTGGAAAAAACTCCATAATCCGATCCGGGTTTGCCCTTAGGCCATCGACAGGTTTTTGCAAGTTCGCGTCAACCGCCGCAGCAGATACGCGTTAATTGCTGGCGCGCGGCGATTTTGAGATATGGAACCGCAATTGCTAGATCGAATCGCCTGCGCGACGAACCGGTGATCAGCGACCCCGCTTTTTCACTCGAGCATCAGCCTTTGCGCCGCGGCCGCCGCGCCGCGGAAAGCTTCGCCCGAGCCGAGCGATTCGCTTTCCAACGTCAACATGACAGCAGTACTTGCCTGATTCTTTATTAGGAGTTTCACGACATGCGAATCGCTCAAATCGCGCCCCTCCACGAGGCTGTTCCGCCGAAGCTGTATGGCGGCACGGAACGCGTGGTGTCTTATCTGACCGAGGCACTCGTGGATGCTGGACACGACGTCACGCTCTTCGCGAGCGGCGATTCGCAGACGTCCGCGAAGCTCGAGGCGTTCTGGCCGCAGGCGCTGCGCCTCGACCCGACGATCCGCGACACGATGGCGCCGCATATGCTGCTGCTCGAAGAAGTCCGCCGCCGCGCCGACGAGTTCGACGTGCTGCATTTCCACATCGACTATTACCCGTTCTCGCTGTTCGCGCGCCAGCCGGTGCCGTTCCTGACGACGATGCACGGCCGTCTCGATCTGCCCGAACTGCAGCCGATCTTCAACACGTTCAACGACGTGCCGGTCATCTCGATCTCGGACAACCAGCGTCAGCCGCTGCCGCAGGCGCACTGGCTCTCGACGGTGTATCACGGTCTGCCGGAAAACCTGTTGAAGCCGATCCCGAACGTCAAGCCCGGCTATCTCGCGTTCCTCGGCCGCATCTCGCCGGAAAAGCGCGTCGACCGCGCGATCCGCATCGCGCAGGCGGCGGGCATGAAGATCAAGATCGCGGCGAAGCTCGACAAGGCCGACCGCGCCTACTACGAAGAAGAGATCAAGCCGCTCTTCGCGCTGCCGCACGTCGAGTACATCGGCGAAATCAGCGAAGCGGAGAAGACCGAGTTCCTCGGCAACGCCCACGCGCTGCTGTTCCCGATCGACTGGCCGGAGCCCTTCGGCCTCGTGATGATCGAAGCAATGGCCTGCGGTACGCCGGTGATCGCGTTCAACCGCGGCTCGGTGCCGGAAGTGATCGAGAACGGCGTGTCGGGCTTCGTCGTCGAAGATGAACTTTCGGCGATTGCCGCCGTGAAGCGCCTGGATCAACTGCCCCGCGAAAAGGTTCGCGCCGCGTTCGAGCAGCGTTTCTCGTCGAAGGTCATGGCCGCGAACTACGTCAACGTGTATGAAGAACTGCTGCGCCAGAAGCGCCGCACGGTTCTGCGCGAAGTCAACGCGAGCTAAGCAAGTCTTGCCGCTTCGCCGCGGCATGAGTTGAAAAACGACGCCCCGCGTGCCTCAAGGCACGCGGGGCGTTGTCGTAATAGCACATTCAGGCATGCCTTTCGCGCGACAGACCGCGCTGCGGATGTGAAACCTCTGACGACATCCGTAATCTCCCTATAATGACCGGGCTTCGCGATGCGCGGAGCGGCATGCATCGCACGTGGACAGGAGCGTTTCTTTTGGCGAGACCCAAGCAAATCAGCGCGAACCCGGCGCCGGGCGCCGGCACTGTGTTCGCATTGCGCGCCATCGGGCTGGTGCTCGCGGCGCGCTGGGCGTTCTCGATGTCCGAGATGGGCTATCTGTCCTCGCTGCGCGCGATGACGTCGTCGCCGTGGGCGTGCGTGAACCTCGTCCTGATCTTTCTTCTGATCGTGCTGCCGGGCGCGAAGGCGCGCACGGAGCGGCCGCTGCATCCGCTGCCGCAATGGCTGCGGCAGGCGTTGCGCTTCATTGCGCTGCTGGCTTTCGGCTTCGCGATGTTTTCCGTCGGCGCGTTCGTCTGGAGTTCCGGATGGCGGCGCTTCACGCAGGCGCTCGCCGAGACCAACGGCTGGCTGCTCGTCGGGCCGGCGCTTTATGCCATCGTCATGTGGATCTGCCGTCCGCGCGCGCTCTGGCGCACGAATATCGCGGCGCGGCGCTTCGCGATCGGGCGCTATGCGCTCTCGCTCGATCCCGTCACGCGTACCGCCGTCGTATGGGCGGAAAGCCGCAAGCTCGGCCAGTACGACGCGCGCGAGCTGTCGGTGAAATGGCCGGAGCCGGCGGAGACGTCGCCGTCGACGAGCATGCTCGCGCCGGCGACCGAGCCCGCCGCGCCTGCTATCCGCGCGAGCGGGGAAGTGCGGCACGGCCTGTTCGCGCGCCGGCCGAAAGTCGAATTGTTGTGGGACTCGCCGGCCGCGGCCGGGCACAATCGCACCACCGTGTTCCGCGCGCCGCTCGCGAGCGAAGGCGACCGCAACGCGGCGCGCGCGCTCGATGCGACGCTGCGTCAGGTCTGATCTAGCCGAAATTGCCGTACACGTCGTTCCTGTCTCTTCAGGGAGGAAAGGATGCTGATACGTTGGTTGCTGGCCGCGCTTCATCTTCTTGCTTTCGGTTTCGCGCTCGGCTCGGTGCTCGCGCGCGCCCGCGCGTTGCGGCGTCTCGATCCCGCGGAATCCATTCAGGCGAACGAACTGCGCCTGCGTGACGTCTTTCGTTCGGATTCCGTGTGGGGCGTCACGGCGATCGTGCTGATCGTCACGGGCGTGACGCGCGCGTTCGGCGGATTCGAAAAGGGCGGCGCGTTCTATCTGCACGAGCCGCTTTTCCATCTGAAGATGACGGCGCTCGTCGTGATTTTGCTGATCGAAGTCTCACCGATGCTCACGCTGATCCGCTGGCGCATCGCGCTCGCGCAGGGCGGGCCGATCGATCTCACGCGGGCGCGACGCTTCGCATGGCTGAGCGATCTCGAAGCCGGACTCGTCATGTTGATGGTGATCGCCGCGAGCGGCATGGCGCGCGGCGTGTGGGCGTCGTGATGCCCGTTTCACCGGCTGAAAATGAAAAAGGCCCAAGTCGTGAGACTTGGGCCTTTTGATCTTCGGTGCTTGTCTTTACCAACACCAGAATTCTGGTGGGTAGTACTGGGATCGAACCAGTGACCCCTGCCGTGTGAAGGCAGTGCTCTACCGCTGAGCTAACCACCCGAAGAGAGACGAGATTATGTCAGGCGTTTTTGGTTTCGTCTAGTGCTTCGTTAAGCAAATTCGAAAAAATTACGCAGGAACGGCTTCTCCTTCGGCGGGAGCCGGTTCCGTGCGCCAGACGCTCGTGCCTTTCATCGCCTTGTCGAGATCGTTCAGCAGGGCTTCGTGCGCGGCGAGTTCGTCGGCGCTCGCGGCGATAACCGGCAGATCGAGATCGTCGAACGCGATGCGCGACGTCGAAACGGAGCCCGACGCGGGCTGATCGCCGAGCATGTCGATCACGAGGCTTTCCTGGCCGCGCGTCATCGCGAGATAGACCTCGGCGAGCAGCTCCGAGTCGAGCAGCGCGCCATGCAGCGTGCGATGCGCGTTGCTGATGCCGAAACGATCGCACAGCGCATCCAGCGAGTTGCGCTTGCCGGGGAACATCTGCTTGGCTTGCGCGAGCGAGTCGATCACGCCCGCGCACGTCTCGGCGATTTTCGGCAGCCCGAGCAGCGCGAATTCCATATCGAGAAAGCCGACGTCGAAGGGCGCGTTGTGGATGATCAACTCCGCGCCCGCGATGAAGTCGCGAAGTTGCGCGGCGATCTCCGCGAACTTCGGCTTGTCGCTCAGGAATTCGGTGGTGAGGCCGTGCACGGCGAGCGCGCCGGGATCGCTGTCGCGCTCCGGGTTCACGTAGAGGTGCAGGTTGTTGCCCGTCAGCCGGCGGTTGACCAGCTCGACGCAGCCGATTTCAATGATCCGGTCGCCCGTCCTCGCGTTCAGGCCGGTGGTTTCGGTGTCCAGTATCAGTTGGCGCATAAGTTGGCGTGCGTTTCGTTCAGTTGTCCGCAAGCGATGTCACGCCGCGATTGGCGAGCGCATCGGCGCGTTCGTTTTCGGGATGTCCGGCGTGGCCCTTGACCCAGCGCCATTCGATCTCATGCCGCGCGACGAGTTCGTCGAGGCGTTTCCATAGATCGGCGTTCTTGACGGGCGTCTTCGCGGCCGTCATCCAGTTCTTTTTCTTCCAGCCGTGAATCCATTCGCTGATGCCTTTCTGCACGTATTGCGAATCGGTGTGGATGATCGCGTGACACGGACGTTTCAACGCCTCGAGCGCGGAGATCACGGCCATCAGTTCCATGCGGTTGTTGGTGGTCGCGGCTTCGCCGCCGAACAGCTCCTTCTCCAGCGAGCCGAAACGCAGCAGCGCGCCCCAGCCGCCGGGTCCCGGATTGCCTTTGCAGGCGCCGTCCGTGTAGATGTCGATTACCTTGTTCGATGCGGATTCTTGAGTCATCAATGCTCTTTGCGAGTCTCGTTGCGCGTGTGCGGAGCGGCGACCGGAGCGAGGCCAGGCGCGAGCGCGGGTTTTTTGAGCTTGCGCGGACCGATGACGCGCATGCCGCGCACGCGTTTGACCGCCGTGATCATGTACGCCGCGCCGAAGATGGGCCACCAGCGATCGCCGGCGGCTTCCATGAATTGATAGCGTTGCAGCCATTTGTCCGTGACAAGCGGCGGACGATAGCAGCCGAAGCGCCCGCGTTCAAGGTCGAATCCGAGCAGCTTGATCCAGTCCTTGATGCGCGTGAACGCGATCATCTCGTGCGCCGATGGCACGAACGGCCGTCCCGCGACCTTGCCGAGCGACTGCCGCGCGCCCCACAAACTCAGCGAATTGAAGCCGAGGATGATCAACTGGCCTTCGGGCACCAGCACGCGCTCGGCTTCGCGCAGCAGGCGGTGCGGATCGGGCGAGAATTCGAGTGTGTGCGGCAGCACGAGCAAATCGACGCTCTGCGCTTCGAAAGGCAGGTCGAGCAGATCGCACCACACGGTGCTGCGGCCGTCGGGCGCGCTCGCCGCGGGAAGCGCGCTCACGCCGGGCGTCGTCGCGCGCGGCGGCGTGTACGGTGCGCTCGATGCGCTTTCGGCGTCGAGCACGAGCGCGCGCCCGGTCATGCGATTTTCGCGCAGCGCGTCGAGCTGCGGCATGCCGAGCTGCAGCGCGTGATAGCCGAAGATGTCGGACACGACGTGATCGAGCTGCGCCTGCTCCCATTCGAGCACGTAGCGCCCGGGCGCCGAGCTCGTCCAGGTGGGCCAGTCTATAATCGATCGGTCAGACATGTTCGGATTGCCGCATAGATGATCGCCATGAATTCGCTTGCCAAGAAATCGCCTGCCCAGGATGCACTCGATGCACTCGAATACGTGCCGGTCCCGGCATTCGAGGACAACTACATCTGGCTCGTGTCGGACTCGCGCGATGCGGTCGTGATCGACCCCGGCGACGCCGCGCCCGTCGAGGCCTATCTGGCCAAACGTGGTTGGCGGCTGACCGCTATTTTACTCACGCACCATCACCACGACCACGTCGGCGGCGTGAAAGCACTCATCGATAGCCGAACGGCAGAGGGTGGGATTTCCGTCTACGGCCCGGCTGGCGAGCGCATCGAGCATCTGACGCAGCGCGTCACCGGCGGCGACAGGGTGCGCATCGACAAGCCGGCGCTCGAACTCTCCGTGATCGACGTGCCGGGTCACACGGCCGGACACATCGCCTATTTCCAGGCGGGCGATCCGAACGGCACGCCGCATCTTTTCTGCGGCGACACGCTTTTCGCGAGCGGCTGCGGCCGTCTTTTCGAAGGCACGCCGCAGCAGATGCTCAGTTCGCTCGACGCGCTCGCCGCGCTGCCGGACAACACCCAGGTTCACTGCGCGCACGAGTACACGCTGTCGAACATCAAGTTCGCACGCGCGTGCGAGCCGGACAACACCGCGCTGCTGCGCTGGAGCGAGGACGCGCAGGCGTTGCGCGCCGCCGGCAAGCCGACTTTGCCGACGACCATCGGCCACGAAAAAACGGTGAATCCGTTCCTGCGTGCGGACGTCCCGGCGATCCACGCAACGCTTGCGTCGCAATTCGGCGCGCCCGTTTCGGACCGGCTCGAAGCGTTTCGAATGATGCGCGGCTGGAAGGATAAGTTCCGCTAACCCGAACCTATTTGGGGCTAACTTCAACCGAAACGTTGGAATCGACGTTAGATGCAGGATTTTGCAGGGGTTTTGCGCGCATTCTTATTGACGTCTTAAGTGCTGTTCCGTACTATCGGCTGCAAATTTCCAAGCATCATCTTTTGGAAGCAGAGACGTTCTCCATGCGACTAACCCTTAGCGCGCTGTCCGTCCTGATGCTCGCCGCGTGCGCGAGCCAAGGACCTACGGCGTCAGATCCAATTACAGCAACAGCCAACTCCAACGCTTCGCCGCAACAAGTCGCCGACACGATTCGCCGCACCGCAGCAGCCAAGGAAACCATTAACGTCGACAAGACGCCCGTGACTTCGCTCGCGGGTTCGTCCGATCTCTGGAACCGCATCCGCGGCGGCTTCCAGATTCCCGATCTGCAAAGCGACCTCGTCGACATGCAGGTCAACTGGTACGCGCAACGCCCGGATTACGTCGAGCGCATGACCACGCGCTCGCAGAAGTATCTGTATCACATCGTCGAGGAACTCGAGCAGCGGCATATGCCGACCGAGCTCGCGCTCCTGCCGTTCATCGAATCGGCTTACAGCCCGCAGGCGCTATCGGTCGCGAAGGCCGCGGGCATGTGGCAGTTCATGCCGGGCACCGGCCGCGATTACAACCTCAAGCAGAACATGTGGCAGGACGAGCGCCGCGACGTGCTCGCGTCGACGTCTGCCGCGCTCGACTACCTTTCGCGTCTGCACGACATGTTCGGCGACTGGCATCTCGCGCTCGCCGCATACAACTGGGGCGAGGGCAACGTGCAGCGCGCGATCGCGCGCAACGAAGCGGCGGGCTTGCCGACCGACTACGAAAGCCTGCGCATGCCCAACGAGACGCGCAACTACGTGCCGAAGCTGCAGGCCGTGAAGAACATCGTGAGCAATCCGCAGATGTACGGTCTCACGTTGCCGGACATCCCGAATCACCCGTATTTCGTGACGGTCACGACCGCGCGCGACATCGACGTGACGATGGCCGCGAAGCTTGCCGGCATGAGCGTGGAAGAATTTCGCTCGCTGAATCCGTCGTTCTCGAAGCCGGTGATTCTCGGCGCGACCAATCCGCAGATTCTGCTGCCGTTCGATAACGCTGCTTCGTTTCAGCGCAACCTATCGTCGTACTCGGGCGCGTTGTCGTCGTGGACGACGTACACCGTCACCGAGCGCGCGCGTCCGGCGGCGATCGCCGAAAAAATCGGCGTGGACGCTGACACGCTGATGTCCGTCAACCGCATTCCGGCGGGCATGCGCCTCAAGCCGGGCTCGACGATCGTCGTGCCCCGCACGGACGATGACGACGAAGACATCAGCGCCGACGTCGCGGCCAATGCGATGCTCGCAATCGAGCGCGACGTGCCCGACACGCGCCGGCTCGTCATCCGCGTGCGCCGCAAGCAGTCGATCGGCACGCTGGCAGACCGCTACAACGTTTCGCCGGCACAGTTGCGCGCATGGAACCGCACGCGCGGAGACATGTTCATGCCGGGGCAGGTGGTCGTGCTGCATGTGCCGTATGGCCGACCGGTTCCGGCCGAGCCGGGTCCGGCGCGTGTGGAGACGGTGGCGGCGTCGAGCCGTTCATCGGGCGGCGTGTCGAAGATCGGCACGCGCGTACCTGAGCCGAAGACATCGCGCGGCGGCAAGACGAGTGCCCATACGTCGGGGAAGGTAACGAAGGTGTCGTCTTCTTCGGCATCGCATGCTGCAAAGCCTGCTGCCGCGGCCAAGACCGCGAAGCCGGCTGCCACGTCGAAGAGCAGCAAGAAGAAATAACGCACTCGGTTTTGCCGGCGCGATAACCCACGCCGTCACCAAGGTGACGGCGTGTTCTTTTGCGGACGCCGCTAAACTGTCGATCCGAAAGAATCGATGAAGCGTCCGTTTCATATGTCGTCCACCGTTCGTCTCCGCGTTTTCATCCTCTTTGCCGCCGGCTACTTCGTCTCGTACGTGTTCCGCGGCGTCAATCTCGGCTTCGCGCCGCTCATCACGCACGAACTCGGCTTGTCGGCCGCCGATCTCGGCCTGCTGACGGCGCTGTACTTCATCGGCTTCGCTGCCGCGCAGATTCCTGTCGGCGTACTGCTCGATCACTTCGGGCCGGCGCGTGTGACGGCCGGCATGCTCGTGTTCGCCGCGGCGGGCATTGGCGTGTTTGGGGCATCGAATAGCCTGGCAGGGCTGATGGCCGGGCGCCTGCTCATCGGCGTGGGCGTGTCGGTGTGTCTGGCGGCGGCGTTCAAGGCGTCGGCGCAGCATTTCCCGATCTGGCGCCTGCCGCTCATCAACGGATTCACGATGGCCGTCGGCGGATTGGGCGGCGTCGTCGTCGGATCGCCGCTGTCGGCGCTGCTGCAATTCGCAACGTGGCGTCAGGTGTGCTTCGGGCTCGCGGTGTTCACGCTCGTCGTCGCGGCGGCGATTGCGCTCTTCGCGCCGCGCAAGGCGGATACGCATCATCAGGCGGACATCGTCACGCAGTTCAAGGGCACGTGGCACATCATGAGAAGCGCCGCGTTCTGGAAGATCGCGTCGTTTCCGGTCGTCACGCAGGGCGTCTTCTTCGCGATGCAGTCGCTCTGGATCCGTCCCTATCTCATCGACGTGATGAATCTCACGCCCGCGCATTCGTCGGCGATCGTCTCCGTGCTCGGTTTCGCGATGATGTTCGGCTCGGTGGGCTTCGGCGCGGCGGCGCGCAGTCTGGAGCGGCGCGGCGTGTCGGTGTACGCGTTCTGCGGCGCGGGCATGGTGCTTTTCGTCGCCACGCAGTTGCTCATGGTGCTGCGCGTGCCGCTGCCGCCCGCGACGCTCATCGCCGCGTATGGCGTATTCGGCGGCACGGGCATCCTGAGTTATGCGGTCGCGGCGAAGTATTTCCCGTCGCACATGGCGGGACGCGTGAATACGACGCTCACGCTCGTCATCTTCCTGCTGATCTTCGGCTTTCAGGTCGGGGTCGGCACTATGTTGTCGCTTTGGCCTGCGGAAGCGGGGCGCTATCCGGCATCGGCGCATATTTCGGTGTGGGCGGCACTGATTGCGCTGCAAGTGGCGAGCGCGATCTGGTACATGTTGCCGGGCCGCGCGCTGCACGAACGCGAGGCGGAAGTGGAAAACGCGGCGTCGTGATCGGGGCGGCGGGAGGCAAGCAGAGCGCTCCCAAATTTGGCAGATGTGTCAATTTAACGCTATAATTCGAAGGTTTGAGCACATCAACCCGCACCCTAGCGCCTACCTCCCACACACCGTCGTTCGCTGCGCCAGTCGGCGCGCGCCGCACGCCGCCAGTCGCCTGCTTCGTCACTGCGTTTGCCCCATGCAAGCGAGCTGAACCGAACCGCGACGCGCGCCTCGCGAGCCGCCGCCACACTGCGCGAAGGAAACCCCTCGTTCTTCGAGCGACGGGAAGCCAAGCCTGAATTTCGGACAGACAGGTCGGTAACAGGGTGTTCCCCAAGGAGCTTCCCGTGTTGCCGTCATTTTCCCCCGCACTTCTCGCACTTGCCGACGGCACGGTCTTTCGTGGTCAATCGATCGGCGCGCCCGGTTCGACGATCGGCGAAGTGGTGTTCAACACCGCCATCACCGGTTATCAGGAAATCCTGACCGATCCGAGCTATGCCCGCCAGATCGTCACGCTGACCTATCCGCACATCGGCAACTACGGCGTGAACGCCGAAGACGTCGAAGCCACCAAAGTCCATGCCGCCGGCCTCATCATTCGCGACCTGCCGGTGCTCGCATCCAACTTCCGTTCCGAGCAGACGCTCTCCGACTATCTCAAGGCGCAAGGCGTCGTCGCGATCGCCGGCATCGACACGCGCAAGCTCACGCGTATCCTGCGCGAGAAGGGCGCGCAGAACGGCTGCATTCTCGCCGGTTCCGATGACGAAGCGAAAGCGCTCGAGCTCGCACGCTCGTTCCCGGGCCTCGCGGGCATGGACCTCGCGAAGGTCGTGTCGACGGACCAGCCCTACGAATGGACGCAGACCGAATGGCGTCTGGGCAGCGGCTACGGCAAGCAGGAAGCGCCGAAGTTTCGCGTCGTCGCGTTCGACTATGGCGTGAAGTACAACATCCTGCGCATGCTGGCGGAGCGCGGTTGCCACGTGACCGTGCTGCCCGCGAAATCGACCGCCGCCGATGCGCTCGCGCTCAATCCGGACGGCATCTTCCTGTCGAACGGCCCCGGCGATCCGGAGCCGTGCGATTACGCCATCGCGGCCACCAGGGAATTCATCGAGCGCGGCATTCCGACGTTCGGCATCTGCCTCGGCCATCAGATCATGGGTCTCGCCGTCGGCGCGAAGACGATGAAGATGAAGACCGGCCACCACGGCGCGAACCATCCGGTGAAGGACATGGACGACGGCCGCGTGGTCATCACGTCGCAGAACCACGGTTTCGCGGTCGATGCGTCGACGCTGCCCGCCAACGCGAAAGTCACGCACGTCTCGCTTTTCGACGGCACGCTGCAAGGCTTCGCGCTCACCGACAAGCCCGCCTTCTGCTTCCAGGGCCATCCGGAAGCGTCGCCCGGCCCGCACGACATCGCGTATCTGTTCGACCGCTTCATCAAGCTGATGGAAGCACAGAAGGTCGCAGCCTAAGAACAGAACATCGCAAATATACAGAGCACAGTTATGCCGAAGCGCACAGACATCAAGAGCATCCTCATCATCGGCGCGGGTCCGATCATCATCGGCCAGGCGTGCGAGTTCGATTATTCGGGCGCGCAAGCATGCAAGGCGCTGCGTGAGGAAGGCTACAAGGTCATCCTCGTCAACAGCAATCCGGCGACGATCATGACGGATCCGAACACGGCCGACGTCACGTATATCGAGCCGATTTCGTGGGAAGTGGTCGAACGCATCATCGCGAAAGAGCGCCCGGACGCGATCCTGCCGACCATGGGCGGACAGACCGCGCTCAACTGCGCGCTCGACCTGTTCCATCACGGCGTGCTGGAAAAGTACAAGGTCGAGCTGATCGGTGCGTCGCCGGAAGCGATCGACAAGGCGGAAGACCGCCAGAAGTTCAAGGACGCGATGACGAAGATCGGCCTCGGTTCGGCCAAGTCGGGCATCGCGCATTCGATGGAAGAAGCGCTCGCCGTGCAGCAGCAGATCGCCGAAGCGACCGGCAGCGGCGGCTATCCGACCGTGATTCGTCCGTCGTTCACGCTGGGCGGCTCGGGCGGCGGCATCGCGTACAACAAGGAAGAGTTCGAAGAGATTTGCCGTCGCGGTCTAGATCTCTCGCCGACGCGCGAGCTGCTCATCGAAGAATCGCTGCTCGGCTGGAAAGAGTACGAGATGGAAGTCGTCCGCGATAAAAAGGACAACTGCATCATCGTCTGCTCGATCGAAAACCTCGACCCGATGGGCGTGCACACCGGCGATTCCATCACCGTCGCGCCGGCGCAGACGCTCACCGACAAAGAGTATCAAGTGCTGCGCAACGCGTCGCTCGCGGTGCTGCGCGAGATCGGGGTCGATACCGGCGGCTCGAACGTGCAGTTCGCGATCAACCCGAAGGACGGCCGCATGGTCGTCATCGAAATGAATCCGCGCGTGTCGCGTTCGTCGGCGCTGGCATCGAAGGCAACGGGATTCCCGATCGCCAAGGTCGCCGCGAAGCTCGCGTGCGGCTACACGCTCGACGAACTCAAGAACGAAATCACCGGCGGACAAACGCCCGCATCGTTCGAACCGACGATCGATTATGTCGTGACGAAGGTGCCGCGCTTCGCGTTCGAGAAATTCCGCGAAGCGGATTCGCGCCTGACCACGCAGATGAAGTCCGTCGGCGAAGTCATGGCAATGGGCCGCACATTCCAGGAATCGTTCCAGAAGGCGTTGCGCGGTCTGGAAGTCGGCGTCGACGGTCTCGATGAGAAGACCACGAGCCGCGACGAAGTCATCCGCGAAATTGGCGAGCCGGGTCCGGACCGCATCTGGTATCTCGGCGACGCCTTCCGTCTCGGCCTGACGATGGAAGAAATCTTCGAAGAGACGTCGATCGATCCGTGGTTCCTCGCGCAGATCGAACAGATCATCCTCAAGGAAAAGGCGCTCGAAGGCCGCACGCTCGCGAGCCTCACGCGTGACGAACTGCTGTATCTGAAGAAGAGCGGCTTCTCGGACCGGCGTCTGGCGAAGCTGACCGGTTCGACGCAAGCAGACGTGCGCAAGAAGCGTCACGAAATGAAGGTGCGCCCGGTGTACAAGCGCGTCGACACGTGCGCGGCCGAGTTCGCGACGAAGACCGCCTACATGTACTCGACGTACGAAGAAGAGTGCGAAGCGAATCCGACCGACAAGAAGAAGATCATGGTGCTGGGCGGCGGCCCGAACCGGATCGGGCAGGGCATCGAGTTCGACTACTGCTGCGTGCATGCCGCGCTCGCCATGCGCGAGGACGGCTATGAAACCATCATGGTCAACTGCAATCCGGAGACGGTGTCCACCGACTACGACACGTCCGACCGTCTGTACTTCGAATCGCTGACGCTCGAAGACGTGCTCGAAATCGTCGATCTGGAAAAGCCGGTCGGCGTGATCGTGCAGTACGGCGGCCAGACGCCGCTCAAGCTCGCGCTCGATCTGGAAGCGAACGGCGTGCCGATCATCGGCACGTCGCCGGACATGATCGACGCCGCCGAAGACCGCGAGCGCTTCCAGAAGCTGCTCAAGGATCTCGATCTGCGTCAGCCGCCGAATCGCACGGCGCGCGCCGAAGACGAAGCGCTGAAGCTCGCGGAGGAAATCGGTTATCCGCTGGTCGTGCGTCCGTCGTACGTGCTCGGCGGCCGCGCGATGGAAATCGTCCACGAGCCGCGCGACCTCGAGCGCTACATGCGCGAAGCCGTGAAGGTGTCGAACGATTCGCCGGTGCTGCTCGACCGCTTCCTGAACGACGCGATCGAATGCGACGTCGACTGCATCTCCGATGGCGACGACGTGTTCATCGGCGGCGTGATGGAGCACATCGAACAGGCGGGCGTGCACTCGGGCGACTCGGCTTGCTCGCTGCCGCCGTATTCGCTGTCGCAGGAAACCGTCGACGAACTGAAGCGGCAAACCGCCGCAATGGCGAAGGCACTGAACGTCATCGGCCTGATGAACGTGCAGTTCGCGATTCAGCAAGTCGCGCAAGACGACGGCTCCAAGAAGGACATCATCTACGTGCTCGAAGTGAATCCGCGCGCATCGCGCACGGTGCCGTACGTGTCGAAGGCAACCGGTTTGCCGCTCGCCAAGATCGCCGCTCGCGCGATGGTCGGCCAGAAGCTCAAGGCACAAGGCGTGACGAAGGAAGTCATTCCGCCGTACTTCAGCGTGAAGGAAGCGGTGTTCCCGTTCGTGAAGTTCCCGGCGGTCGATCCGGTGCTCGGACCCGAAATGCGCTCGACCGGCGAAGTGATGGGCGTGGGCCGCACGTTCGGCGAAGCACTCTTCAAGTCGCAGCTCGCGGCGGGCTCGCGTCTGCCGGAATCGGGCACGGTGCTTCTGACCGTGATGGACGCCGACAAGCCGAAGGCCGTCGAAGTCGCGCAGATGCTGCACGAGCTCGGCTATCCGATCGTCGCAACCAAGGGCACGGCCGCGGCCATCGCGGCGGCAGGCGTGCCGGTGAAGGTCGTCAACAAGGTGAAAGACGGCCGTCCGCACATCGTCGACATGATCAAGAACGGCGAGATCGCGCTCGTCTTCACGACCGTCGACGAAACGCGCGCCGCCATCGCCGATTCGCGCTCGATCCGCATGAGCGCGCAGGCCAACAAGGTCACGTACTACACGACGATGTCGGGAGCGCGCGCGGCGGTCGAAGGGTTGAGGTATCTCCGAGATTTGGAAGTCTATGATTTACAAGGCTTGCATGCTCGCCTAAACTAAGGCTTCGATTACTGGTCTAAGTATCACGAGCCGCGGTTAAGCGGCGTCTCCTGCTCTGTGGGAGATGCGCTTAACCGCGGTAATTTTTTTGACGAAATTGTTTGTGAGTGGTCTATGAGCACGATTCCTTTGACGAAGCGCGGCGCGGAGTTGCTGCGCGACGAATTGCAACGCCTGAAGGCCGTGGAGCGTCCGGCGGTCATCAACGCGATCGCGGAGGCGCGCGCGCAAGGCGACTTGTCGGAAAACGCGGAATACGACGCCGCGAAGGAAAAGCAGGGGTTCATCGAGGGCCGCATCGCGGAAATCGAGTCGAAGCTGGCCGCCGCGCAAGTGATCGATCCGACGCAGGTCGAAGCGGAAGGTCGCGTGGTGTTCGGCGCGACCGTCGAACTCGAGGACCTGGAATCGGGCGACATGGTGACGTATCAGATCGTCGGCGATGACGAAGCCGACATCGATCACGGCCTCATCTCCGTGAGCTCGCCGATCGCGCGCGCGCTGATCGCGAAGTCGGAAGGCGACGTGGCATCGGTGCAGGCGCCGAGCGGCGCACGCGAATACGAGATCATCGCGGTTCGCTACGTCTGATGGAGCACCGGCTCTTTCGCACCATCAGCATGGTCTGGGTCGGCAGTCTGCTGACCCTCGGCCTGGTCGCTGCGCCCGTGCTCTTTTCGATGCTCGACCGCACGTCGGCGGGCTCGGTGGCGGCGCAGCTCTTCCGCATCGAGGCGATCATCGGCGTGATCAGCGCGCTGGTGCTGATCCTCATCGGCAATCGCTTCGTGAAAAGCGGCATCGTCGATTACAAACGCGTGCGGTGGATCGTCGCGGTGATGCTCGTGTGCGTGCTGGTCGGCTATTTCGCCTTGCAGCCGTTCATGAACTCGCTGCGAATGGCGGCGCAGGAAGCGGGCACCGATCTCGCGAGCTCGCCGTATGCGAAGGAGTTCGGCATTCTGCACGGCCTATCCAGCGCGATCTATCTGATCGAATGCCTGTTCGGCATTGCGCTGGTGTGGCGCTTGCCGGGCGCGGCGCCCGTCAAGATCGTGCCGAAGGGGAAATCCGCCAAGGTGGCGGCGAAAAGAGCGCGAAGCTGAATCGCGCTTGCTCGGGACGGCGCGTGCGTTTCATTGGAAATGCACACGCCGTTCGATCATTTGACCGTCTGATGCTGGCGCTTCGAGCTGGTCTGACGTTTCTTCGCGCGCTTCACGTTGCCGCCGGCGGTCACACGTTCGTTGCCCAGTACCTTCAGCGTCTGCTTTTTGGGTTTCTTGAACGCGGGCGCATCGCGGGTGATTTTCACTGCCTTCACCGTGCGCGGCGCGCGGCCCTTCGTCTCGCGTTCGGCGGCTTCGCCTGCGCTCGGAGGCATCGTGCTGCGCGTGCGGGTGGCGCGGGTTTTCGGAGCGGCGCCTTCGGGCCTCCAGATCACGAGCAGCTTGCCGATATGCTGAATAGGCGCGGCGTTCAGGCGATCGCAGATTTCGTCGTAGATTTCGACGCGTGCTTCGCGTTCGTCGCCGAATACGCGGACCTTGATGAGCTGATGCGCTTCCAGGTGGACGTTGATTTCCTTCAGCACGGCATCGGTCAGACCCTCCGCGCCGACGAGCACGACGGGCTTGAGCGCATGGGCCTGGGAGCGCAGATCGGCGCGTTCGGCGGGGGAGAGTTTAAGAGCTGGCATGAGAAATTTCGGACTCGACTAAAATGTGGGCGGCGTGAGGTAGATTCGCGAGGCGGTTTGAACACGCTGCAGCGAAAGCGCACGGCTTCGTGCCGGATCTTCGGCGCATCGGTCGCGCCACCGCCCACCAGAAACAGAACAGGCCGGATGCACGGGTTTTCGGAGCGCGAGCGCGCCGAGGACCGGTCCGGCCGACAAGACGCGTATTATCCGCTAAAAGCCTCGCGCGATGCAGCAAAATACGCACCGGGCGTGCTGTCAGCGCGCCACATGAGCTCAGTTTGAATGGCAAAGAACCGTTTTAATCATTCGTGGTTGCATGACCACATCAACGATCCCTACGTAAAGATGGCGCAGCGCGAGGGCTATCGCGCGCGCGCCGCATACAAGCTGAAGGAGATCGACGAGCAGGACAAACTCATCAAGCCGGGTCAGGTCATCGTCGATCTCGGCTCGACGCCCGGCTCCTGGAGCCAGTACGCGCGCAACAAACTCGCGCAGGGCGCGAAGCGCGATGCCGAGCGCCAGGGCGGCATCGACGGCACGATCATCGCGCTGGATATTCTGCCGATGGAGCCGATTTCGGACGTCACGTTCATCCAGGGCGACTTTCGCGAGGACGAAGTGCTTGCGCAACTCGATGAAATCGTCGGCGAGCGTCAGGTGGACCTTGTAATCTCCGACATGGCCCCCAACCTCTCAGGCGTGGCGAGTGCGGATGCCGCGCGCATCGAGCATCTATGCGATCTGGCGCTGGAGTTCGCGCAGAACCATCTGAAACCGGAGGGTGCGCTGCTGGTCAAATGTTTTCACGGCAGCGGATACAGCCAGATCGTTGAGAAGTTCAAGCAACAGTTCAAGGTGGTTGCGCCACGCAAGCCGAAAGCTTCTCGCGACAAATCGTCGGAGACTTTTATTCTCGGGCGGCGGCTCAAGCAACCGAACTGAACGGCCCGCTCGAGCGATTCGGCGAATTACGGCGATATTTTCGCGGAATATGCCGAAAAAAACCTCTCTGCCGCTATTTGTGCGGTAGTTAAACCTTATGGCAGGGGTTAGCGGTCTGGATTAGAATGCTTTGGTGGCGTCGCAAGGTTTATGTAGGCGCCCGTCTATGAGTGAGGAGTGGTGCTTTGAACAACAATATGTTCTCTAAAGCGGCAGTGTGGCTCGTGATCGCACTGGTGCTGTTTACGGTGTTCAAGCAGTTCGATAAGCCCCGCGTCCAGGAAGGTGTGTCCTATTCGCAGTTCATGGACGACGCGAAGAACGGCAAAGTCAAGAACGTCACCGTTCAGGGCCGCAATCTGACGGTCACTCCGAACGACGGCCAGAAGTACCAGATCGTGTCGCCCGGCGACATATGGATGGTCGGCGACTTGATGAAATACGGCGTTCAGGTCAGCGGCAAGGCTGACGATGAACCGAATGCGCTCGTCTCCGCGCTGTACTACCTCGGACCTACGATCCTGATCATCGGCTTCTGGTTCTACATGATGAGGCAGATGCAGGGAGGTGGCAAAGGCGGGGCGTTTTCGTTCGGGAAGTCGCGAGCGCGGCTGATCGACGAAAACAACAACGCAATCAATTTCACCGACGTCGCGGGTTGCGACGAAGCCAAGGAAGAAGTCTCGGAACTCGTGGACTTCCTGCGCGACCCGCAGAAATTCCAAAAGCTCGGCGGACGCATTCCGCGCGGCGTGCTGCTGGTCGGCCCGCCGGGAACCGGTAAGACGCTGCTGGCGCGCGCCATCGCGGGCGAAGCGAAAGTGCCGTTCTTCAGCATTTCGGGTTCGGACTTCGTCGAAATGTTCGTCGGCGTGGGCGCGGCTCGTGTGCGCGACATGTTCGAGCAGGCGAAGAAGCATGCGCCGTGTATCGTGTTCATCGACGAAATCGACGCGGTCGGCCGTCATCGCGGCGCCGGCATGGGCGGCGGCAACGACGAGCGCGAGCAGACGCTGAACCAGATGCTCGTCGAGATGGACGGCTTCGAGGCGAATTCCGGTGTGATCGTGATCGCGGCGACGAACCGTTCGGACGTGCTGGACAAGGCGCTGCTCCGTCCGGGCCGTTTCGACCGTCAGGTCTATGTCGGTCTGCCGGATATCCGCGGCCGCGAGCACATCATGAAGGTGCACCTGCGCAAGGTGCCTATCGCGAACGACGTCGATGCATCGGTCATCGCGCGCGGCACGCCGGGTTTCTCGGGCGCCGATCTCGCGAATCTCGTGAACGAGGCTGCGCTGTTCGCGGCGCGTCGCGGCAAGCGCATCGTCGAGATGCAGGATTTCGAGGACGCGAAGGACAAGATCTTCATGGGTCCGGAGCGCAAATCGGCTGTGATGCGCGAAGAAGAGCGTCGCAATACGGCATACCACGAGTCGGGTCACGCGGTGGTTGCGAAGCTGCTTCCGCATGCCGATCCGGTGCACAAGGTCACGATCATGCCGCGCGGCTGGGCGCTGGGCGTTACGTGGCAGTTGCCCGAGCATGACCGCGTGAACCTGTATCGCGACAAGATGCTGGAGGAAATCGCGATCCTGTTCGGTGGCCGCGCAGCGGAGGAAGTGTTCCTGAATTCGATGTCGACCGGTGCGTCGAACGACTTTGAGCGCGCAACGAAGATGGCGCGCGACATGGTGACGCGCTACGGCATGTCCGACGTGCTCGGCACGATGGTCTACGTCGATACGGAAGACAACGGCATGTTCGGCAAGATGGGCGCGAAGTCGGTGTCCGAAGCCACGCAGCAGAAGGTCGATGCGGAAATCCGCCGCATCCTCGACGAGCAATATGCGCTCGCCCGGAAGCTGCTGGAAGACAACCGCGACAAGGTCGAAGCGATGACCAAGGCGCTGCTCGAATGGGAAACCATCGACGCGGACCAGATTGGCGACATCATGTCGGATCGTCCGCCGCGTCCGCCGAAGAACATGCCGCCGCCGTCCGGCGACACGCCATCCGGTGGTAGCAGCGGCACCGAGGTCAAACCGGGTAACGCGCCGGCAACGGCCTGAGTTTCCTGCATGAGTTCATGGGCCGGTGTGCATAGCACGCCGGCCCATTTTCACTTTCTGGCGTCCGTTTTTAATCAGGTGCTGAACGCGGCGCCGTCTCCGTCCCTCCGTTCCGTTCTATCCGCTTGGCCACTTCAACCCCATCCCCGATTTCAGCCGCGCCGCTCCAATGCGGACGCTTCATGCTGACCTTCGACCGCCCGCTCGTCATGGGCATTCTCAACGTTACGCCGGACTCGTTCTCCGATGGCGGCCGCTTCATTTCGCGCGACGCCGCACTGGCTCGCGCCGAGCAGATGCTCGCCGACGGCGCCGACATGATCGATATCGGCGGCGAATCCACGCGTCCCGGCGCGCCGCCCGTGCCGCTCGACGAGGAACTCGAGCGCGTGGTCCCGATAGTCGAGGCATTGCGCACCGTTCGAGTGCCGCTTTCCGTCGACACGTACAAACCAGCCGTGATGCGCGCCGCGCTCGACGCCGGCGCGGACATGATCAACGACATCTGGGGCTTGCGTCAGGACGGCGCGATCGACGCCGTCAAGGGCAGCAACTGCGGACTTTGCGTGATGCACATGCTCGGCGAGCCGCGCACGATGCAGCTTCACGAGCCGGTGTACGAAGACGTCGTCGCCGACGTGCGCAAGTTCTTCGCGGAGCGCGTCGCCGCACTCGGGCGCGCGGGCATTGCGACAGAGCGCATCAGTCTCGATCCGGGTTACGGCTTCGGCAAGACGGTCGAGCATAATTACGCGTTGCTCGCGCATCTCACGGACACGTCGCCCGCCGGGACGAACTTTCCGTTGCTCGCGGGCATGTCGCGCAAGTCGATGCTCGGCGCCGTCACCGGACGCGGCGCGGGCGAGCGGCTCGCGGCGAGCGTCGCCGCGGCGGTGTGCGCGGCAGAGCGGGGCGCGGCCATCATCCGCGTCCACGATGTCGCCGAAACCGTCGATGCGCTGAAAGTCTGGCAGGCAACAAAGAATGCTGCCGGGAATGGGCATTATTGACACTGGCCTCATTCATCAGCAATTTGGGCGCAGGCGCGCGCCGATAGAACTCATTAACTAAAATCGTGGACCGATACGATGCGCCGAACGGTCGCGAGGAGGGTCAAGCAACAATGGCACGTCAATATTTTGGAACCGACGGCATCCGCGGCCGCGTAGGCGTCGCGCCGATCACGCCGGATTTCGTACTCAAGCTCGGCTACGCGGCCGGAAAGGTGCTCGCGGGCGCCGACCGCGCACAGCAAAAGAAGGGCAATCGTCCGACGGTATTGATCGGCAAGGACACGCGCGTGTCGGGCTACATGCTCGAAGCTGCGCTGGAATCCGGCTTTTCGGCGGCGGGTGTCGACGTGATGCTGGCCGGCCCGATGCCGACGCCTGGCGTCGCCTATCTGACGCGGGCACTGCGGCTGTCGGCGGGCGTCGTGATCAGCGCGTCGCACAATCCGTACGACGACAACGGCATCAAATTTTTCTCCGCCGACGGCAACAAGCTGCCCGACGAAGTCGAACTGGAAATCGAGCGCCAGCTCGAGCAGCCGATGGAATGCGCGCCTTCCGAGCGCCTCGGTAAAGCCCGGCGTCTGGATGATGCAGGCGGACGCTACATCGAATTCTGCAAGAGCACCTTTCCCGCGAGTTTCGACTTGCGCGGTCTGAAGCTCGTCGTCGATTGCGCGCACGGCGCCGCATATGACGTCGCGCCGCACGTTTTCCATGAACTCGGCGCGGAAGTCGTGTCGATCGGCGTGTCGCCGAACGGCTTCAACATCAACGACGGCGTTGGCGCGACCGCCCCGGACGCGCTCGTGCGCGCGGTGGTCGAGCACAAGGCGGATATCGGCATCGCGCTCGACGGCGACGCGGACCGTCTGCAGGTCGTCGATTCGTCCGGCCGTCTCTATAACGGCGACGAATTGCTCTACGTGCTGGTCAAGGATCGCATCGCGACCGATGGCAAGGTGGAAGGCGCAGTCGGCACGCTGATGACCAACATGGCCGTCGAGGTGGCGCTGAAGGAGGCGGGCGTGCAGTTCGTGCGCGCGGCGGTCGGCGACCGCTACGTCCTCGAAAAATTGCGCGAGAACGGCTGGCTGCTGGGCGCGGAAGGCTCGGGCCACATCCTTTCGCTGGACCGTCACTCGACCGGCGACGGCATCGTCTCGGCGCTCCTCGTGCTAGCAGCGATCCAGCGCAGCGGCAAGTCGCTCGCCGATCTGCTTCGCGGCGTCAGCCTGTTCCCGCAAAAGCTCATCAACGTGCGGATGAGCGCGGGCGCGGACTGGAAAGGCAGCGCCGCGATTCGCCGCGCGGTCGAGCAAGCCGAGCAATCCCTCCAATCGCACGGCCGGGTCTTGATTCGCGCGTCGGGAACCGAACCGGTCTTGCGCGTGATGGTGGAAGCATCGGCGCAACAGGACGCGGTTCGATACGCGGAAACGATTGCGCAGGTCGTAAAGGACGCGACTTCGTAGGCGTTCACTGAAGTTCATCGCGTTTCGCTAAAAGCGGGCTTCGGCCCGCTTTTTTATTTGCGCCGCTGGCTTGACAAATCGGCTGTGATCAAACTTTCAGCACGTAAGCGCATTGACATGCTGGCTTCACGATTAGTCATATTACTGTCACAGACTCCTCCTATATTTCGCGGTGTCGTCTACACGCTCACGCGACACACGCTCACTACTGGAGATTAAGAATGAAATTGATGCAAACCGCGCTGGCCGGCCTGATTGGTGCAGTGTTCGCCATCTCCGCTCAAGCAGCCGACATCACCGGCGCGGGTTCCACCTTTGCAGCGCCGATCTACACGAAGTGGGCGGACGCCTACCAGAAAACGGGCGGCGGCAAGGTGAACTACCAAGGCATCGGCTCGTCGGGCGGTATCAAGCAAATCATCGCGAAGACCGTGGATTTCGCGGGCTCGGACGCTCCGCTGAAAGACGACGAACTCGCGAAGAACGGCCTGTTCCAGTTCCCGACGGTCGTCGGCGGCGTGGTGCCGGTCATCAACGTGCCGGGCGTGAAAGCTGGCGAAGTGACGCTATCGGGCCAGGTGCTCGGCGACATCTACCTCGGCAAGATCAAGAAGTGGAACGATCCGGAAATCGCCGCGCTGAACCCGAAGGTCAAGCTGCCGGATACGGACATCGCGGTCGTGCGGCGCGCCGACGGCTCCGGCACGAGCTTCATCTGGACGAACTATCTGTCGAAGGTGAACACCGAGTGGAAGTCGAAGGTCGGCGAAGGTTCGACGGTCAACTGGCCGACGGGCACGGGCGGCAAGGGCAACGACGGCGTCGCGGCATTCGTGCAGCGTCTGCCGGGCGCGATCGGCTACGTCGAATGGGCGTACGCGAAGCAGAACAAGATGACCTACGTCGGCATGAAGAATTCGGCCGGCACGGTCGTCGAGCCGAAGACCGACACGTTCAAGGCAGCGGCAGCGGGCGCGGACTGGTCGAAGTCGTTCTATCAGATCCTGACGGACGAGCCGGGCAAGAACGCATGGCCGATCGTCGGCGCGACCTTCGTGCTGCTGCACGCGACGCAAGAGAAGCCGGCGCAGGGCACGGAAACGCTGAAATTCTTCGACTGGGCGTTCAAGAACGGCGGCCAGGCTGCGAACGATCTCGACTATATCTCGCTGCCGGATTCGGTCGTCGCCGAAATCAAGACGCAATGGAAGGCGAAGGTCAAGGACGCATCGGGCAAGGCGGTCGCGGAATAAGGGAAGCAAGCAGTCGTTTGAAACTGTCCTAAGCTTCTGATTCGCGGGACAGCAACGCAGCAAGGAAGCCGCGCGGCGAGCCAACGTTCGCCGCGCGGTCTGACACGTAGCGAAACCAAGGCTCCCATGTCGGACATCAACCTATCGTCGGCCGTGCCGGCGGCGCATACGCAGCGCGCGCCGAGCCGCATCGGCGACATCATTTTCGGCGGCGTGACGCGGCTTGCGGCTGTCATCACGCTGCTCCTGCTCGGCGGCATCATCGTTTCGCTGATCATCGCGTCGATGCCGACCATTCAGAAATTCGGCCTCTCGTTCCTCTGGCGTTCGGAATGGGATCCGCCCAGCGACTCGTTCGGGGCGCTCGTGCCCATCTACGGCACGATTGCGACGTCGATCATCGCGCTCATCATCGCGGTGCCGGTGAGCTTCGGCATCGCGCTCTTTCTGACCGAACTGTCGCCCGCGTGGCTGCGCCGTCCGCTCGGCGTCGCGATCGAACTTCTCGCGGCGATTCCGTCGATCGTCTACGGCATGTGGGGCCTGCTCGTGTTCGCGCCGATCTTCGCGCAATACTTCGAAAAGCCCCTCGGCAAGTTGCTCGGCGACGTGCCCCTGATCGGCATCTTCTTTCAAGGCGCGCCGATCGGCATCGGCATTCTGTGCGCCGGCGTGATTCTCGCGATCATGATCATTCCGTACATCGCATCCGTGATGCGCGACGTGTTCGAAGTGACGCCCGTGCTGCTGAAGGAATCGGCATACGGCATCGGCTGCACGACGTGGGAAGTCATGTGGAAGATCGTGCTGCCCTATACGCGCGCCGGCGTGATCGGCGGCGTCATGCTCGGCCTCGGCCGCGCGCTCGGCGAGACGATGGCTGTGACGTTCGTCATCGGCAATACGAACCTGCTCGACAACGTGTCGCTCTTCTCGCCCGGCAACAGCATCACCTCGGCGCTCGCGAACGAATTCGCGGAAGCGAGTCCGGGCCTGCATACGTCGGCGTTGATGGAGCTCGGTCTGATTCTTTTCGTCATCACGTTCTTCGTGCTCGCGCTCTCGAAGCTGATGCTTCTGCGCATGGAACGCGGGGAGGGCCGTAAATAATGAGCCGTCCCGTTACGTTCAACCAGGATTCGAGCCGCGTGGAAGCCACGCGTCAGAAGCTGCAGCGCCGCCGCCGCGGCACGAACGCGGTTGCGCTGACGCTCTCGCTCGCCGCGATGGCCTTCGGCCTCATCTGGCTCGTGTGGATTCTCTTCACGACGCTCAGGCTCGGCATCGGCGGGTTGTCGGTCGATCTGTTCACGCAATCGACGCCGCCGCCGAACACCGATGGCGGCGGTCTCGCCAACGCGATCGTCGGCTCGCTGATGCTCGTCGTGCTCGCAACGTTCGTCGGCACGCCGCTCGGCATTCTCGCGGGCGTCTACCTCGCGGAGTACGGCCAGAAGCGCTGGCTCGCGAGCGTCACGCGCTTCATCAACGACATCTTGCTGTCCGCGCCTTCGATCGTCGTCGGTCTCTTCGTGTATGCGATCGTCGTCGCGAAGATGGGCCGCTTCTCGGGCTGGGCCGGCGTGATCGCGTTGGCGCTGCTGCAGATTCCGATCGTGATCCGCACGACGGAAAACATGCTAAAGCTCGTGCCGAACGCATTGCGCGAAGCCGCGTTCGCACTCGGTACGCCCAAGTGGAAGATGGTGATGTCGATCACGCTGAAGGCGTCGGTGGGCGGCATCGTGACGGGCGTGTTGCTGGCGGTCGCGCGTATCGCCGGCGAAACCGCGCCGCTGCTTTTCACGGCGCTGTCGAATCAATTTTTCTCGTGGGACATGAACCAGCCGGTGGCCAATCTGCCGGTGACGATCTACAAGTTCGCGATGAGTCCGTTCCCGCAGTGGCAATCGCTCGCGTGGGCCGGTGTGTTCCTGATTACGCTCGGCGTGCTGGGTCTGAATATCCTGGCGCGCGCGATCTTCTCGAAGAAATAAGGGTGGAGTGATTCCATGAACATGGTCGAAAGCGGTGTCAACCACCAGGAAAAGCAGATCGAGCGCGGCCCGGTGCCGGGCAGCGTGCGCCCGACGCACAGTTCGCAGCCTGCCGATTCCATCAAGCCGAAGATCGAGGTGAACAACCTCAACTTCTTCTACAACAAGTATCACGCGCTGAAGAACATCAACCTGCGCATTCCCGAGAAGAAAGTGACGGCGTTCATCGGTCCGTCGGGCTGCGGCAAGTCCACGCTTCTGCGCACGTTCAACAAGATGTATGCGCTTTATCCGGAGCAGCGCGCCGAAGGCGAAATCCTGATGGACGGCACGAACCTGCTCGACACGACGAAGGATATTTCGCTCCTGCGCGCGCGCGTCGGCATGGTGTTCCAGAAGCCGACGCCGTTCCCGATGTCGATCTACGACAACATCGCGTTCGGCGTGAAGATGTTCGAGCAACTGTCGCGCTCGGAAATGGATGACCGCGTCGAATGGGCGCTCACGAAAGCCGCGCTCTGGACCGAAGTAAAGGACAAGTTGCAGCAAAGCGGCTACGGTCTGTCGGGTGGCCAGCAGCAGCGTCTGTGCATCGCGCGCGGCATCGCGATCCGTCCGGAAGTGCTGCTGCTGGACGAACCTTGCTCGGCGCTCGACCCGATTTCGACGGGCCGTATCGAAGAGCTGATCGCCGAACTGAAAAGCGATTACACGGTCGTCATCGTCACGCACAACATGCAGCAGGCGGCGCGTTGTTCGGACTACACTGCCTATATGTATCTCGGTGAATTGATCGAGTTCGGCGACACCGAAAAGATCTTCATCAAGCCGGCCCGCAAGGAAACGGAAGACTACATCACGGGCCGCTTCGGCTGATCGTCAGCCAGGTGAAACAGAAGGCTTAAGGAGCATATATGTCCGATAAACATCTTTCGAGCCAGTTCGACGCCGATCTCAACGCGGTGTCGTCGAAAGTGCTGGAAATGGGCGGTCTGGTCGAGTCGCAGATCATCGCGGCGATGCAGGCGCTGAACGAATTCGACATCGGCATCGCGGATCAGGTGATCGCGGCCGAAGCGCGGCTGAACATGATGGAAGTGGAGATCGACGAAGAGTGCAGCAACATCATCGCGCGCCGTCAGCCGGCTGCGCGTGACCTGCGTCTGTTGATGGCGATCTCGAAGACGATCACGAATCTCGAACGCGCCGGCGACGAAGCGGAGAAGATCGCCAAGCGCGTGAAGCGCATCAACGAAGACGGCGCGGGCCGCACGGTGAACATCGCCGAGATCAAGCTGTCGGGCGAAATGGCGGTATCGATCCTGCGCCGCGCGCTCGATGCGTTCGCGCGTCTCGACACGGTTGCCGCCGCGCAGATCGTGCGCGACGACAAGGCCATCGACGAGGAATTCCGCGCCTTCGTGCGCAAGCTCGTGACGTACATGATGGAAGATCCGCGCACGATTTCGGCGGGCCTCGATTATCTGTTCATCGCGAAAGCGGTGGAGCGCATCGGCGATCACGCGAAGAACATCGCTGAGTTCATCATCTACATCGTCAAGGGCACCGACGTGCGGCATATTTCGCGCGATCAGCTCGAACGCGAGGCGCTGAGTTAATCGCGCGCAATCGTTTCATTTCAAGCAAAAGGTCAAGAGGTGCCGATGCCCAGCAGTATCCTCGTCGTCGAAGACGAACCCGCGATCTCCGAACTGATTTCGGTGAACCTTCAACATGCGGGACATTGCCCGATTCGTGCGTATAACGCGGAACAGGCGCAAAACCTGATCAGCGACGTGCTGCCCGATCTCGTGTTGCTCGACTGGATGTTGCCGGGCAAGTCGGGCATCGCGTTCGCGCGAGAACTGCGCAACAACGAGCGCACGAAGCACATTCCGATCATCATGCTGACAGCGCGCGGCGACGAGCAGGACAAGGTGCTCGGCCTCGAAATCGGCGCGGACGATTACGTCACGAAGCCGTTCTCGCCGAAGGAACTGATGGCGCGCATCAAGGCGGTGTTGCGCCGGCGCGCGCCGCAGTTGACCGAAGACGTCGTCGCGATCAACGGGCTGCGTCTCGATCCGGCGACGCATCGCGTGGCGGCGAGTCATTCGGGCAACGACATCAAGCTCGATCTCGGTCCGACGGAATTTCGCCTGCTGCACTTTTTCATGACGCATCCTGAGCGCGTGCACAGCCGCACGCAATTGCTGGATCAGGTGTGGGGCGATCACGTGTTCGTCGAAGAGCGCACGGTCGATGTGCATATCAAGCGTCTGCGTGCTGCGCTCAAGCCGGCGGGTTGCGATGCTATGATCGAAACGGTGCGCGGCAGCGGATACCGGCTTGCGAAGAGCGCCTGAATTCTGTCAACGTTATCCGCTCTAACTTGCCGCATCAACGTCACTCAGACTCACCGACAACATGAACATCATCTGGACGCGTGCGATCGTGTCCCTCGCGCTGCTCGCCGCGCTGTGCGCCGCGATCGGCGCATTCGCGGGCTTGCGCATCGCGCTTGCCTTCGCGGTGCTCATGCTCGTCGTGCAGGGCTTCTTCGTCACGTATCACATGCAGCGCCTCTGGCGTCTGCTCGAAGCGCCGGTCTACGGCGAGGTGCCGAGCGCGCTCGGCATCTGGGGCGAGATCTACTATCGCCTGCACAAGCTCGCGAAGCGCTGGCACGCGCAAGTGCGTCAGGTCGAGCAACAGCATGCGCGCTTCATTCAGGCGATCCAGGCGTCACCGAACGGCGTCGCGATGCTCGACGATCACGATCAGATCGAGTGGTGTAACGACATCGCCGAGAAGCACTTCGGTCTCGATGCGAAGCGCGACTTGCGCCAGCACATCACGCATCTCGTGCGCAATCCCGATTTCGTCCGCTATCTGAACGCGCACCACTACGAAGAGATGCTCGTGATGCGCGGCATGGGCGTGAATCGCAAGTACACGGTTTCGGTGCAGGTGTTTCCGTACGGTGACAATCGCAAGCTGCTTCTGACGCAGGACATTACCGAACTGGAGCGCACGGATTCGATGCGCCGCGATTTCGTGGCCAATGTCTCGCATGAGTTGAAGACGCCGCTTACCGTGCTATCCGGCTTTCTCGAAACCATGCGTGAGTTGCCGCTCGATGAAGCCGATCGCATGCGTTATCTCGACATGATGGAGCAGCAGGCGTCGCGCATGCAGAACATCGTGCGCGATCTGCTCGTGCTCGCGAATCTCGAAGGCGATATGCGGCCGCCTGGCGATGAACTGCTGGATATGCGCGCCGTGCTGCGTCATTTGGAAGACGACGCGAACAATCTGTCGAACGGGCGCCATCGCATCACGTTTCATAGCGACGATGCGCTGACGGTTGCGGGCGTCGAGACCGAAGTGATGAGCGCGCTCGGCAATCTCGTGACCAACGCCGTGCGTTATACGCCTGATGGCGGGACCATCGAGGTGACGTGGCAGCGCATGAAGGATCGTGCGGTTTTCACGGTGCGGGATACGGGGCTCGGGATTCCTGCGGAGCATATTCCGCGTTTGACGGAGCGGTTTTATCGAGTGGATCGGAGCCGGTCGCGGGATACGGGGGGGACAGGGCTTGGGCTTGCCATCGTCAAGCATGTGCTGCAACGGCACGGTGCAGAGCTCGACGTTAAAAGCGAAGTGGGGAAGGGGAGTATGTTTATCGTGAGGTTTCCGGGGTCGCGGACAGCGTTTAGGAAGTCGCTTGCGGCTTGAGTGGGTTCTGGTGATTGTCGCCGGATCCCGTTGTCGTGTCGGTCTTGTGCTTGTTTGCTTCCGCTTTCGTAGAATCCTGTTTTCGCGTCGGTCTATTAGCGTTGCCCCTGTGCGGGGCGGCAGTGCTAATAGACCGACACGAACGCAGGATTCCACGAAAGCGGAAGCGAACAAGCACAAAGCCCGACACGAATACCGAATCCAGCGAAGAAGAAAACACGCACGAAAAAGGGCAAAAAACATCAAGAACAAAACTTAGCCAGCAACCCCAACTGCGCGTTGCGAATAGACTTACCCGGACGGCGCTTCCGATAATGCCCATCGCTCTGCATGACCCAAGCCGATTGATTATCGCCAAGACAAACCGATAACCCTTCAGCAATAACCCGCCGCTTCAACCGCCTATCGCGAATCGGAAACGCCACTTCCACACGACGAAAGAAGTTGCGATCCATCCAGTCAGCGCTCGACAAAAACACATCTTCCCTGCCATTCGCATAGAAGTAAAAAATCCGATGATGCTCGAGAAAGCGCCCGACGATTGACCGAACCGTAATGTTCTCCGAAAGATCCTCGACGCCGGGCTTCAACGAACAAACCCCGCGCACGATCAGATCGATCTTCACGCCCGCATGCGAAGCCTCGTAAAGCGCGGCAATGACCGTAGGCTCGAGCAGAGCATTCATCTTCGCGACGATGCGCGCACGCCGTCCCGCCCGCGCATGCTCGGCCTCGGCGCGGATCGCATCGATCAGCTTCGCATGCAGCGTGAAAGGCGATTGCCATAACTGATGCAGCGGAATCTCTCCGCCAATGCCCGTCAGTTGCTGAAAGACGTGATGCACGTCCTCGCACATTTCCTGATCGGAAGTCATCAGACCGAAGTCGGTATAAAGACGCGCCGTGCGCGGATGATAGTTGCCCGTGCCCAAGTGGGCATAACGCTTCAACACGAACTTGCCGCCTTGCGACACGCGCCGCACGATCAGCATCATCTTCGCGTGGCACTTATGGCCGACGACGCCATACACCACATGCGCGCCAACCGCTTCGAGCTGCGACGCCCAATTGATGTTCGTCTCTTCATCGAAGCGCGCGAGGAGTTCCACGACGACCGTCACTTCCTTGCCATTGCGCGCGGCCTGCATCAGCGCATCCATGAGCGGCGAATCGGTGCCGGTGCGATAAATCGTCTGTTTGATCGCGACGACCTGCGGATCCTTCGCGGCCTGAAGCAGCAGCTCCAGCACCGGCTGAAAACTCTCGTACGGATGATGCAAAAGGATATCGCCCTGATCGATCGCATCGAAAAGATTCGACGTGTTCACGATCGCCTTCGGCACCGACGGAATATGCGGCACGAACTTGAGATCGGGTCGATCGACCATCTCGGGCAACTGCATGAGCCGCACGAGATTCACCGGCCCGTTCACGCGATACAGATCGCGTTCGCTCAGCTGACCTTCGTCGAGCAGACGCCGCACGAGATGCGGCGGCGTTTCCGCCGACACTTCGAGACGCACCGCGTTGCCCAGATGCCGCGCCGGCAATTCGCCCTGCAGCGCGACGCGCAGATTGGTGATTTCGTCCTCGTCGACGAAAAGCTCGCTGTTGCGCGTGATGCGAAACTGATTGCAACTGCGCACGACGAGATGCGGAAACAGCTCGTTCACGAAGTGCTGCATGAACGAACTCAGCAGCACGAAACCATGCGGATAGCCCGACAGCGCTTCGGGCATGCGAACGAGCCGCGGCAGCGCGCGCGGTGCCTGCACGATGCCCATCATCGCCTGACGGCCGAAGGCATCGGTGCCTTCCAGCTCGACGACGAAGTTCAGGCTCTTGTTCAGCACGCGCGGAAACGGATGCGCGGGATCGAGCCCGATAGGCGTCAGGACGGGGAGCAGTTCGTTGTAGAAGTAGTCGCGCGCCCATCCGGTCTGCTGCTCCGTCCAGTCCTCCGCGCCGTGAAAATAGATGCCTTCCATTTCGAGCGCGGGCAGCACGATGTCATGCAGCATCGAATATTGCTGGCGCACGAGCCGCTGCGCGCGCTCGGAGACGAGGTCGTAGACGTGCTGCAGCGACATGCCATCCGGCGAGAGCGAGCCGGGGTTGTCGCGCATCTGCTCTTGCAGACCCGCCATACGGACTTCGAAGAATTCGTCGAGATTGCTGCTGGTGATGCAGATGAAACGCAGGCGTTCCAACAGGGGAACCGTCGTATCGGCGGCTTGCGCGAGGACGCGCTCGTTGAAACCTAGTATGCCCAGTTCGCGGTTGAAGAGCGGATAGCGTATGGACATCGGAGGGAGGGAAGGTGTCTCGATCAGATGGGCAAGGGAACTCTCGGATGCTCTCACAGTATGATGTATTTTTTATGACATAACGGATGTCACAAATTCTACTCACATTGCCGATAGCGTTGCCAGCGCAAACGCGCGGTTCCGAACGGGACGGCAAGGCCCGCTCGCCAACCCGGCATAGAATAGAATTCGTGCGCTGCAGCAGCGCCGCTGTGACAGTGCTTCCCCCCACTTCACGATTTCTGGATATCCGATGGTCACACATCCCCATCTACTTGCCGCGGTCGACCTCGGATCGAACAGTTTCCGGTTGATCGTCGGACGGGTCGAGGAAACGCCCGCCGGCAGCCAGATCTATCAGGTCGACGCGCTGCGCGAGCCCGTACGCCTCGGCGGCGGCCTCTCCAAGGACAAGATGCTCGACCGCGCATCGCAGGTGCGCGGCTGGGACGCGCTGAAGCGCTTCGGCGAACGTCTGCGCGATTTCCATCCCGACCAGGTGCGCGCCGTCGCCACCAACACGCTGCGCGTCGCGAAAAACGCGCCCGACTTTCTCGCCGAGGCGGAAGCCGCGCTCGGGTTTCCGATCGAAGTCATCGCCGGGCGCGAGGAAGCGCGCCTCATCTACGCGGGCGCCGCGCATTCGGTGCCGGCGAGCGCGGGCAAGCGGCTCGTGGTCGATATCGGCGGCGGCTCGACGGAATTCATCATCGGATCGCATTACACGCCGATCCACATGGAAAGCCTCTATATCGGCTGCGTGAGCCATAGCCGCCAGTTTTTCCCGGCCGGCAACGTCGACGAATACACGATGCGGCAGGCCGAACTCGCCGCCAAACGCGAGATCCAGATCATTTCGAGCGAATACAAGGGCACCGGCTGGGATCAGGCCATCGGCTCGTCGGGCACGGCGCGCGCGCTCGCGGAACTGATCGAGGCGAACGGCTTCAACGACGAAGGCATCACGCACGGCATCTCGCGCGGCGGGCTGGAGAAGCTCAAGCGCGCGCTCATCAAGGCCGAGAACGTGAACCGGCTGAAGCTCGTCGCGTTGAAGCCCGATCGCGTGCCGGTGCTGGCGGGCGGGCTGTCGATCATGCTCGGCGTGTTCGAGGAACTGGGCATCGACTATGCCGATACGACCGATGCCGCGCTGCGCCTCGGCGTGCTCTACGACCTGCTCGGACGCTCGCAGCATCAGGACATGCGGACGGTGACGGTCGAAGGCTTCAAGCGCCGTTATGGCGTCGATGCCGCGCAGGCGGAGCGCATCGGCGAACTGGCGATCAGCTTCTACGACCAGCTCGGCGAACCCGACGAAGACGTGCGCGAGGAGAACCGCATGTTCCTCGCGTGGGCCGCGTCGCTGCACGAGATCGGACTGTCGATCGCGCACAGTGCGTATCACAAGCATTCAGCGTATATCGCGAGCAACGCCGACATGCCGGGGTTTTCCCGCACCGATCAGGCGCGTCTCGCCGCGCTCGTGCTCGGCCACGCCGGCAAGCTCGGCAAGCTCGCGCAGGCGCGCGACGTCGAATGGACGCTGCTGTTTTGCCTGCGGCTCGCCGCGCTGCTGTCGCGCCGGCGCACGGATGTCGGGCTGCCCGGCATCGAAGTGAGGCAGGCGAGTGGCGGTTTCGAAGTGCATCTGCCGAACGAGTGGGTGGCGAACAATCCGCTCACCGACTACAGCCTCGTTCAGGAAGCGATGGAATGGGAGAAGATCGGGCGGCCGTATCGCGTGGTCTATACGGGCGACTGATTTTCGCGTCGTGAGAAAAGAGAAGGCCCCGTCGAGTCAACGGGGCCTTTTGCGTTTCAGGGCTTCAACGTCCCTGCATGTCGCCGATGAAATGCCGCGCGTAACGAGCGTTGATATCGGACAGACGGAAGAGCGTGAGGAAGTCGGCGGTGTTGAAATCCGGATCCCATGCCGGCGCGCCGCAAATCCTCGCGCCGAGCCGCAGATAACCCTTCACGAGCGGCGGCGGGCTCACGTTCGCGCCGGTGCGCAACTCCTCGACGGGCAGCGGCGTGTGCGGGAACGCGCGGTACTCAGGGGCGGTGAGCGCATCGGCGGGTAGCGACGTGTAGAGATTCGCGGCGTAATGACCGCCGTCGATCATGCCGACGCTCGCGCAGCCGAGCATCGTCTCATAGCCGTTTTGCATCATGTACGCGGCGAGGCCGCCCCACAGCGACATGATCACCGCGCCGTTGCGATAATCCGGATGCACGCACGAGCGTCCTACTTCGACGAGCTTCGGGCGCAGGTGCGTGAGGCGCGACACGTCGAATTCGCTTTCAGCGTAGAGACGCCCGATGCGCGCCGCCTGATGCGGCGGCAGCACGCGATACGTGCCCACGACCTGCAGCGTGTCGAGATCGCGCACGAGCAGGTGATCGCAATAGGCGTCGAAGGCGTCGACGTCGAGCCCTGCGGGGCCGGACAGACGCGCGCCCATTTCCTCCGAGAACACGCGAAAGCGCAGGCGCTGCGCGTCGCGCAGGGCGTCGTCGTCGCGCGCCCACGCGACTTGCAGGCGCTCGCGGCCCGTGTTCGTTTCCGACGTGCGCGGAAGGTGGCGGCGCGAATCGAGCGAGAGCGATGACGCTCCGAGTTGCAGGAAAGGCGTCGGCAGTTCTTGCATTGGCGTTCCTCGACAGGACGTTGCTGTGGCTTCAAGTCCTCGCCAATGTAGTAATGCACAGTGACGCTCGCATGGCATCGCAATGACGTTTCGATGAAACGACATCCGCATGAACGCGAGCTTACGACGCCTGAAGCAGGTCCGGATTGATGACCGCGCGCAGCACGCTTTGCCCGTCGCCGCCGCGCGTGCGCGACTGGAGCCACCAGATGCCCGACTTCTTGATCGACCAATCCGCTTCGTGGCCCGTCATGAGGAGCGCGGCCACCCGGCCGAGCGTTGGCTGATGCCCGATGACGACGACCGTCTCCGCAATGCCGTCCGGCCAGCCCGCCGCATCGAGCACGGCCTGCGCGCCGTTGCCGGGCGCGAGCGCGTCGACGACGCGATAGCGGTCGCCGAAGGCTTCGGCCGTCTGGATCGTGCGCGTCGCGGGACTGGCGAGCAGCACGGCGTCATCGTCGATGCGCGCCTTCAGCCACTTCGCGATGCCTTGCGCCTGTTTGCGCCCGCGCGGCGTGAGCTGCCGCGCGAGATCGCTCGACGCCTGATCTTCTGCTTCGGCGTGTCGCCAGAGAATGAGGTTCATCGATTGTCTCCGGATGATGAGGTTCGCTTTCGGATGCAGCAGAAAGTTGCGTGCCTGAGTTCGGCATTGCGGACGCGGGTCAGGCACGCTACAATCTGCGGCTCGTCGGAGCGTAGCGCAGCCTGGTAGCGCATCTGATTTGGGATCAGAGGGTCGAAGGTTCGAATCCTTTCGCTCCGACCACGATACACGAAGGGGTTACAAGTTACGGCTTGTAACCCCTTTGTCTTTTCTACGCTCTTCCAGGAGTCTCAATGCGCGCTGTTTCCGCCTTCGCTTGCGCCGTTTTCTTTACGCTCGGTCTCGCCGCCTGTGCGGAGTCTGGCCATCAAAAGCACGAACCGAAAGATCCGCCCGACTACAAGGGCGTGCCGACGGACATGACGCCGCCGTCGATGATCTCCGATCCTGCCAAGCCTCAGTAAGCCCCGCAAAGACGAAGCCCCGATGCGGGCGCACCGGGGCTTCTGACCCGCGCCAACCGTTCGCGCGGAGATACGGCACTTGGGCTGTCGCCAGTCTAGGAATTCGAGCGCGTCACGGCTGTATGCGCTTGTTTCCGTGCGTAACGGGATGCAAGGCGCGCCTCGTGCAGGGATGCAAGAAACCGTAATGCGTAACTCTTTCCGTTTCGGCGATATCGGCGGGATTGATCCAACGAAACATTTGCTGCTCGGGTATCATCGCCCGAACTTGTTGCAAAATGTATCTGTCATGGATCTGCTCTGGATTTTTGCTGCTGTCGCGCCGCTCGCCGTCGCTTCGCTCGTGGCGTTTGCCGCGCATATCGATCCGTTGTCGGGGCATTGGCGCACGTGGGCGCCGAAAGACCGCTGACGGGCGTTACTGCTTGCAGCGGATCACCATCGAACGGTTCTTGATGTTCGCACCGAAGATCCCGCCCACCGTGCCGCCTGCGGTCGCGCCGTTGTCGGCATCCTTCGAAATCACGTCGTAACCGTACGCGCCGCACGTTTCACCCGCCTGCTTGTAGCAGGCCGCCCAGCTCGTCGCCGCGTCGCCGCCGCTGCAGTTGATCGCGAAGCCCGTGTCGCCCGAAGGCAGATAGGTCATCGTCGGGCCGCTCGCGCAGCCGGCCAGCGCGCCGGTGAGCGCGAGAGCCGCGCCGAGCGCGGCAGTGTTGATCCTCATCGTCAATCTCATCGATCTTCCTTAAAGCGGCCGCCGGCTGTCAGCGCGGCGGCAGATAGCGCGCCGGGTCCGTCGAGCGGCCCAAGTAGCGCACTTCGAAATGCAGCATGGTGCGATTGCTGTCGGTGTCGCCCATTTCGGCGATTTGCTGGCCCTGCTGCACGGTCTGGCCTTCCTTCACCAGAAGCACGCGATTGTGGGCGTAGGCGGTCAGATAATCGTCGTCATGCTTGACGATCAGCATGTTGCCGTAGCCGCGCAGACCGTTGCCGGCGTAGACGACATTGCCGCTCGCGGCGGCGACGACGGGCGTGCCCGCCGCATTGGCGATGTCGATGCCCTTCGAGTTCTTGCCGTCGAAGCTGCGAACGACGCTGCCCTGCGCCGGCCACACGAGCGTGACGCCCGGTCCGGCCTTGCTCTGCGAGGACGCCTGCGCGCCGGCTTCGCTCTTCGCGCTGCCCGTTGCCGCCGCACCCGATGAATCCGCGGTGCTCGCGCTGCCCGCAGGCGGCGCGATGCGCAGCACCTGTCCGACCTCGATGGCGTCAGGATTCGCGAGCCCGTTCCAGCGCTTGATGTTCGCGATCGTCGTGCGATTCTCGCGCGCGATTTTGGAAACCGTGTCTCCACGCTCTACACGATAGAAACCCGGCGCGACCGGCCCCGTTCCACAAGCGGCCAACACTGCGATGAGCGATGCGCAGACGAGCCGTCGAATTGTTTTTTGCAAACCTGACCTCGCAAAGCATCGCCGCGAGCAGTGCGAGCACAGCCGCGCGGCGAATCGAAAGGCAGGATTTTACCGTCTCGGGTTTCCCCGGACAGAATGACGCCGCTTCGCCTACGCCTGCTCGCCGACGACGAGCCGCAGCGAAGCCGTCTCCGTCTTGCCCGGCGCGAGCCAGCGCAGGCCGCGCCCGTTGTGGATGGCATCGGGCAGGCCGATCCACGGTTCGACGCAATAGAAGTCCGATGCGTCGGATTCGGTCCAGGTCGTGACCGCGTACCACGGCACGGAATCGGGCTGCTGCAACTCGAAGGCGATCGTGCGCTTGAGGCCCGGCAGATTCAACAGCACCGGTTCGTCGGACTGCCGCGTGAGGCAATGAAACGTATCGACGATGCCCGGATCGGCGAGCGAATAACGCGGCAGGCCGGGCTCGGCTTCGGTGATCGAGCCGTCCGGAAGCTGACGGCGCCGTTCGGTATGCGGCAGCGCGACGCTGCTCTCGCCGCGCTGGCCGTGCGGCAGATGAAAATAGAAGTGATGCCCGGCGTAGTAGGGCAGCGCGACCTCGCCCGGATTCGACGTCGTCAGCTCGACTTCGAGCGTATGGCCGTCGACGATGCGGTACGCCGCCTCGAAGCGGAACGCGAACGGATAGCCGTCGCGGGTGGCGTCGCTGTCGACGAGCGTCATGCGCAGGCCGTGGCCGTCGGCGTCGCGCGTGTGGGAAAAGGGCAGGTTGCGCGCGAAGCCGTGCGTCGGCAGCGCATGCACGATGCCTTCCGGATCGCGCCACTTGCCGATTTCGCCATCGACGAAATGCCGTCCGAGAAACGGAAAGAGCAGCGGATTGCCGCCGCGGATCTTCGCGGGATTGGACCAGTCGGCGGCGTCGGGCCAGTGCACGACGGGCTTGCCGCCGACGCGCCAGGTCATGAGGCGTCCGCCCGCGTGCGGCGCGAGCTGGATGGCGGCGCCGTCGCGCTCGATTTCGATGATGTCGGATTCCGGTGACATGATGGCAGGCGCTCCGTTGGATGGCGAGACGCCGCGCACGCTCCTGAGCGACGCGGCTCAACCTGACGATTCTGCCTTGGAATTCTGTCCGGAAAAACCCTTTGCGGGAAATTGCGACTAAGCAAGGCTTATGCAATATGTTGTTATATGCTCCCTGTGTTGGGAATCAGACGGACAAGGAGTAACCATGGATCTGGCGATGGCAATAGGCGTCGCGATGTTCGGGCTCTTCGGGGCAAGCACGGCGCTTTTCCTCTACAAGCTGAAGGCCTGACGGGCGATCGCCGAATTGCGAGTCCGCGTCCCGTTCGGAGGCGCGCTCGCTTTCGTATTGCCTGTCATCGACTTTCGATAATGCTTCGTTTTGCCGACGATTGACTGTCGGCGCAATTTGTGTGCGGTAAGCGCTTGGCGCTCGATTTAGCCGACGGCATAATCGGTCCCGTTTGCGCGCCGTATCGACTCATCCTTCCTGTTCCACATTCCCTGTCCGGCATCTTTGGCTTCGCGTGACGCGAGGAATGGAACTGCACGGCGCGTCCTCCACCTTCCCCGAAAAAGGACCGACGCGTGACTTTGTGGTTTCTCGTTTTCTTAAGCGTGCTCCAGGGCGTAACCGAGCTCTTTCCTGTCAGCAGCCTCGGGCACACGCTCCTCGTTCCCGGCCTGATCGGCATGCACATCGACAAGCACGCGCCGCAACTGCTGCCGTTTCTCGTCGCGCTGCATCTGGGCACGGCCGTCGCGCTGCTCTGGTATTTCCGTGAACGCTGGATCGCGCTGATCCGCGGCTTCTTCGCGTCGCTCGGCGGACGCAAGAACGACGACGGGCACATGATGTGGGCGCTCATCATCGGCACGATTCCGACGGGCATCGTCGGCTTGCTGCTCGAGAAGCGGCTCGAGGCCATCTTTCACGATCTGCGGATCGTCGCGGCGGCGCTGATCGTCAACGGCGTGCTGCTGTGGCTCGGTGACCGTCTGCAGCGAAGCCGCGCGACGCGGGCGCCGGAAAAGCTCACGTTCAGGCAGGCGTTTCTGGTCGGGCTCGCGCAGATCGGCGCGCTGATTCCGGGCTTTTCGCGCAGCGGCCTGACGATAATCGCGGGCGTGGGCGCGGGTCTCACGGCTGAAGCGGCGGCGGAATTCTCGTTCCTGCTCGGCACGCCGATCATCTTCGCGGCGGGCGTGCTCGAATTGCCGAAGCTCTTTCACGCGCCGGGACAACTCGCCGATTCGGTGCTGGGCGGGGTGCTGACGGGCATCGCGGCGTATCTGAGCGTGCGCTTCCTGATGCGCTACTTCGAAGGCCACGGCAAGCTCGCGTCGTTCGGCGTGTATTGCGTGATCGCGGGAATCTTCTTCCTCGGCTGGTTCATGATGCATCCGCAGCCGATGTGACGAGCCGGGACAAGGGCAGCGGCGAATGAGGTAAAATCGCGATCTCTTCTGATTCGCGGCGGTTTTCGCGGTTGTCTCGCGTCTTACTCGCGTTGCTTCCGCCGCGCGCTCCGGTTCTCCGCCCTTAGCTCAGCTGGATAGAGCAACGGCCTTCTAAGCCGTAGGTCACACGTTCGAGTCGTGTAGGGCGGGCCAAACGGCCTGCACACAGGCAAAAGCCCAGTCTTCCTTCGGCTGGGCTTTTTGCTTTGCGCTCCGCGCAAAGCAAGCAGCGAGGCGCCATCGCCTGGCCCGCTTCCTGCCCGTCCTTCCCCCGCGTGCGCGCCCGATCCCCGCAACTCCGCGCCACACAACGCTTCACAAATTTAACCATCTCGTACAAGCAGACGTGCCGCCCATCGACGGTGCGCCGATGCGTCATCGTGGCGCGCGGTGCGCCACAACGGTGACGGTGCGTACCGCATCGTCGAAAGAGGGTGACTTGAACAATCGAGCATACGAAACCAGCCCGGCGCAATGCTCGCTATGGAATCGCAAGAAGCTGCGCCTGCAACCGGAATCGCGCCGCGTGCTGCTCGCGCTGCCGGAACGCGTGCTCGGCGCATCGCTTGCGTCGCTGTTCGAGCTGAAGGGCTTTCCGGCGCAGCTTGCGGCGGATGTGTCATCGGCCAGAAACATCGTCGAGCAATGGCGTCCGCATGTGCTTTTTCTCGATACGCGCATCGGAGGTTCCGGCAACTACGCGCTGGTGCGGGCGCTGCGCGAAGCCGATGACGACGCCACTCGCCTCATCATCGCGATGAGCGGTTTTCTGCCCGAAGAGCCGATCGCGCATCTCAAGGAAGCGGGCTACGACGGCCATTGCCGCCGTCCGTGTCCCGTATGGCAGATGACCGATCTGCTCGACGAGTTCTTCGCCTGTCACGCGGTCCGCTGACCCGCGCGGACCGCATCGCGCGCGCATACCCGCGCGGGCCGAACACGACGTTGAGCGCGATCATCGCGACGAGGCTCGCGGCGAGCATCATCCACGACATCGAGAAGCCGCCGCTCACGTCGCGCACGATGCCCGCGACGACCGGCGCAATCGCCGCGATCACGAACCCCACGCCCTGCACGAACGCGACGAGCCGCGCGGCCAACGCGGGATCGTCGGCGTGATCGAGCGTCAGCACGAGCGAAAGGGCGAACACACCGCCAAGGCCCGCGCCGAGCAACGCGACGACGGCGAGCGGCGCGGCAAGCGGCGCCACTAGCAACAGCGCGAACCCCGCGAGCTGCGCGGCGAGGCCGAGCGCGATCCACGGACGACGATCCCTGCCGCGTCCGCAACGCGCCGCCGCCATCGGCAACAGCAGCGCGGACGACGCCTGGAACGCCGTGAGCATCGCCAGCAGCGCGCCGCTTTCGGTCACGCCGCGGCCGAGTTGCTGGTAATACGCGGGCATCCACGCGACGAGGCTCGTATAGCCGCCATTGACGAGCCCGAAGAAAATCCCGAGCGTCCACGCGCGACGATTGAGAAAGAGCGACGGCGCGGGCTTCGCGCGGCCCGTCGATGCGACGCGCGGCAACGCATCGGCGCGCATCAGCATCATCCAAGCCGCGAGCGCGATCAGCGCGGGAACAGCCCAGAACGCGAGTCCAGCCTGCCACGTCACGCGCGATGCGACCGCCGGCGTGATGCTCGCGCCGAGCCCGCCGCCCGCCATGATCGATGCGGAATAGAGGCCCATCGCGAAGGGCAGGCGCGCGGGAAAGCGCGTCTTCATCACGCCCGGCAAGAGCGCCTGAATGACGGCGACGCCCGTGCCCGCGATGGCCGCGCTCGCGACGAGCGCCACCGCGTTCCCCGCGACGAGGCGCGCCGCGCACGCCGCGACGATCGCGATGAGCCCGAGCGCCACGCCGCGCGCATTGCCGACCGAGCGTGACAGCGCGCTCGCGCCGAACGCGCACGCGCCCATCGCGACGACGGGCAAGCCGGTCAGCATCGACGCCCCGCGAAACGACAGTCCTGTCGCGTGCAAGATCACGCCCATCAGCGGACTGACGGACGTGAGCAGCGGCCGCAGATTCAGGCCGATCGCGACGATCACCGCGAGCCACGCGACGTTCGATGCTTTCATGCGACTCATCCTCGGTGCGAAATGGTTGACCATTCTATCTATTTTTGGTCAACCAAAAATACGACGAACCGAATAGGGCGCATTCGTACGCGGCGGTGCGCGCTCGCTACAATGCGATTCATCGCAAGCACGGCGGGCATCATGGCATCACGCAAGGACACTTCATCGAAGGACATTTCCGCGGACGAGCGCGTCTACGCGGCAATCGCGTCCGCGCTTTTGCAGGGCAAGCTCGCGCCCGGCGCGCAGCTCGTCGAGCGCGAGCTCGCCGCAGCCTTCGAGTGCACGCGCGGCACGATCCGCAAGGTGCTCGCGCGCCTCGGCGCGGAAGGCAAGCTCACGCTCGAAGCGAATCGCGGCGCGTTCGTGCCGTCGCCGACCGTCGACGACATCCGCGAGGTTTATCGCGCGCGGCTAGTGGTGGAGGCGGGCATCGTCGCATCGCTGTGCGGCGCGTTGAGCGTGAAGGCGTTGCGTGCGTTGCGCGCTCACGTCAAGGCCGAACAGCGCGCGCTGAAAGCGGGGAGCGTCGCGGAATGCGTGCGTCTCGCGGGCCACTTTCATGTGCTCCTCGCGGAACTCGCGGGCGCGCCGGAAGTGGAGGCGTTTCTCGCGAGGCTCGTCGCGAAGACCGAGCTCTACAAGGCGCTTTTCGATCCATCGAAGCTGTCGAACTGCTCATCCGATGAACACGCGCAACTCATCGACGCCCTCGAACAGGGCGATCTCGATGCCGCGCTAACTGCGATGCGTACGCACATCGACGAACTGGAAGCGCGTGTTCTCGCGCAAGCGGGCGCGTCGCGCACGAGCGATCTGGCGACGATCTTCGCGCTCGCGTGATCGTCGGCAAAAAGAAAGGGCCACGGCTTCGAAAGCCGCAGCCCTGTCATTGTTGCGTGCGCGCGATGCTTACTGCGAGAAGTCGAGCGCGTTGGTCAGATCGCCCATCTTCGGCGCGCCGTTCGCCACCAGCGCGGCGTCGCGCGAGGCGAGGCCCGGCAGCGTCGGCAGGTTGAAGCGCTTCGTGATGAAGCGAAGGATCGACGTGGTGTCGTACTGCGTGTGATCGACGAAGCCCTTCTTCGCGTACGGCGAAATGATGAGCGCCGGAATGCGCGTGCCCGGACCCCAGCGATCGCCCTTCGGCGGCGCGACGTGATCCCAGAAGCCGCCGTTTTCGTCATACGTCACGACGACGACCATGTTCTTCCACTGCGGGCTCTTCTGCAAATGCGAGATCAGATCGGCGATGTGCTGGTCGCCCTGCGCGACGTCCGTGTAACCGGCGTGCTCGTTCAGGTTGCCCTGCGGCTTGTAGAACGCGACTTGCGGCAGCGTGCCCGCGTCGATCGCCTTGATGAACTCCGAACCGTTCGTGCCGCCGTCGAGCAAGTGTTGCGCGCGGTTCGCCGTACCGGGCGCGAGATCGGCGAAGTAGTTGAACGGCTGATGATGCGTCTGGAAGTCAGGCACGACGTTGACCGCGCCGTTGATGACCGAGCGGTTCGCGAGCGCCGCCGCCCACGAGCCGCCGTACCACGCCCAACTCACGCCCGCGCTGTTCAGCAGATCGCCGATGTGCTGCTGCGTCTGCGGCGGCAGCGTGTTGGCCTTGGTCGCATCGCCGAGCGCCGGATCGACGCCTGCGGGCGCCGGGTTGCCGCTCGGCTGATACGGCGGCTGCATCGTGTTGACGGCGTAGAAGTCGGGCGTGAGCGTGCCCGAGTTCACGAACTGCGCGTCCGCCGAGCCGGTGAGCGCCGAAGGCGGCGGATTCGTCTTGAGCTTCAGCGACACGCCATCGGCATTCACGGCCGAAATTGAGCCGGCCGCGACGCTCTTGTCCGCGTTCGGATAGATCGGCGTGCAGGCGCAGACGAGCCACTGGTGATTCAGGAACGAGCCGCCGAACGCGCCCATGAAGAAGTTGTCCGCGAGCGTGTATTGCTGCGCGATCTTGTAGAGGGGCAGCTTGTCCGGCGGCGTGTCGTAGTGACCCATCACGAGCGCGCCCGAATCGCCCCACGCGGCGAACTTGTCGTTCTTGCCGCCGTCGATCTGCATCTGATTCTCGTAGAAGCGGTGATACAGATCGCGCGTCGTGACGTTGAGCTGGATGTTGAAGCCCTTCGGATCGTCGATGGCGAACGGCGCGTTCGGCAGATTCGTCGTCATCGCCGCGGTGATCGCGGGCGTCACGCCCGTCGCCGTCAGGCCGGTCCAGATCGTCGGCAATGTCGGCAGAACGCTGCCGTCGCGGTCGAGCTGCTGCGCGCTCGCCGCCGTTACGTTCTGCAGGCCGTTCGCGCCGGGGAAATGCCCGTACAGATTGTCGAAGCTGCGATTTTCCGCGTAGATCACGACGACGTTTTTCACCGAAGAAATATCGCTGCTGTCGTGATGGTCGTCGCCACCGCATGCGTAGAGGCCGAATGCGGCAGTGGCCACGATCGGCACCGCGCAAACGAGTTTCTTGTTCATTGAGGATCTCTCTTGTGTTGGGGACCGGCGCACGGCGCGGCTTCATCGTCGAATGAGTCTTTGCTCGCCGGCGTGCGCAGTGTCGCAACGCAAATTGACGCAACCATGTAATAACGCTTTCGTTTGCGTAATGTTTGCTTAATAAATTTCGCGTAGATGGTTCGATGTGAAAGCGTCGAGGCTTGTCACATGAAAGACACGCAGACGACATACGCTTCGGCATCTTTCGATTCCGCCTCCTACGCCATGTCTTCGATGCGCCTGCCGTTCGTCCTGTGTTCCATCGCGCTTGCCGCGTTTTGGGCGGCGATGAGCGGCTGCGATTCGCACGCGGCGAACGTCGCGGCCAAGACGGTGAATGCGGCCAACGCGGACAACTCGGCGCCGCACGGTCAATCGCGCGCGGAAGTATTCGCGCATGTGAAGCAGATCACCTCGCTCGGCGAGAAGCTTTTCTTCGATCCGTCGCTGTCCGGGTCGGGCAAGCTCGCGTGCGCGTCGTGCCATAGCCCGAGTCATGCGTTCGGGCCGCCGAATGCGCTGTCCGTGCAGCTCGGCGGCAACGACATGCATCAGGCGGGCTTTCGCGCGGTGCCGTCGCTCAGGTACTTGCAGTCGGTGCCTGCCTTCACGCGTCACTTCCACGATTCCGACGATGAAGGCGACGAAAGCGTCGATGCCGGTCCGACCGGCGGCCTGACGTGGGACGGCCGCGTCGATCGCGGATCGGATCAGGCGCGCATCCCGATTCTGTCGTCGTTCGAAATGGGCAGCACGCCGGGCAAGGTCGTCGCGGCGGTGAAGGCGTCGTCCTATGCCGATGATTTCCGCCGCGCGTTCGGCGCCGATGTCTTCGCAAGCGACGACAAGGCGTTCGCGTCGGTGCTGGAATCGCTCGAAGCGTTCGAGCAATCGCCCGACAAGTTCTATCCGTACACGAGCAAGTACGACGCGTTCCTCGCCGGCCGCGCGAAGCTCAACGACGCCGAAATGCACGGCCCGCAACTCTTCAACGACGAGAACAAGGGCAATTGCGCGTCGTGCCACATCAGCCAGCGCGCGAAGGACGGCTCGCCGCCGCAGTTCAGCGACTTCGGCCTGATCGCGATCGGCGTGCCGCGCAACCGCGCCTTGCCGATCAACAAGAATCCGAATTTCCACGATCTCGGCGCATGCGGTCCCGAGCGTCGCGACCTGAAGGGCATGGACGAGTATTGCGGGATCTTCCGCACGCCGTCGCTGCGCAACGTCGCGACGCGCAAGACCTTCTTCCATAACGGCATCTATCATCGTCTGGAAGACGTGGTGCGTTTCTATGTCGAGCGCGACACGAATCCAGAAAAGTTCTATCCGGTGTCGAAGAACGGCGCCGTGCAGAAGTTCGACGACCTGCCGAAGAAGTACTGGGAGAACGTCAACACCGAGCCGCCGTTCGATCGCAAGAAAGGCGACAAACCCGCGCTCGACGAAGCCGAGATCAAGGACGTCGTCGCGTTCCTCGGCACGCTCACCGACGACTACGATCCGGCGAGGGACAAGGACTCGCAAAAGGGCATCGGCATCAACGAAATGAAGTCCGCGCATAACTGAGACAGCGCGGGCGGCGCGGCCCGCGCCTCATGCTATTCTCGTTGCAGCCGACGGCCGGCGCGGTCACCGGCGAAACACCAATGCAACGAGGAGAAACTTCATGCCGATACGAGATCGAGCGTTCGCTCACGCCTCTCTCCGGACGATCGCGGCAGCCGCGCTCGTCGCCGTGAGCGCGACCGCATCCGCCGCCAATCTCGGCTTCCTGAACAACACGCCGATCACCTACATGAAGCAGCGCGACCTGCAGGCGCTCAACAAGGCCGCGCAGATCGCGCTCAACACGAAGCAGGACGGCGAATCGCTCGACTGGAACAACGAGGGCACGGGCAACACGGTCCCGATCAACGGAACGGTGACGCCGCAGGAAACCTTCGAATCCGGCGGCCTCAAATGCCGCAAGGTCACGCTCGTCGCACACGCGAAGGGACAGACGCAAACCTGGATCCCGACCGCATGCAAGCAGAGCGACGGCACGTGGAAACTCAAGAAGCAGTGACGAACCGGGCAAGCGATCGATGACCGCGCGCACCGTATCGTGCGGCGTGGTCATCCTCAACGAACAGGGCGACGTGCTGCTCTGTCACGCGACCGAAACCACGCACTGGGACGTGCCCAAGGGCGCCGCCGATCCGGGCGAAAGCCCGCGCGAGGCGGCGTTGCGCGAGCTCGTCGAGGAGACGGGCATCGTGCTGCCCGCTGAACGTCTGAAGGATCTCGGGCGCTTCGTCTATCGCCGCGACAAGGATCTGCATCTGTTCGCGGTGCGCGTTTCCGCCGAGGAAGTGCAGCTTGAAAATTGCGTGTGCGAATCGTTTTTCCCGCGCTACAGCGACGGCACCATGATTCCGGAGATGGATGCGTATCGCTGGGTCAGTCCGGCGGATGTCGATCAGTTCGCGAGCCGCAGTCTCGCGCGGCTCTTTCAGACCACGCTCTCGCTCGCCGAACTGCACGAGACGCTTTGACCGGCGCGATCAGTCGATCGTGCGGTCGTTGGGATTGGCGAAGAGCGCCTTCATTTCCGGCGACATCGGGAATTGCAGGTTGATGCCGTCGGGCGGAATCGGGCGCATGAACCACGTCTCGTAGAGCTTCGTGGCTTCGCCCGAGCGCTGCATGCCGGCGATCACGTCGTCGACGATGCGCTTGAACACCGGGTCGCCCTTTCTCATCATGCAGCCGTACGCTTCGTTCGCGAGCGATGCGCCCGTCACCGTGTATTCATTGCGCGCCGCGCCTTCCTGCGCGATCTTGCCGTAGAGAAGCGGATCGTCCATCACGAACGCGACCGCGCGATCCGACTTCAGCGCGGCGAACGCCTCCGCATGATCGCGCGCGCTGATGATGCGCAGGTTCAGCTTCCTGTCGATGCTCATCTGCCGCAGCATGCGCTCGTCCGACGTGCCCGCCGTCGTCACGACCGTCCTGTTCGCGAGATCGTCGTAATCGCGGATGCCCGACTTCTTCTTCACGGCCATGCGGATGCCGTACTGAAAAAAGCTGTTCGAGAACGCGACGAGCGGATCGCGATCGGCCACATGCGCGGTCGAGCCGCATTCCAGATCGACCTGATTGTTCACGACATAAGAGATGCGGTTCGCCGACGTGACCATCACGTTCTTGACCGCGAGGTTCGGCATCTTGAGGCGCTTCCTGATGTCGTCGACGACCTTCAGTGCGATGTCGTACGAGTAGCCCACTGGCTGCTGCTTCACCGTGTACGAAAACGGCACCGACGATTCGCGCGTGCCCAGCACGATCGCGCCGTTCTCGGCGATCTTGCGCAGCGTCGCCGACGGCGGCATCTGATCGACGCTGGCTTGGGCCGTCGCCAGTTCGGCGCTCGTGGCGGCACCCGCGCCGGCGGATGCGAACAGCAGCACGGAGGCGAGGGCGGCGCTTCGTTGGGCCCGTGTGCGGCGCGGCGCGAAGGAATGCGACTGCTTCATGTTCTCCTCGTTGGAAGCGGCGTATGGCCGGGCCGCCAGACACGACGAGGGCGCCGCGCGGCGCTCTCGTTGCATCGATGTCAGGCCGGCTTGCCCCAGCTGTCGCGCAGGCTGACGATGCGGTTGAACACGGGCTTACCCGGCTGCGAATCCACACGGTCCGCGACGAAGTAGCCGTGCCGCTCGAACTGGAAGCGGTCTTCGGCGTTCGCATCGCGCGCGCTCGGTTCGAGATAGGCGTTCACGACGCGCTTCGAATCCGGATTGAGCGCGTCGAGGAACTCCGCGCCGCCCGCGCCCGGCTGCGGTTCCTTGAACAGACGGTCGTACAGACGCACCTCGGCCGCATAAGCGCTCGCCGCGCTGACCCAGTGGATCGTGCCCTTCACCTTGTAGTTGTTCGCGCCTTCGGTGCCCGACTTGCTGTCCGGGAAGTAGTTGCAGTGCACTGCGATCACGTTGCCGTTCTCGTCCTTGTCCGCGCCCGTGCATTCGACGATGAAGCCGTACTTCAGACGCACCTTGTTGCCGGGGAAGAGGCGGAAATAGCCCTTCGGCGGCGTTTCCTGAAAGTCCTCGCGCTCGATCCACAATTCGCGCGAGAACGGGAACGTGCGTACGCCGCGATCCGCATGATGCGGATGCACCGGCGCGCTGCATTCCTCGCTCTGTCCTTCCGGATAGTTGTCGATGATGAGCTTCAGCGGATCGAGCACGGCGATCGCGCGCGGCGCTTTCTCGTCGAGATCGTCGCGCAGTGCGCCTTCGAGAATGCTCATGTCGATCCATGAATCGACCTTCGTCACGCCGACGCGCTCGACCATCAAACGAATGCTTTCCGGCGTAAAGCCGCGGCGACGCACGCCGACGATGGTCGGCATGCGCGGATCGTCCCAGCCGTCGACGTGATTGTCCTGCACGAGCTGCAGCAGCTTGCGCTTGCTCGTGATCGCGTAGGTGAGGTTCAGGCGCGAGAACTCGATTTGTTGCGGGAGCGGACGCTGAAACACGCCGTCGTCCGCGAGCTGCGCGAGGAACCAGTCGTAGAGCGGCCGATGATCTTCGAACTCCAGCGTGCAGAGCGAGTGCGTGATGTTCTCGATCGCGTCCGACACGCAGTGCGCGTAGTCGTACATCGGGTAGATGCACCACGTATCGCCGGTACGGTAATGATGCGCGAAGCGGATGCGGTAGATGACCGGATCGCGCATGTTGAAGTTCGGCGACGCCATGTCGATTTTCGCGCGCAGCACGTGCTCGCCTTCCTTGAACTCGCCCGCCTTCATGCGGCGGAAGAGGTCGAGGTTTTCTTCGGGCGAACGATCGCGATACGGCGAGTTGATGCCGGCTTCGGTGGCCGAGCCGCGCGTCGCGCGCATCTCTTCGGCCGTTTGACTGTCGACGTACGCCTGGCCCTTCTTGATGAGCATTTCGGCGTATTCGTACAGCTTGTCGTAGTAGTCGCTCGCGAAATAGCGGTGCTCGATGCCGTTCTTGTTCCAGTCGAAGCCGAGCCATTTCACGGCGTCGATGATCGAATCGACGTATTCGACGCTTTCCTTCTCGGGATTCGTATCGTCGAAGCGCAGATGGCACACGCCGCCGTAATCCGCGGCGAGGCCGAAGTTCACGCAGATGCTCTTCGCATGGCCGATATGCAGATAGCCGTTCGGCTCCGGCGGAAAGCGCGTCTCGACCCGCTGCGACCATTTGCCGGAGCGGTTGTCGTCTTCGATGATGTTGCGAATGAAATTGGATGGCGCCGGAGCGTCGTTGCGATCGGTGTTCATGCGGAAAAAGTGGCAGCGGATGCGCTCGCGCGCGTGATCGGTTCGGGAAGCGCTCGATGAAACTCGAAACGCGTACGAAGGCCTTGAATATTGGGTCGATTCTACCTTACGCAACCGTCCGGGGCAGGCCGCGGCGGCGTATGAGGAAGCGCTCGCGCTTTGTTTCGCCGGGCGGTTCCAGCCGTCGCGCCGTTTCGCGAGTTCCGTTACATGGTTTACGTGCCGCGGCACGCCTCGTAACCGCCGTAACGGGACGTAAATCGCGTTGAAAGGCGCGCGCGCGGGCTCTTAAGATCGGCTCGCCTGCATCGAGCGCGCCGGTTCCGGGGGCACGCTCGAGCGCCAGGCACAACACATCACAACGACAACACAAGGAAGCCCATCATGAAGAAGATCGCCCTCACGACGCTCAAATTCGCCGCCGCAGCCGCGCTCGTATCGAGCCTCGCCGCCTGCGCAAACGTCTCGCGTCAGCAGGCTCACGCGGGCGTCGGCGCGGCCGCCGGCGGCGCGCTCGGGTATCTGGTCACGGGCGGGCCGATCGGCACCGTCGCGGGCGCGGCGGCGGGCGGTCTGATCGGCGCGGGCGTTCGATAAGGGTTCAGATCGCCTTCTTTTCCCGCAATCGCGCGATTTTCGCTTCGTCGTAGCCGAGCACGTCGGCCAGCACGCTCGACGTGTGCTCGCCTAGCAGCGGCGGATGCGTGCGCGCTTCGGGCGGCGTCGCGCTCATCTTGATCGGGCTCGCGACGAGTTTCACGGTGCCGGCCGTCGGATGCGGCAGATCGATCTGCATCCTGCGCGCGAGCACTTGCGGATCCTCGAATACTTCGCCGAGATCGTTGATCGGCCCGCACGGCACGCCCGCCGCCTCGAGCTCGGCGATCCATTCGTGCTTGCCTTTCAGACGCACCATGTCCGCGAGAATCGGCACGAGCATGTCGCGGTTGCGCACGCGCGACGGATTCGCCGCGAAACGCGCGTCGTCGGCCAGCTCGGGGCGTCCGCCCGCTTCGACGAACTTGCGGAACTGCCCGTCGTTGCCCACCGCGACGATGATCCAGCCATCGCTCGTCTGGAAGGTCTGATACGGCACGATGTTCGGATGCGCGTTGCCCCAGCGCACCGGCGGCTTGCCGCTCGCGAGAAAATTCGTGTTCATGTTGGCGAGCATCGCGACCTGCACGTCGAGCAGCGCCATGTCGATGTATTGGCCCTCGCCCGTGCGGTCGCGGTGCGCGAGCGCGGTGAGCACGCCGATGGTCGCGTACATGCCGGTCATCAGATCGGCGATCGCCACCCCCGCTTTCTGCGGACCGCCGCCGGGCTGGCCGTCGCGCTCGCCGGTGATGCTCATGAATCCGCCGATGCCCTGCACGATGAAATCGTAGCCCGCGCGCGACGCGTACGGCCCCGTCTGCCCGAAGCCCGTCACCGAGCAATAGACGATGTCCGGCTTCACGGCCTTCAGCGACTCGTAGTCGAGCCCGTACTTCTTCACTTGCCCGGCCTTGTAGTTTTCGAGGACGACATCGCTTTGCGCGGCCAGCTCGCGCACGATCTGCTGGCCTTCGGGCGTGGCGATATCGACCGTCACCGAGCGCTTGTTGCGGTTCGCCGCGAGGTAGTACGCGGCTTCGTGCGTGTCGTTGCCCTCGGGCGTCTTGAGGTAGGGCGGGCCCCAGTGACGGGTGTCGTCGCCGGTTCCGGGCCGCTCGATCTTGATGACGTCCGCGCCGAAGTCGGCGAGCGTCTGCGCGCACCACGGTCCCGCCAGCACGCGGGTCAGGTCCAGCACGCGGATATGGCTCAAGGCTCCCATCGATGTGTCTCGCTACGTTGTGTCTCCGGAGTGCGACTGTCGCACAGAACCGCGGCGTGCGCGATAGCGCGGGCGTCCGCATCGCCCGGGCGCGCGCGGCGAATCCCGTATAATCGACAATCACCCTTGTTCCGCCGGCAGCCTGCGAAATCAGCTGCCCGCGGGCGCCATCAAAGAACCGAAGACACGCCCCGTACGCTATGAAAGCCGCCGAAATACGCGAGAAATTCCTGAAGTTTTTCGAATCGAAGGGCCATACGATCGTGCGTTCGTCGAGCCTCGTGCCCGGCAACGACCCGACGCTGCTCTTCACCAACTCGGGCATGGTCCAGTTCAAGGACGTGTTCCTGGGCAGCGAATCGCGTCCGTATTCGCGCGCGACGACCGCGCAGCGCAGCGTGCGCGCGGGCGGCAAGCACAACGATCTGGAGAACGTCGGCTACACCGCGCGGCATCACACGTTCTTCGAGATGCTCGGCAACTTCTCGTTCGGCGATTACTTCAAGCGCGACGCGATTCACTACTGCTGGGAACTGCTGACGAAGGTCTACAACCTGCCGGCGGAAAAACTCACGGTCACGGTCTATCAGGAAGACGACGAAGCTTTCGATATCTGGGCGAAGGAAATCGGCGTGCCGGTCGAGCGCATCATCCGCATCGGCGACAACAAGGGCGCCCGTTACGCATCGGACAATTTTTGGCAGATGGCCGACACCGGCCCGTGCGGTCCGTGCTCCGAAGTGTTCTACGACCACGGCCCGGAAATCTGGGGCGGCCCGCCGGGATCGCCCGAAGAAGACGGCGACCGCTTCATCGAGATCTGGAATCTCGTGTTCATGCAGTTCAATCGCGACGCGCAAGGCAACATGACGCCGCTGCCCAAGCAGTGCGTCGATACCGGCATGGGCCTCGAACGTCTCGCCGCGGTGCTGCAGCACGTGCACAGCAACTATGAGATCGACCTGTTCCAGAATCTCATCAAGGCCGCGGCGCGCGAAACGAACACGCCGGATCTGGAAAACAACTCGCTGAAGGTGATCGCGGACCACATCCGCGCATGCTCGTTCCTGATCGTCGACGGCGTCATTCCCGGCAACGAAGGCCGCGGCTACGTGCTGCGCCGCATCGTGCGCCGCGCGATCCGTCACGGCTACAAGCTCGGCAAGAAGGGCGCGTTCTTCCACAAGCTCGTCGCGGATCTCGTCGCGGAAATGGGCGCGGCGTATCCGGAACTCACCGATGCGCAACAACGCGTGACCGACGTGCTGCGTCAGGAAGAAGAGCGCTTCTTCGAGACCATCGAGCACGGTATGTCGATCCTCGAAGGCGAACTCGCCGATCTCGAAAAGAAGGGCGTGAAGCAACTGGACGGCGAACTCGCGTTCAAGCTGCACGACACCTACGGCTTCCCGCTCGACCTCACGGCGGACGTGTGCCGCGAGCGTGGCGTGACCGTCGACGAACCCGCGTTCGACGACGCGATGGCGCGTCAGCGCGATCAGGCGCGCGCGGCCGGCAAGTTCAAGCTGGCGGCGGGCCTCGAATACTCGGGCGCGAAGTCCACGTTCCACGGCTACGAAAAGGAAATCTTCGACGACGCGAAAATCCTCGCGTTGTACGTCGAAGGCGCATCGGTCAATGAAGTGAAGGACGGCCAGCAAGCGGTCGTCGTGCTCGATCACACGCCGTTCTATGCCGAATCGGGCGGCCAGGTCGGCGATCAGGGCGTGCTCGCGAACGCAAGCGTGCGCTTCGCCGTCGCGGACACGCTGAAAGTGCAGGCCGATGTCGTCGGTCATCACGGCACGGTCGAGCAGGGCACGCTCAAGGTCGGCGACGTCGTGAAGGCGGAAATCGACGGCGTGCGCCGCGCCCGCACCGCGCGCAATCACTCGGCCACGCATTTGATGCACAAGGCGCTGCGCGAAGTGCTCGGCGGTCACGTGCAGCAGAAAGGCTCGCTCGTCGATGCGGACAAGACGCGCTTCGACTTCGCCCACAACGCGCCGATGTCGGACGAAGAAATCCGTCGCGTCGAGCAGATCGTCAACAACGAGATCATCGCGAACGCGCCGGGCGTCGTGCGCGTGATGCCGTACGACGACGCGGTGAAGGGCGGCGCGATGGCGCTCTTCGGCGAGAAATACGGCGACACCGTGCGCGTGCTCGATCTCGGCTTCTCGCGCGAGCTGTGCGGCGGTACGCACGTGCAGCGCACCGGCGACATCGGCTTCTTCAAGATCGTGATGGAAGGCGGCGTGGCGGCGGGCATTCGCCGCGTCGAGGCGATCACCGGCGACAACGCCGTGCGCTACGTGCAGGAACTGGATCAGCGCATCAATGCGGCGGCGGGCGTGCTGAAGGCGCAACCGTCCGAACTCACGCAACGCATCGCGCAGGTTCAGGAGCACGTGAAGTCGCTGGAGAAGGAACTGGGCGCGCTGAAATCGAAGCTGGCGGCGAGCCAGGGCGACGAACTCGTCTCGAAGGCCGTCGATGTTTCCGGCGTGCAGGTGCTCGCCGCGCAACTCGAAGGCGCGGACGTGAAGACGCTGCGTGAAACCGTCGACAAGCTCAAGGACAAGCTCAAGAGCGCGGCGATCGTGCTCGCGTCCGTCGATGGCGGCAAGGTCAGCCTGATCGCGGGCGTGACGCCGGACGCGTCGAAAAAGGTGAAGGCGGGCGAGCTCGTCAATTTCGTCGCGCAGCAGGTCGGCGGCAAGGGCGGCGGCCGTCCCGACATGGCGCAGGCAGGGGGCACGGAACCGGCCAATCTGCCGGCCGCGCTGGCCGGCGTGACCGGATGGGTGCAGCAGCAGCTTTAAGCGTTCATCGCTTCTGACAAAACGGCTCGATCTGACGAAGATCGGGCCGTTTTTCTTTACACGCTGTCAGGTATGGCGCGTGCGTCTTCCCGTGAAGTTCCATCAACACAAGGGAGACGACATATGAATCGCAGACTCGCATCGATCATTCTGGCTTCGACGATGCTCGCAGCAACGGGCGCCGCGCAGGCGAAGGGCTGTCTGAAGGGCGCGGCGGTCGGCGGCGTCGCGGGACATGTCGCGGGCGGACATGGCACCGCGGGCGCGATCGGCGGCTGCGCGATCGGCCATCACGAAGCGAACAAGAAGGACAAGCAGGCGCAACAGGCGCAGCAGGCCAACGCCGCGAGCGCGCCGAACACCAAGTAGGCGCACGCGGTTCGGAAGGCGATGAACCGCTAAAATGGCCCGATTGCCGGCGCGCGCGATGACGTTCGATGTCTTAGCGTCCGCGCGCGCCGCGTTCAAACCGGCCATCACAGCGACCCCATGACAGCGCCCACGGACCCGATCCAACACTTCGCCTCCGACAACTACGCAGGCATCTGCCCGGAAGCGCTCCAAGCGCTGATCCAGGCCAACACGAGCGGCCACGAACCCGCCTATGGCGACGATTCGTGGACCACGCAAGTCTGCGACCGCATCCGCAACCTCTTCCAGACCGATTGCGAAGTCTTTTTCGTCTTCAACGGCACGGCGGCGAATTCGCTCGCGCTCGCGTCGCTCTGTCAGTCGTATCACTCGGTGATCTGCCACGAACTCGCGCATATCGAAACCGATGAATGCGGCGGCCCCGAATTCTTCTCCGGCGGCTCGAAGCTGCTCACCGCGAAGGGCGAGAACGGCAAGCTCACGCCCGACGCGATCGAGGAACTCGTCACGAAGCGCTCGGATATCCACTATCCGAAGCCCAAGGTCGTCTCGCTTACGCAGGCGACGGAAGTCGGCACCGTCTACACCGTCGAGGAGATCCGCGCGATCGCGGCCATCGCCAAGCGGCGGCATCTGAAGATCCACATGGACGGCGCGCGTTTCGCGAACGCGGTCGCGACGCTGAACGTGCATCCGTCGGAGATCACGTGGCGCGCGGGCGTCGATGTGCTGTGCTTCGGCGGCACGAAAAACGGTCTGCCGGTGGGCGAGGCGGTCGTGTTCTTCGACAAGGCGCTCGCCGCCGATTTTGCCTATCGCCTGAAGCAGGCCGGGCAACTCGCCTCGAAGATGCGCTTCATTTCCGCGCCGTGGCTCGGTCTGCTCGACGACGACGTCTGGCTGCGCAACGCGCGTCACGCGAACGCGATGGCATCGCTGATGGCCGAGCGCCTCGCCGGCATTCCGGGCGTGTCGCTGCTCTTCAAGCCCGAATCGAACGCGGTGTTCGCGGAGTTGCCGGCGCACGTCGCGGCGGCGCTGCGCGCGAAGGGCTGGCGCTTCTATCAGTTCATCGGCTCGGGCGGCTGCCGTCTGATGTGCGCGTGGGATACGCAGCGGGGGACCGTCGAGCGCTTCGTCGATGAAGTGCGCGCCTTGTCGGCGTCGATCTAACCCCGATTGACACTTCCGGCGTGCGGTTTCAACATGGCCGCACCTCTTTTATCGACGCTGACGCCATGGCCTTCATCTTCTATCTGACCCACATTCATCTCGGCTACGACGCGCTACAGACGCTGCAAAGCGAATGCGCGCGCATCGGGATGAAGCGTCCGCTCGTCATCACCGATAAAGGCGTGAAGGCAGCGGGGCTTGCCGATCGCGTGATCGAAAGCGCGCGGCTCGGCGCGCTGCCGGTGTTCGACGACACGCCGTCGAATCCGACCGAAGCGATGGTCATGCAAGCCGCCGCGCAATACAAGCGCGAAGGCTGCGACGGCCTGATCGCGGTGGGCGGCGGCTCATCGATCGATCTGGCGAAGGGCGTGGCGATTGCCGCGACGCACGACGAGCCGCTCACGACCTACGCGACGATCGAAGGCGGCAGCGGCAAGATCACCGAGCGCGCGGCGCCGCTGATCGCGGTGCCGACCACGTCGGGCACGGGCAGCGAAGTGGCGCGCGGCGCGATCATCATCCTGAACGACGGGCGCAAGCTCGGCTTCCATTCGTGGCATCTGCTGCCGAAATCGGCGGTCTGCGATCCGTCGCTCACGCTCGGCCTGCCGCCGTCGCTCACCGCCGCGACCGGCATGGACGCGATCGCGCATTGCATCGAAACGTTTCTCGCGCCCGCGTTCAATCCGCCCGCCGACGGCATCGCGCTCGATGGACTCGAACGCGCGTGGGCCAACATCGAGCGCGCGACGCACGACGGCCAGGACCGCGACGCGCGTCTGAATATGATGTCCGCGTCGATGCAGGGCGCGATGGCGTTCCAGAAGGGCCTCGGCTGCGTGCATTCGCTGTCGCATCCGCTGGGCGGGCTGGCGGTGAACGGACGCACGTCGCTGCATCACGGCACGCTGAACGCGGTGGTCTTGCCTGCCGTGCTGCGCTTCAACGAAAGCGCGCCGACGGTCGTCGCGGACCGGCGTTTCGGGCGCATGCGCCGCGTGATGAATCTCCCCGATAACGCCGATGTCGCGCAGGCCGTGCACGACATGACCGCGCGCCTCGGCCTGCCGACGCGTCTGTCGCAGATGGGCGTCGACGAAAGCATGTTCGACAAGGTCGTGAAGGGCGCGCTCGCGGATCACTGCCACAAGACGAACCCGCGCGAGGCGAGCGCCGACGATTATCGACGCATGCTGATGGAGTCTCTCTGAGCGATGAGCAAGCCGGTCCCGACCACGCGCGCCGATTACGCGCACTTCCTGCCGATCAGCACGCGCTGGTCGGATAACGACGTCTACGGTCACATCAACAACGTCGTCTACTACAGCTACTTCGATACGGTCGTGAACGAGTACCTGCTGCGAGCGGGCGTGCTCGATTTCAGCGAGGGCGCAACCATCGGCCTCGTCGTCGAGACGCGCTGCAATTTCTTCGCGCCGGTCGTGTTTCCCGAACCGATCGAGGCGGGCTTGCGCGTCGAGAAGCTCGGCAATACGAGCGTGCGCTACGAAGTCGCGATCTTCACGCAAGGCGCGGACGAAGCCGCCGCGCAGGGGCATTTCGTGCATGTCTACGTGGATCGCGTGACGCGCAGGCCGGTACCGTTGCCCGCGCCGCTCGTCGATGCGTTGAAGCCGCTCATCACCGGCTGAGGGTCGCGTTTTGCTTCAGTGGTTTTGCGTGAGTCTGCTCAACGGCGTGAGCGTGGGATTGCTGCTGTTCATGCTGTCGGCGGGACTCACGCTGATTTTCTCGATGCTCGGCGTGCTCAACTTCGCGCACGCGAGTTTCTACATGCTCGGCGCGTATGTCGGGCAGGCGCTCGCCGCGTACGGCGGATTCTGGTTCGCGCTCATCTGTGCGCCATTGATCGTTGGCGTTGCCGGGGCCTTGTTCGAGCGCCTGCTATTGAGGCGCGTCCATGCGCGCGGCGCGCTCGCCGACATGCTGCTGACCTTCGGCGCGGCCATCGTCATCGGCGAGGGCGTGAAGCTCGTCTGGGGACTCGGGCCGTTGCCCGCCGCCGTTCCGCGCGTGCTCGACGGACCGCTTTTCATGCTGTACGGCGCATCGTTCGCGCGCTATCGCGTGTTCATGATGACGGTCGCCGTCGTCATGCTCGGCGCGCTGTGGCTCGTGTTGCGTACATCGAAAACGGGGCTCATCGTGCGCGCGGCGCTTACGCATCCCGCGACCGTCGAAACGCTCGGCCACGATGTGCCGCGCGTCTTCACGATGGTCTTCGCCGCCGGCACCGCGCTCGCCGCGCTCGCTGGCGTGATCGGCGCGCCGCTCGCCGTCATCGAACCGGCGATGGCCGATGCGATGGGCCCGATCGTGTTCGTCGTCGTCGTGATCGGCGGGCTCGGATCGCTCGGCGGCGCGCTCGTCGCGTCGCTTCTGATCGGCTGCGTCCAGACCTTCGCGGTCGGCGCGAGCGCGACGGCGGGCGGCATCGCGGCATCGCTCGGCGTGACCTTGCCGCCTGCGTGGAGCGCGTTGACGGTCGCGCAACTCGCGCCCGTGCTGCCGTATCTGCTGCTCGTCGCGATGTTGGCCGCGCGGCCGCGCGGGCTTTTCGGCGAGCGCACGCGCGATGCTTAAGGTCTTCATCGCGCTGATCGTCGCGCTCGCGCTGCCGCCGCTCGTCGTCGATCAATCGTGGCTGCTCGCGTATCTCGCGCAGACGGCGACGCTCATCGTCCTCGCGCTTTCGTACAACCTGTTGCTCGGCGAGACGGGTTTGCTCTCGTTCGGGCACGCGGTCTATTCGGGTCTCGGCGCGTTCGCCGCCGCGCATGCGTTCAATCGATTCGGCGTGCCGTTGCCGTTACTGCCGATGATCGGCGGATGCGCGGCGATGCTCGTCGCCGTCGTTTTCGGCGCGATTTCGACGCAGCGCGCGGGCACGTCCTTCGCGATGATCACGCTGGGCTTGAGCGAACTCGTCGCCGCATGCGTGTGGCTCGTGCCGGGGTGGTTCGGCGGCGAGGGCGGCGTGACGATCGATCGCGCGAGCGGGCCTTCGTTCTTCGCGATGACCTTCGGGCCGCCGCGCGAGGCGTATGCGTTGATCGCGTGCTGGTGCGTGATATCGGCGGTCGCGATGTTCGCGTTTTCGCGCACGCCGATGTGCCGTCTCGCCAACGCCGTGCGCGACAATCCCGCGCGCGCCGCCGCGATCGGCTTCGCGCCCGCGCGCGTGCGCTTGCACGTGTTGATCGTGTCGGCGTTTTTCGCGGGCATCGCGGGCGTGCTGGCGTTGATCAACGTCGAGCTGGTGTCGTCGGAGAGCGTCGGTCTTGCGCGATCGACGAGCGCGCTCGTCGCGACCGTCATCGGCGGCGCGGGCACGTTCGCCGGGCCGATCGTCGGCGCGGTGCTGCTCACGTTCTTTAGCGTCGGGCTCGCGAGCGTCAGCACCGCGTGGCCGATGTATCTCGGGCTCTTGTTCATGTGGGTCGTCGTGGCCGCGCCGGAAGGCGTCGCGGGCCTCGTTCGGCGCGATGCGCGGTCCTTGTGCATCGGCATGCTGAGCGCGATCGCGTGGGGCGTCGCGGTCGTCGTGCCGGTCGAAGCGCTTTACGCCGGACGAACCGATGCACGCGCGTGGTTCATCGCGTTGCCGTGCGCGTTGCTGGGCTTGTGGCTCGCGCGACGCACGAGGACCGCGCGATGAACGCGGCGCTCGAATTGCATGGCATCGTCAAGCGCTTCGGCGTGACGCGCGTACTGCGCGGCGTCGACTTGCAGGTCGCTGCGGGCGAGCGGCACGCGCTCATCGGACCGAACGGCGCGGGCAAATCCACGCTCTTCGATCTGATCTCGGGACGCACGCGGCCCGACGATGGACGCATCGTCGCGAGCGGAATCGATATCACCGGCAAGCCGCCGCAACGCGTATCGCGCTCGCTTGCCCGCAGCTTTCAGACGACGAGCGTGTTCGGCGGCTTGTCCGTGTTCGAGAACCTGCGTTGCGCGGCGCTCGGCGCGGCATCGTCGCGGCTTGTCGATCGATGGCTGCCTTCGCGACGAATCGACGAACGCGCGCACGCGATGCTCGATGCCATCGGCCTTGCCGCGCGCGCCGACGAACTCGCGGCACGCCTGACGTACGCGGAGCAACGCGCGCTCGATCTGGGCATCGCGCTTGCCACCGATGCGCCGCTGATCTTGCTCGACGAGCCCACCGCCGGCATGAATCGCGCGGAGGCGACTCGCGCGCTCGAACTGATTCGCGCGACGACGGAAGGGCGCACGCTGCTCGTCATCGAACATGACATGGATGCGGTTTTCGGCCTCGCGGATCGCATTTCGGTGCTCGTGCAAGGGCGCGTGATCGCCACCGATACGCCCGCTGCGATACGCGCGAATCGCGCTGTTCAGGACGCGTATCTCGGTGGAGTCGCGTCATGAAGGCGCAGTTGCGTATCGACGATTTGCGCGCGTGGTACGGCGCGGCGCAAGTGCTGCACGGCGTGCACCTGTGCATCGACGAAGGCGAAGCGGTGGCGCTTGTCGGCCGCAACGGATCGGGACGATCGACGCTCGCGAAAGCCATCATGGGACTCGTGCGATGCGCGGGCGACATGCGCTATCGCGATGTTCAGCTCGTCGGCTTGAGGGCGCATCGCATCGCGCGGCTGGGCATTGGTTACGTGCCCGAAACGCGCGATGTGTTCCCTGCGCTCACGGTGCGCGAAAATCTCGTGCTGGGCGAAAGGAAGGGCACGCGTTTTGCGTTGCGCGATGCGTATCGGCTGTTTCCCGTGCTCGAAGAACGCGCGTCGGTGAAGGCGGGCGCGCTGTCGGGCGGCGAGCAGCAGATGCTCGCGCTCGCGCGCACGTTGACGGGCGATCCGTCGCTGGTCGTCATCGACGAACCGGGCGAAGGGCTCGCACCGCAAGTGCTCGCGGAAGTGGCCGCGTGTCTCGCGATGCTGCGCAACCGCGGCGTCGCGACGCTGCTGATCGAAGAGCGATTGACGATCGCGCGCACGCTCGATGCGCGCGTCGCGGTCATGGGGCATGGGGCGATACAGTTCGATGGGACGATCGAGACGCTCGCGCGCGATGAAGCGATCTCGCGGCAATGGCTGTCGGTCGGTGGCACGTTCGATTCGAGTTAATATGCCTGAAGTTCAATTTGATACATCGCTTCAACGGAGGTCAACGTGGTGGCCATGACCATTCAGGATATCGACGAGCAACTTGAGACGCGCTTGCGTATGCAGGCAGCGAAGCACGGTCGCTCGATGGAGGAAGAGGCTCGCGACATTCTGCGGACAGCTCTTTGGACAGAACCGGCGCAAGGAAAGATTCTTGTCGAATCGATTCGTGGCCGCATCGATCCGCTTGGCGGAGTCGAGTTGGAGCTTCCCAAGCGCGAGGCGATTCGTAACCCGTCGGGGCTCGATGAATGATCGTTCTAGATACCAACGTCCTTTCCGAGTTGCTGCGTCCGGCGCCGGAACAGCGCGTTTTGACATGGCTCGCCAACGAGCCGCATTCGGCACTGTTCACCACGACTGTCACGCGTGGAGAAATTCTCCATGGAATATGGTCGATGGCCGCAGGTATCAGGCGGCAGCGCCTATGGGACGCCACGCGGATCATCTTCAGTGAAGATTTTGCTGGCCGTCTGCCGAGTTTCGATAACGATGCAGCCGATGCGTACGCGGAAATCGCTGCGTCGAGAAAGAGCATCGGCACCCATTAGTCAGTTCGACGCGACGATCTTCGATCCCTGGAACGCGTAGTGCAGCGAATGCCGCGACATGCGGCATTCGCCTTCCCGCTCGCTTAACCCTGCGCCTTGCTATCCCTCTCCACGATCCACTCATGCTTCGGATCGTTCTTGAAGTGCCACGTCCGCTTGTCGCCGGCCATCACGTTCAGATAGTAGTTATCGTAGCCATACGGCACGACCACCGGATGATACCCACGCGGCACCATGACGACATCGTGATCCTCGACGGCCATCGTTTCATCGAGATCGCGTTCATCGGTATAAACGCGCTGAAACGCGAATCCTTGCGGCGGATTCAGTCGATGGTAATACGTCTCTTCGAGCGAGCTTTCGACGGGCACATTGTCCTGATCGTGCTTGTGCGGCGGATAGCTCGACGCATGTCCGCCCGGCGTGCGCACTTCCACGACCAGCAACGACTCGGCATCTTCCGTTTGCGGAAGAATGTCGCACACGTAGCGCGTATTCGCGTTCTTGCCGCGCGTCGAGCGCTTCATCTGCGATGGCTCGATGAGACGCGGCGGAAACTCGCCCTTCGCGGGCGCGCTCGCGACGCCGATCTGCGCATCGCGTTCCGCACGCACGATGGCGGCCAGCTTCGGCGGCACGTAGACGGCATACGGCGCGGCGTCTTCGAACACGCTGTCGCGCGAGCCGATCGACTGATAATGCTCGTCGCCCGCTTCGACGCTCACCGTGCCCGTCAACACGACGATGCAGCTTTCGCGATCCGCGTCGTAGACATGCACGACATCGCCCGCATTCAGGCGATACGCCGCGAAGCCGACGTGCTTCCAGCCCGCGGAATCGGGCGTGACGCGCGCGATGGTTTGTCCTTCGCGCGATGCTTTCACTAGCAGGCTCATGCTGCCTCCTTGAATGTTGCGTCGACGAGCGTACGCAGCGTGCGATAGCCCTTGTCGGCGTATGCGTAGCTCGGCGCGATCACCGGATCCTGTTCCGCTTCCACGACGAGCCAGCCTTCGTAATCATGCTTCGCGAGACACGCGATGATGCCCGGATAGTCGACGCAGCCGTCGCCGGGCACGGAGAACGCGCCGTTGATGACCGCATCGAGAAAGCTCCAGTTGCGATTGCGCGCGAGCTTCACGATTTCGGGGCGCACGTCTTTGCAGTGGACGTGGCATACACGAGCGATATGCTTTTGCAGCACGCTCAGGGCATCGCCGCCCGCGAACGTGATGTGTCCCGCGTCGAACAGCAGGCCGACCGAATCGTTGGTGAGCGCCATGAGGCGGTCGACGTCGGCGGGCGTTTCGACATACGCGCCCATGTGATGATGATAGGCGACGCGCACGCCGCGCGAGAGGGTGTATTCGGCGAAGCGGTTCAGGCGGTCTGCGTACCCGGTCCATTGCGCATCCGAGAAAAAGCGCGGACGTTGATAGAGCGGTTTTGGCGCGCCCTGGATCGAGTTGGCGACCTCGCCGTAGACCATTACGGTCGCGCCGTTTTGCGCGAGCAGGTCGAGATGGGGGCCCGCGGCTTCGATTTCTTCTTCTGCGCTGCGTTCTGCGAGTCGGCCCGAGTACCAGCCTGAGACTAGCGCTAGCTCGTACTGCGCGAGCAAGGCTTTTAGCGCTTGCGGTTCGCGAGGGAACTTGTTGCCTAGCTCGAAGCCTTCATAGCCGATCTGTTTTCCTTCCGTCAGGGCGGTGGAGAGAGGTGTCTCGCCGCCGAGCGAAGGCAGGTCGTCGTTCATCCATGACAATGGATTGATGCCGATGCGTATCTTTTTCAAAGGCATGATGTTGGGTTCTCCTTTTTGCTTTTTGCTTTCGCTTTCGCCGGATCCCGGTTTCTTAGTGGTCTATTAGCACTGCCCCTGTGCGGGGCGGCACTTACTTTCTTTGCTGCTGCAAAGAAAGTAAGCAAAGAAAGCAGCTTCCGATACGCCCGCGGTCACACGCAATTTGGGTAGTCCTCTCGTCCATCGTGGGCTGCCTAAAGAGTGCCCTCATAGGCCCCATCGGGCTTGGCTCGCGCACGGTCTGCCACATCGCACCACACAATAAACGGGCTCAGCACCAAATAGCTCCAGCCCGCTGCGCGGCCGACCGGTCAATCGGGTCCGCGCGTGCTTCTTTGCTGCCGTCTCCATCTCACTGCACTTGCCGCTCGTCGGTTTCCCTTGCAGACCCGGCGGCAGCGCGCAGCGCTGTGCCGATACCGTTTCGTGCTGAACCAGCGCGCTCAACGTTTTCGGGCGGCGGACCGTGCGCGAGCCAAGCCCGGTTGGTCCTTTGAGGGCACTCTTTAGGCGAGTGCCGCCTGGGACGAGAGAACTACCCAAATTGCGTGTGACCGCGGGCCGTGACGAGCTGCTTTCTTTGGTTACTTTCTTTGCAGCAGCAAAGAAAGTGACTGCCGCCCCGCACAGGGGCAACGCCCAATAGACCGACGCGATCACAGGCTTCCATAGAAGCTCAATCAAACACTACGAGCTTTGACGGCCTGCTCATAGGCCTCACGCGCAACGACGACAGCCGCGCGATCCGACACTTCAGGAACGGCGACTTCCCACCACCATCCACCTTCCTCGGTAGTCCTCGAAGGATCCGTATCGATAGAGATGAGATAACTGCGATCCGCCGCCCGCGCGCGCTTCATCGCGACGATAAGCTCATCGATGCTGGAAACATGCTCCGCCAAAGCCCCGAGCGACCGCGCATGCATCGCGAAATCGATCTCCGGCGCCCCAAGCGCGCCCTGCTTGCAATCATCGATGAGATTGTTGAACGGCGCCCCGCCACAAGCCTGCTGCAAGCGATTGATGCACCCGAACCCGCGATTGTCGAGCAACACCACGATCAACTTCGCGCCGAGCATCACCGACGTAGCGAGCTCGCTATTCATCATCAGATACGAGCCGTCGCCGACAATCACGATCACTTCGCGCTCGGGCCGCGCGAGCTTCACGCCCAGTCCGCCCGCGACTTCGTAGCCCATGCACGAATAGCCGTATTCGACGTGATAACCGCCCGGCGCGCTGGTGCGCCAGAGCTTCTGCAAATCCGCGGGCAAAGTGCCCGCAGCACACACGACGATATCGTTGGCTGAAGAAGCATCGTCCGAGCGCTGCACCGCGCCGATCACATCGGCTTCGCGCGGCAGCTTGCCATCCGCGACGGGCGTGTTCGTCACATGCGCCACGGTCTCGCGCCACTCATTCGCAAGCCGATGCGCGCGCGTCGTCCATTGCGGCGATGCGTGCCAGTCGCCGAGCGCCTCGGACAACGCTTCCAGCGCGGCACGCGCATCCGCCTGCACGGCGAGCGCGTTCTGCTTGAGCGCATCGAACGGATTCGCATTGACCGCGACAAGCCGCGCCTGCGTGAATAGCGTGTTCGATCCGGTCGTGAAATCCTGCAGACGCGTGCCGATAGCAAGCACGCAATCGCTCGCATGCGCGAGTTCGTTCGCAGCGGTGCCGCCCGTCACGCCGATACCGCCGACGTTCAACGCATCGTCCCAGGCGAGCGCGCCTTTGCCCGCCTGCGTCTCCGCGACGGGCACGCCATGCCTGTGCGCGAACGTGCGCAACGCATCGGTCGCGAGCCCGTACAGCACGCCGCCACCCGATACGATCAACGGCTCGCGCGCTTCACGCAGCATCGCGGCGGCGCGTTCGATCTCGCGCGGAATCGGTGCCGGCGCATGAAACTCGACGGCGCGCGGCTCGAAGAACGAAGCAGGGTAGTCGTACGCTATCGCCTGCACGTCCTGCGGCAACGCGAGCGTGACCGGGCCGCATTGCGCCGCATCGGTGAGCACGCGTATCGCGCGCGGCAATGCGCTCAACAATTGCGCGGGATGCACGATGCGATCGAAGTAACGCGATACCGCCTTCAACGCATCGTTAGCGGAGACGCCGCCATCGTGACCATCCTCCACTTGCTGCAACACCGGATCGGGCGCGCGCGACACGAAGATATCGCCCGGCAACAGCAGTACCGGCAAGCGGTTCACATGCGCGAGCGCGGCCGCCGTCACGAGATTGGTCGCGCCCGGACCGATAGACGTCGTCACCGCCATCATGCGCCGCCGCATATGCGCCTTCGCATACGCGATCGCGCCATGCGCCATCGCCTGCTCGTTGTGCGCGCGATACGTCGGCAATTCATCGCGATGCCGATACAACGCCTCGCCCATACCCGCGACATTGCCATGCCCGAAGATCGCGAACACGCCGCCGAAAAGCGGCTCGCCGTGTTCGGTGCGAAGCGCCGCGAGATAGCGCACGAGCGCTTGCGCGGCGGTCAGTCGAATGGTCGAACTCACTGCAGTCTCCGATTGCGTTGCACGCTGGTTCATGCGGCTTGCTCCTGTGTCACTCGAAGTTCTGCGCCCGAAGACGAACGCGCCTCGCGCCATGCATCGATCAGCGCTTCGAACGTGCGTCGCACGCGCGCGATCAATTCGCGGTCGTCGATCTCATTGGCGAGCCACGCATGACTCGGCTCATGAAAAATCGTGCGCCCGACGGTGAAGCCCTTGCACGTCTTCGAGGATGCCGCCGCTGCGAAGCCTTCACGCAACTGATCGACGCCCGCCGACAAGCCCAGCAACACGACGCCACGGCAATACGGATCGCGCTGCGCGATCAGCGCATCGATGGCTTGCCATTGCTTCGCGCTCATCGGTTCGAGCTTCCACCATTCCGGATAGATACCGAGGTTGTAGAGACGCTTCAACGCACGATGCACGGTGTCGTCTTCAATCGGTGGCCCGTTCTTCGGCACGATCACTTCGAGCAGCAGTTCGTTGCCGCTTTCCTGAACGGCATCGTAGAGCGCGCGCAACTGCGCTTCCTGTTCGAGACGCACGTCATGCGGATGATCGGGGTGATATTGCACGAGACACTTCGCGACCTGCTCGCGCGGCCACTGCACGAGCGTCGTGCCGATGGAGCGGCCATGATCGAATTCGAGCGGCATCGAGCCGGGCAATTCGACCGGCCGGCCGATCCACCAGCCGCGTCCCGTCGCCGCGTTCAACGCATCTTGCCCGTAGCGATCGTCGATCAACACGCCAATGCGTCCTTCGAGCGCGAGTTCTTTCTCCGTCTGTGCAACGGCTTCGACGAACAGGTTTTTCAACGTCGAGATGCGCGCTTCGCTCGCGCCCGTTTGCTGCGCGAGATCGAAGAACTGATTGCGATGATCGAACGCGAAGCCGAGCACTTCGTCCCATTGCTTGCGCTTGGGACTCACGCGATGCAGACGCGCGAGCTTTGCATCGCGATCGGGGCGGCGCATGCGCGCGGGGTCTTCCTTCGCCGCGGCGAGAAAGTAATCGAGCTCGGCGGGCGTGGGCATCGCGGGCGCGCAGCCGTGACGCGACACGACGAGCGCGCCGCATGCATTGGCCGTTCGCGCGCAGGCTTCGAGCGGCTCGTCGCGCAGCCATCCCGACAAGAAGCCTGAAGCGAACGCGTCGCCGGCGCCGAGCACGTTGAGCACTTCCACTTCGACGCCGCCATGAACCGGCGCATCGTCGATGGACGACGGCACCGCGCCTTCGATGATCGAACAGCCGAGCGGCCCGCGCTTCACGACGAGCGTCGCGCTCGTGACCTTGCGGACCATCGCGAGCGCATCGATCAGACGGTCCTTGCCGCCCGCGATGCGAAACTCTTCTTCCGTGCCGATGACGAGATCGATCAACGGCAGAATGCGCTGCAAATGCGCAGTGACGCCTTCATTCGCGATGAAGCGCGTCTCGCCATCCGCCTTGCCCGTGAGACCCCACAAGACAGGCCGATAGTCGATGTCGAGAATCGTGCGGACGTCGTTGCGTCGTGCGTAGTCGAGCGCGCGACGGCTCGTGCGGTTCACCTGTTCCGTCGAGAAGTGCGTGCCCGTAATGAGCAGCGCCTTCGATGACGCGATATACGCTTCATCGAAATCGTGTTCGTCGACGGCCATGTCCGCGCAGTTCTCGCGATAGAACACGAGCGGAAACGTGTCGCGGTCTTCGAGGCCGAGCAGCACGAGCGCGGTGAGCCGGTCACGATCGATGCGAACGTGACTCACATCGCAGCCTTCGCGTTCGAGCGTCTCCGTGAGAAAGCGCCCCATGTGATCGTTGCCGACGCGCGCGAGCATCGACGCATTCAGCCCGAGCCGCGCGCAGCCGAACGCGATGTTCGCCGACGAGCCGCCGAGATACTTCGCGAACGTCGATACATCTTCGAGCCGCGCGCCGACATTTTGCGCATAGAGATCGACGGCGAGGCGGCCGAGACACACGATATCGCGCGTGCGATCCGGCGCGAAGCGAGAGGGATTTTGCGTTGGCATGGATTCAATGTCCTCAGATCGTCGCGCCTTCGAGTTCGGTCATCATCTGCTGCATTTCTGCGCCGCCCGCCATCATGTCGAGCACTTCGTTCTTGCTGATGTTGTCCTTGGTGAACGTGCCCATCGAGCGGCCGCGATTGAGCAGCGTGAACGAATCGCCGATCGGATAGGCATGGTGAACGTTGTGCGTGATGAAGATCACCGAGATGCCTTTTTCGCGCGCCTTGTGGATGAGCTTCAACACATTGAAGCTCTGCTTCACGCCGAGCGCGGCGGTCGGTTCGTCGAGGATCAGCACGCGCGCGCCGAAGTGAATCGCGCGGGCAATCGCGAGACATTGCTTCTCGCCGCCGGACATCGTGCCGATCGGCTGATGCGGATCGCGCACATTGATGCCCATTTCGGCGAGCTTGGCGCGCGACGTTTCGGCGGCGAGGTCGAGGTCCATCACGCTGATGCCGAAGCGCTTCTTTTGCGGCTCGCGTCCCATGAAGAAGTTGCGCGCCACCGATAGCAACGGCACAAGCGCGAGATCCTGATACACAGTCGCGATACCGAGATCGAGCGCTTCTTTCGGCGAGTCGAAATGCACGGGGTTGCCATCGACGAGATAGTCGCCGGAAGAGGGCTGATGCACGCCTGCGAGCGTCTTGATGAGTGTCGATTTGCCCGCGCCGTTATCGCCGAGCAGACAATGCACTTCACCGCGTTTGAGCCGCAACGTGACGCCGTTCAGCGCGATCACCTTGCCGAAGAACTTGCTGACGTTTTCGAGCGCGAGGATGTTGTCGTCTTGCATGTTCGTTGCTCCTCTCATTGAGCCTGGGACACGCGGCGGCGCACGTAGTGATTGAAGAGCACGGCGATGAGCAGCATCACGCCAAGGAACACGCGGAACCAGTCCGAGCTCACGTTCGTATAAGTGATGCCGATCTGCACGACACCGAAGATCAGGGCACCGAAACATGCGCCGACGACCGATCCGTAGCCGCCCGTCAGCAAGGTGCCGCCGATGACCGCCGCGATGATCGCTTCGAATTCCTTCTGCAAGCCGCGATCCGCCGCCGCCGAGCCGATATCGCACACTTGCAGCACGGCGAAGAGGCACGAGCAGAACGCGGTGAGCACGAAGAGCGATATCTTCACGCGCTTCACCGGCACGCCGACGTTCTTCGCGGCATTCGCATCGCCGCCGACCGCGAGAATCCAGTTGCCGTAGCGCGTCTTGGCGAGCACGAACGCGCCGACCGCCGCGAGCGCGAGCCACCAGATGATGACTTTCGGAATGCCCGGCACGAGCGGCTGGCCGCTGTCGAGCAGCTTGCCGATGCCCATGTGCGCGAGCCAGGTGAACAGGCCGTGAAACGCGACGCCATGAAAGAGCGTGTCGGCGATGGGATCGGCCTGGGCGAGATCGCCGACGCCCGAGATGATGGTGCGGTCCGCGAACATGATCGACAGCGCGAGCGTGAGGCCGCGCAGAATGAACAGGAACGCGAGCGTGACGATGAACGACGGCAGGCGCGTGCGCATGACGAGATAGCCATTCAATGCGCCGAGCAGCATCGACATGACGAACGCGAAGAGAATCGAAAGGGATAGCGGCCAATGAAAATAGACCGCCGGCAACGCGACCATCATGCCAGCGAAGCCGATCATCGAGCCGATGGACAAGTCGAACTCGCCGGCGATCATGAGGAGACACGCGCCGACCGCGAGCAGGCCGAGATAGGCGGCCACTTGCGACCAGTTCATCACGCCGTCGAGGTTGAACATGCCCGACGATCCCGCGCCGAAGCCGAACACGATGAAGACGAGCACGGTGCCGGAAATGGCCGCGAACTCCGGGCGATTCAGCAAATGACCGAACCACGACGTGTGGCGTACGCGCTCATCCGAGGGCTTGGCCTGGTCAGGTGTTTCAGCGTTGTCCTGCTGACGGTTCACGTGAGGAGGGTAGTGTTTGCCGGCTACGCCCATGATGGCTCCTTGAGACTCGATGTCGATGCGGTACCGATGCGCGGGGCGGGGGGGGGGGGGGGGGGGGGGGGGGGGGCGGGGGGGGGGGGGGCGGCGGCGGGGGGGGGGGGGGGGGGGGGGGCGGCGCCCGCGGCCCGGCGGGCGGGGGCG